>CAYGYY010000035.1:0-23335 GCA_964354265.1 uncultured Actinomycetota bacterium
TGGAAAATAAAAAGGTATCCATTAATATAAATAAATCAACCCATCAGGCCGATAATGCAAAAAATAAAGAATCAGTAAACCACCGCAGATTTAATAACATGGAAAATGCCACAGAAACAGGCGCGCAATTAAGTGAAATAGAAGTCGCTGGCGTTGGCGATGCAATAATCCAGAAAGCTGATGTCGGCGCTGCTTTGGGGGAAGAAAATGCAGGGGGTTCTTCAGGTTTGCCGGGAAGAAACAGAAAAAGATATAAGGAGATTTTTAAGATTTTACCGGATAGGTCACATGCCTTAAATGCAACCGGTAAATTATTGATTTGCCTTACACATACCCCTGACATGGATTTTATTGTAGATATGGCGGAAAAAAATGCTGACATAATAATATGCGGCCATACGCACGGGGGACAGGTAAGGCTGCCAGGATTAGGCGCAATTTTAACGGGCAGCAACATAAAAGCAAAATATGCATCAGGCTTATTCTATTTTAAGGACTTTGTCCTGTATATATCGAGGGGCCTTGGTGAAGGCAGGTATTCTCCTTTCAGGTTTTACTGCCAGCCCGAGGCGACTTTAATAAAGATAAACCAGGTTTGACTTTATTCTTCCTGCAAGCAAATCCTGGACATAAAACTATATTTATAAATCAGATATCTTTATATATAATGTTGTGAAATATTTTGATTCCGGAACAATAATAACTATAAAAAAGAGGAAGGTTTTTATGTATGACAGGCCAGGAAAAATAATTTGTAAAAACTCAGGGAATATTAAGGGTAAAAAGAATGCCAAGCATCCAGTGAATGGCTTTTTGGCCACCCTGGTCATTATGTTTGTCCCTGCATTAGCGGTCTCTATAATATTTGCATTTACCGGATGCACAAAAAGTGAGGTAAAGAATGAAGGAGTTGCCGAATCATCTATTGCTGCTGAAACAGGCAATGATATTGCTGAAAACACAGCTGAAGCATCTGAGACCGTAGAATCTGTTGCTGAAGAACGAGAGACACCAGAGAATGAAGAAAGCGCCACCGAATCTATGGAAGTGATTCCTGCAGGAATCCTTGAGCTTATAGAGACTGCGGATAACTATTATTCTTCAGGCGAATATGGCCTGGCGAAGAGCTCTTACAGGAAGGCAGAAATAGCCATTAATGAATCAGGACTTTCAGACGGGGCAAAGCAGGACCTGATTGATTCATTTAATTCAAAATATGAGAAATCCCTTGAAATAATAGAAGCAGCAATGATGCATTATTCAAATGCAATGCAGCTTCAGTATGAAACAAGATATGAGGAAGCTAAGAAGGAATTCGAAGCAGCCCTGGCGCTATATCCTCAATATACAGATGCCCGGGAAGCTTACGAAAATTTGAAAACAGTGATGGGGCTTGAATAGTAAGATAATCAAAAACAAATAACTGATGAGGACCGAAGAACAGTTATTAAAAAAAAAGAAAAAAAAGAAAAATCGTTTTGCAAGATTTTTATTGGTACTGGTCTTATTGCTTATCGTAATAATATTTGTTTTTTGGAGTATTTCAAATCCATCATTTTTAAAAAATACCAGAAATTCATTAATGTCTTTATTTTCAACCACTACTATAAGCGAAGATTCATCATATGAATACAGCCAGGGCACAGCCTATGATTCAGGGGAAGTATCGGCAGGCTCATCACAGACTGAAGAACAATTGTCAAGCCCTGGCGGCCAGTCGCAAGACACTCTGTTGACGGAACCAGGAAACGGCGAGCCCGCAGAAGGCGCGCAGGTAAATGATAATGCTGAAACAGAAGAAGTGGAGGCATCAGGGGGCAGCCTTAATTTCTGGAATAAGATAATTAATTTTTTTAAGAATAAAATTGGAAGTGATGAAAAAGACTTCCCTTCCAGGATTGAATTAAAGGTTTATTTTGCATCTCTGGGAGAAGAATCCCTATTTTCCTATGAAAACAGGACTATAAGCGCCGGGAATCCGGAAATAGCAGTGGAAAATGCAGTGAAAGAATTACTCAAAGGTCCAATGAAGTCATTCAACTATCCTGTCATACCGCCTGGCTCTGAACTTCTTGATGTAGAAATATACGAGAATTTCGCAAAAATAGACTTTTCACAGGAGTTTCTGGAAAACAGCCTGGAATCCGGCATCCTGGATGAGTATGTCATTTATACTATCGTAAACACCGTGACGCAAATACCGGAAATAGACGGTGCAATTTTCCTTATTGAGGGCAATAGAATAAAAATATACGGTAACGTTGATTTATCTATACCGGCTATAAAAAATGAGAAGTATATTGAAGTGGAAGAGAGCTGATAATATCCGGTATTGCGGCCCACCTTGTGCTTGCATGTTAAAAGGGTTAATATGAAAATTTATTTTTTATCTGAGTTGTTTAAAAATAATTTTAAGGCGGTAAACTGATGAGGATTCTTATTACAGGCGGAGCAGGTTTTATTGGTTCAAATATTGCAGACAGGCTTATTGAATCTGGAAATGATGTGATAATCCTTGACAATCTTTCTACGGGAAAGCGGGAGAATATAAACGCCAGCTCAAGGTTTTATGAGTTTGATGTCAGGAGCCATAAATTGATAGATATATTTAAAGAAGAGAAACCGGATATAGTTATCCATAATGCGGCCCAGCTGAGCGTTAGGATATCTGTAGAAGACCCGGTCTATGATGCAGAAGTCAATGTCGTCGGCGGGCTTAATGTAATTAACTGCAGTATGAAATCCTGCGTAAAAAAAATTATTTTTGCTTCAAGCGGAGGAACGGTTTATGGAGAACAGCAATATTTCCCGGCAGATGAAAAACATAAGACTGACCCGATTTCCCCGTACGGTGTGGCAAAGCTTGCCACCGAGAAATACCTTCATTATTTTTACAGCCAGTATGGTTTGAAATATATAGCCCTTCGCTATGCGAATATTTACGGTCCCCGGCAGGATCCGCTTGGTGAAGCCGGAGTTGTAGCAATTTTTTCAAATAAACTTATAAAGTGCGAGAATCCTGTTATCAATGGAGATGGCGGCCAGACAAGGGATTATGTTTTTGTTGAAGATGTTATAGATGCAAACATAAGAGCAATTGAAAGTGATTTTACAGGTTGTATAAATATCGGTACAGGGATAGAGACAACAGTAAATGAGCTTTTTTCAATATTGAATGGCTATTCAAATTGCAGGGAAATCAGGGAAAAGCACGGACCTGCAAAAGAAGGCGAACAGTACAGGAGCGTATTGGACAACAGGCTTGCTAAAAATGTAATGGGGTGGTCACCAAAAACATCAATAAACAAAGGCCTCAAAATAACATATGAATGGTTTAAGGGCCGGAAAAAATAAGTCATGAAAAATGCCGAATTTTCAATATTGATACCTGCTTATAATGAAGCAAAAAATATCATATATACTATAAAGGAAACCATAAAAGTACTTGAAGAATTCAATCCGGATTATGAGCTGGTTGTTGCGGATGATGGAAGCGCGGATGATACCGTTAAAAAAATCACCGAATTTTCGGCAGGGAACAAAAAAGTAAAATTACAAAGTTACTATCCTAACAAAGGCAAAGGCTTTGCCTTAAAATATGGCACAGGGTTTTTAAATGGAAGGTATATTTTATTTCTTGATGCCGACCTGGACCTTCATCCATCGCTTATTAACATTATGTATGGAATAATGAAAGAAACAAATGCAGATGTGGTCATTGGTTCAAAGATGCACAAGGATTCAGTTTTAAATTACCCGGAAGCAAGAAAAATGCTTAGCTCTTTTTATTACTGTATGGTAAAGTTTTTATTCAGGCTGCCGGTGAAAGACACGCAAACCGGGATAAAATTATTTAAATCCGAAGCTTTAAAGGCATGCATTTCAAATGTAATTGTAAGAAGATATGCCTTTGATCTTGAACTGCTTCTTTCGTTATATAAAAGAGGCTTTAAAATAGTAGAATCACCAATCCAACTTAATAGTAAAAGAGAGGCTGGCAGAATCGGGTTAAAAGATGCAGCAAGAATGTTTTTAGACACAATGCATGTTTTCTGGCGTTTTTATATTAGAAAATATTACGGCTGATTGTTAATATGGACAGTTATAGCCTAAAATAATGATAACCTGGAATATATTTGCATAATGTAGAGTTTTAATAATTTTATTAACATTTTATTTTATAATTGGAGAAGAAATGGAAGTCTGTGTTATTGGAACTGGTTATGTGGGCCTGGTAACAGGCGTGTGCCTTGCAGAGGTAGGACACCATGTGATTTGTGCTGATAAGGATGAATCTAAGATTAAGATGCTTCTGGAAGGAAAATGCCCTATTTATGAACCGGGACTGGAAGATTTTATAAGCAAAAACATTAAAAGCGGGCATCTGTTTTTTACTACAGATGTTGCGGGCGCAATAAAATCCCAGGATATTATATTTATTTGCGTGGGGACGCCACCCTTGCCAACCGGAAAACCTGATTTAACATCGCTGGATGATGTTGCAAGACTTATAGGAAAATCATTAAACGGGTATAAGATAATAGTAAATAAAAGTACCGTACCCATAGGAACAGCAAAAAGGGTAAAAAAGATAATAAATGAAAATATTGCAGATAATAATGGAAAGCATGAAATTGATATTGTCTCAAATCCTGAGTTTCTTAAAGAAGGGGAAGCTGTGCACGATGCTTTTTCCCCCGAGAGGGTTGTAATAGGTTCTGAAAGCCAGAAGGCAATTGCCTGTATGAAGCAATTATATGAACCTATAATAAGCCAGGATTTTGAATATGCCAAAAAAAATAATACTGATAAAAAAATCCCTATAATCATAACAGATTCAACAAGCTCCGAGCTTATAAAATATGCTTCAAATGCTTTTCTTGCAACTAAAATCTCATTTATAAATGAAGTTGCAAATATCTGCGAGAGAGTAGGCGCAAATATCAGGGATGTCACATTCGGTATGGGTCTGGACAGCAGGATAGGCAACAAGTTCATGAGAGCAGGAATAGGCTGGGGCGGCTCATGCTTTCCAAAGGATGTAAGGGCACTGGCCTTTACAGCTGAAGAGTATGGAACTCCTGCCAACATACTGAATGCAGTAATACAGGTGAATAATTATCAGAGATTCAGGGTAGTCCAGAAAGCTATGGATATGCTCGGTATCATCGAGGATAAAATAATAGCAGTCCTGGGCATTGCTTTCAAACCTAACACTGATGATACAAGGGAAGCGCCTTCAGTAACTGTTATTAATAAGTTTATAGAATTAGGAGCAGAAGTCAGGGCTTTTGATCCTATAGTAAAAAAATGCCCGCCGGATGTGGATAAAAAAGTAATTATTGCGGAAAGTGTTTATCATGCAGCCAGCAATGCCGATCTGCTGGTTCTGGTTACTGATTGGGATGAATTTAAAAATATGGATTTTAATGAAATCAAAAAAATAATGAGTAAACCTAATGTTATTGATGGCAGGAATATACTGGACAGGGGAAAGCTTGCCGGCATGGGCTTTAATTACAAAGGTATTGGTATTTGAAGATAAAAAATAAATTAACTTTTCATATTACAGATAAAAAAACATAGATTTTTCAAGCAGAATCTATATAAGAAGTAATCAGAATCATAAGTGACAGGAGAATCAATTGGAAAGCAGAAAATTCCATACGCTGCTTGTTACCGGCGGAGCCGGGTTTATTGGAAGTAACTTTATACATTTCATGTTAAAAAAATATCCTGGTTATAAAATAATCAATCTTGATAAACTTACCTATGCAGGCAACCTTGAAAATTTAAGGGATATTGAGGACAGCCCGAACTATGAGTTTGTAAAAGGTGATATCGCAGACAGGGGTATAGTCAGGGACATCTTTACAGGGGAAAAAATAAATGCAGTAATAAATTTTGCTGCCGAATCGCATGTAGACAGGTCAATTGAAGACCCCGGTGTTTTTATACAGACAGATGTTTATGGGACTTTTGTCCTCCTGGAGGCAGTAAAACAATATAACTGTGATATTTTCCTCCAGATAAGTACAGATGAGGTATATGGTTCAATAGCAGAGGGCTCTTTTAAGGAAACAGATCCGCTTGAGCCTAACAGCCCTTACTCAGCATCAAAAGCAGGGGCAGAAATGATAGTGCGCTCTTTCAACAAAACTTACGGCACCCCTATCTTGATTACAAGGACCTCTAATAATTTCGGCCCGTACCAGTACCCGGAGAAACTAATACCATTGTTTGTCACAAACCTTATAGACAATAAAAAGGTCCCTCTTTATGGCGATGGAATGAACGTCAGGGACTGGATATATGTAACAGATAATTGTGGTGCTCTTGACATTGTCCTGCACAAAGGGTCGATTGGCAGCATTTACAATATTGGCGCGAAAAATGAAAAGCCGAATTTATGGATAACTAAAAAGCTTATCGAGCTTGTCGGTAAGGACGAGTCATTTATTCAGCCGGTTGCAGACAGGCTGGGCCATGACAGGAGATACTCGGTCGATTGTTCCAGGATAGAATCAGAGCTTGGCTGGAGGCCCGGAACTGATTTTACGCAAGCGCTTGAGAAGACTGTCAGATGGTATATGGATAACGAGAGCTGGTGGCGGCCGCTGAAACAGTTTCAGGAAAAATAGTCTATGAGTCACAAAAATAAATCTAGTTCTAAAGAAAATAGTTTCATTAAAAACGGAAATGGTATTTTTTTAATACCTATAGCAATACTTTTGGTCTTTGCGCTTATTTCCTGGTCGTGGCTTCTTTTATTATCGCCTGGTATATCTAAATATGCCGAACCTTTCATAAACAAATACCTGAATGGCATTATGGGCCAAAAGCAGGTTGCGGTAACTGCTCCAGTAGATGATGATAAGCATAGCGATGCTGCAGTAAAAGAAACAGATCCAGGGCAGCATGCTGGGGGCACTAATGATGAAGAACTGGACCCCGACAATGATATGGCGTCCGCAGAAGAAACCGGAGATAAACTGTCCATAAGGCTTCAAATATATGAAGGACCGCTATATTCTGCTGCTGATGATACATGTTACTACAGGATAGCAGCCGTTGTAACTGGTAATCCAAAGCCCGAGGTCAAATTTTCAAGGGATGACAGCAGCGGAAATGCTGGTCCTGCCGCTACACAAATAAACCTGAAAAGAAATGCCACCACATACACATTGACAGCTACTGCTTCAAATGTCAACGGCACTGTGATGGACTCAATGACACTTTCATGGGGCTGTAATGCAAGTCCGGTAATAACAGAGATGAAGCTTTCTAGCGATATTATTTATGTTTCAAAACAATATGATGTTTCAGTAACAGCGAGCGATCCGGAAGGAAATGCAATATCTTATAAATGGACTGTCAGCGGAGGCTCGCTGGATAATGACAGCCTTCAAAATGTAAAATGGACGACGCCTTCAAAACCTGAAAATTATGAAGTAAAAGTTGAGATTACAGACTCCATGGGGGCAAAATCAGCAAAAACAATTTCAGTTTATGTAGGGTCTGCAAATGCTCCTGAAACCACTGCAAAGCAGACGGCTCCCGAGACAACTTCACCGGAAACTACAGCTGCCACAACTACCGAGCCTTCTGAACAGAGCATTAATCTGGGTAAAAAAACAGAGGAGGGCGGTTATATTGAATATGGAGGCCAGACTTATGCAGCAGGGAATATCTACGCAGGAGATTCAGCCGGGAATAAGCCCTGCGCAGGATTTATAAGCTTCGATATTGGCTCATTATCCGGAAAAAATGTTAAGAGCGCGAAACTGACTTTCAGCTCAGGCACGGTGCAGGGTAAACCCCTTGAATATCTTGATGCTTTCTGGATAAATATTGTCGAATGGGGCAAAAGGCCTATAGCTCAAAAGGATTTTAAACTTGCCGGTGTCGCGGTCCAGAGCTTTGCAGGTCCAAATATCTCCTGTACAGCGGATAAACTGAAATCAGAGCTGCAAAAAGCCATAAATGATGGAAATTCCAGGTTTCAGATAAGGGTCCATTTTGCAGGTCCTTATACCGATAATGACGATACCAGGGATGGGTGGGAATACCTGCAGCAGAATATTAATTTAAAAGTAACTTACTGAGCGGTCCAGATGCAGATATCTCTTAAAATCCTTATAGAAATTTATTAAAAATTTATTCAAGATTTAATTGACATTAATAAGGATTTGTGATAATTATTACTTTACAATAAGTTTAAAGAATTGTTACAAAAATCGTAGTAAAATTAGTAGTAAATATAGCAAGTGCTATAGTAAAAAAATAATTAATAATAGAAATAATTGTAGCCATGAAAAGCAGCAAATTAAAAAAAAGGCCAGCTACTGAATCTTTTCTTTGTCCAAAGAAATCCTGTGCAATGTCGGGTGTTAATTTATTTCAGCTATTTTGCCTTGCGCTTATTTTTATGCTTGTTCTTGCCGGCTGTGGTATTTTCAGCGATATAGCTATGAAAAAAACCAAAGATAATGCTGTTAATGCTGAAGGAAAAACAGAAGATATCCAGAATGAGACTTCAAGTCAGGATAATCAAACTGATGAAGATGCCGCAACAGAAAAAGAAGGAACTTCAGAACAAATTGAAAGCACAGAGGAGTCTTCCCGGGAAGAACTTACTGGTGAGACTGACGAGATAGACCCTTCAGAAGAAACCGTTAATGTCTATTATGCAAATAGTTCAGCAGAGTATCTGGCGGGGGAAGCAAGAACAGTGGAAGGTAGCGGTAAACTGGTTGATGCGATTTATGAGATGATGAAAAATCCTATAGACTCAAGCCTGATTGTTCTTATTCCTGCAACAACAAAAATCAATTCGATAAGAGTTTTTGACGGAGTGGCAAAGATTGATTTTTCAGAAGACTTCATTAATGACAGGTTTGTAAGCGATACCGTAGATATTTTACTTGTATATTCTATTGTAAATACACTCACAGAATTTTCGGAAGTGGAATCTGTGGAATTTTATATAGACGGGACCAAGATTGATACCCTGGGGCAGCTGGATATAAAAGAGCCGGTTTTCAGGAGAAGCGACCTTATAAAGCAATAAAGAGGAGAATATCCCATGAGTTATAAAAAAACATTAAAAATTTTCTTTTCACTTATTATCCTGATCTTATTTGTCACTCTAATGTTTTTTACTCCTGATGGGACAAAATTATTTGCTGACAGCAAGATAAAAGTATTCCTGGATGCGGGACACGGCGGCAGCGACCCCGGCGCTTCCTGGTATGGCTACCAGGAAAAGATAGCAAATATCGATATTACTCTAAGGGTTAAATCAAAGCTGGAAGCAAACGGGTTTTCAGTTGAGATGACAAGGAATGGTGATTCTTCAAAATCCCTTGATGAAAGGGTTTCAATCGCTAATTCAAGTGGGGCAGATTTATTTGTTTCAATCCATAACAATGCTTCGATTTCTCCTTACGCGCACGGTACAGAAACATACTGGTGCGCAAATGGTGTTGCAGGTTCAAACCAGCTGGCAAGCCTTATTCAATCCAATGTTGTAAGCAGTACGGGAAGAGCAAACAGGGGTGTTAAAACTGCTGATTTCAGGGTGATTAAATATACTGCTATGCCCGCAGCGCTGGTTGAAGGAGTTTTTATATCAAACCAGACAGAGTGTGATCTTTTAAAAACTGCTGATTTCAGGGAAAAGCTGGCAAATGGTATTTTTAACGGGATTAAGAAATTCTCCGAAGGCATAAACAAAGCGCCTGATTCCGGTGGAAAAAGCAGTGGCAATGATACAAACACCGAAGAAGAAGACGATGATGAAGAGCAGGAAAATAATGATGCCAACACATATAGCGACACAAGCGGCACAAACTCCTCCGGATTTACAGTAAAGACAAATATTCCCGATAATGGGGCAAAGGTATTTTCAAAGTTTGAAATAAGGGGATGGTCCGCTGACCTGCGCGGGACCCCAGCCAAAGAACTTAAAAAAATCGAGATATATAAAGCTCCAGAGAGAAATGAAAATAACCTGCTAGGGAAAATAGACGACTTTGAAACCAATGTGCTTGGGAGCGAAGGAGTCCTGGAAGGCGGGTGGAGCATTACAGTAGAAGCCGATAAACTAAACGAAGGCGAAAATATACTATATATATATGCATTTGATAAAAAAGGCGATTACAGTATTGGTAACTTAAAATTAAACGCAGTAAAATCAGGCGATATATCAGAGATAAACTTAAATCCTGTTGCAATACCCGGAGGCCCTTATAGCGGTGAAATCGACAGCGATATAAAATTAAATGGTTCAGGCTCGTATGACCCTGATGGAATAATATCGGAATATCTCTGGGATTTTGGCGACGGCAACACATCTGATGCCTCCAAACCTGTGCATGAATATTCAGAAAAAGGCACTTACACGGTGACGCTTACCGTAAAGGACGCCATGGGTAAATCATCGGCAACTGTCAGCACAACCGTTGCAGTAATTGACCCTGCTGAATTGCCGCCTGATTCTTCCAGCCAGGAAAGCCCGGATGAGGGTGCAGAATATATTGAACTGGAAAATGTTTCAAACAGCACAAGTTTTGTCGGCTATATTGATATTTCACAAGATGCCCTTATAAAGTTGTTTAAAGACAAGAACTCATCAAAACTTGAAAGAGCTTCAAGACTTGCGCCGCTTTATATTAAGTATGCAAAACTGTTTAATCTCAGGGCGGATCTTGCCTGGGCTCAAATGGTGCATGAAACAGGGTTCCTGGAATATACCGGGGACGTAAAACCCAATCAGAATAATTTTGCAGGCATTGGGGCAACAGGCGGCGGTGTTCCGGGGTTCAGCTTTGCTACAGAGGAGTTGGGCGTAATAGCTCATTTTGCCCATCTTGCATGGTATTATTTCCCCGGCCATGTAAATGAATACTGTAACAAAACATTTGACCCCAGGCATTTTGGCGATGGTCATATAAATTATAACGGCAATACAGAACTGGGGTTCCTGAATGGAAAATGGGCTCCGGGCTCGTCCTACACTGATAAGATAATAATGTTTGCAAACCAGGTAGTTCAGGCAGCCAACTCTTCCGGGAAAACAGCGGAATCAATACCAGCAGTTGACTCAGTAACTGCTGATGCAGGAAAGGATATGCAGGGAAATGTAGGCGACAGCATAACATTTGATGCTTCTGCAAGCATTATAAAGACCGGCGTGGATTCCGAAGTAAGTTATCTTTGGGACTGGGACGGGGATGGCAAATATGACCAGACAGTAGATACAAGTGTAGTGAAGCATGTATTTGAAAAAACCGGAATAGTTGAAGTTACCTTAAAAATAACACTTCCGGGTGGTGAAGAATCGACTGACAAGTTAAAAGTTACTATTAACAGCATTCCGGAGGCAGACCCGGGAGGTCCATACAGCGCAAAAACAGGGGAAAGTATAACATTTGATGGTTCAGGTTCTATAGACATTGACGGAACAATAAATAATTACCTGTGGGATTTCGGCGATGGCACGACAGGCAATGGAATGAGACCCTCACATGTATTCCAGGCGCCTGGCACTTTTACAGTTAAGCTTACTGTAGTAGATGATAAAAAAGCGTCATCTACTACAGTATCTGTGGCTGTTGAAATCAGAAAAAGTGAAGATTTGCCAGGGGAGGGGTCTTCCGAAAGCCAGGCTGATAATATAACCAGCGATACTGAGGCAGGTGAGACTGCCGGGACTTCCTCATCAGACACAACCTCTACGTCGGCTGGTTCAGGTGCAGCTGAAGATTTGACCGGAGAAAGCAAGGAAAGCACTGAAACAGGGTCCGTAACAACAGAAACTGCGGCAAACTCTGTGCCTGTCGCCGTTGCAGGCGGTCCTTATAGCGCTAAAGTAGATGAGCAGATCACTATGGATGGTTCAAAATCCACAGATACTGATGGAGAAATAAAAGAATATCTTTGGGACTTTGGCGACAAAAGCACTGGAACTGGCCAGAAACCATCACATAAATATTCAAAGGCAGGCACCTATACTGTCAAACTTATTGTCAAAGATGATGATGGGTCTATATCTGCTGAGTCCAGCACAAAAGCTGAAATTACAGAAAAAGCCACCCAGCAGCAATATCCCGTAAATACAAGCATAATCACTAACAATACAAGTATCACAGGTTATTATGAAGTCACCGCTGAGCAGCTTGTAAGCATATTTGCCAGCAGGAATTCTTCTAAGGTAGACTGGGCAAAAAAGCTTGCCCCTATTTATATCCAGTATGGAAAAATTTTTAATTTAAGGGCAGATATTGCATGGGCGCAGATGTGCCATGAAACCGGGTTCCTGGAATTTAAGGGAGATGTAAAAGCAAACCAGAATAATTTTGCGGGGATAGGAGCTACTGGCGGCGGGGCCCCCGGGAACAGTTTTGCAACTGAGGAGCTTGGAATAATAGCGCATTATGCGCATCTTGCTTTTTATTATTACCCTGACCACGTAAACAAGTATTGCAGCAATACATATGACCCAAGACATTTTGGGACTACTCATTCCAAATATTCCGGGAATACAACAGTTGGTTTCTTAAACGGTAAATGGGCGCCGGGCTCAACCTATACAAGCAAGATATTGCAGTTTGCAAACCAGATTTACGGTTTCTAAGTGAAGAGCTTGATTTTAATTTAATTTTATATACTGTATTCTATCCATGGAATATATCTTATATGCACTATTTAAGAGTTGTGTTTACAACTATTAGGATAAATGCTTTTTTTCTGCATACCTTACCTTACATTTCCGCATAGCTTCCCATAAATTAATATGAGCAATAATAGTTGTAAGTTCAGTGCGGTGGTCTACTATAAATATTTATGGTAAAATGCTTACTTATTGATTTGAGAAAAAACAAACTATAAAACATTGATGAAAAATCTGTTAGTTTCTTTTTTTAATTGTTTTTTATAAAGATAGCAAAATATTCTTTGTAAAATAAGTTTTATAACACCGCAATTATGGGGACAAGGTATGGACAAAAAAGAAGATAATAATATAGAAGATTCAATTGATCTGAAAACACTTTTTCGATTATTTTTAAAAAGGAAATGGTGGTTTATAGGCACAGTAATAATAGTTCTTGCAGTGGGTATGTTTTACGTGATTTCTAAACCAACAACTTATGAAGTAAGGTATAAGTTCAGCCTTAGGGATGATTATGTCCAGGATGATTATTTGCAATATAGCGATACCCAGGAAAAATATTTAAACAACCAGTCAGTTTTTATTGGAACAAAAGATGTGGGACTGATACTTAAGACCGATAAGATACTTCAGTCGCTTGATGACCTTGAAGAAATCGATGACTACAAAACTGAGGTAAATACTTCTCTGATAAACCTTGACCTTGATGCAGACAAGAGTATTTTTTCTTTAAAGGTAAAAAATACTGATAAAAAGCTTGCAAAAAAAATAGCATTAAACCTCATGGAGTCACTCGGTGAACAGATAAAAATTTCGGATGAGAAGATATTTGATAACACTATGGCAATGATAGACAGAGATATAAAAACCCTTGAAGATGAGGCAATTGTTTTTGAAGATAAAATAGTTGAAATAGAAAAAGAGATACAGGATTTATATTCTGAGCTGGAAAGGCAGCAGGTTTCTGGAAATGTTCTTTTAAATGAACCTCACTACGATATTCTTGAAAAAAAATCTGAGCTCCTGTTATATCAGGAGAAGATTATAGATAACCAATACCAGATAAAGAAACTGGATGATCTGTACCAGGGCTTTTTAAGCCAAAAGAATAATGTTGATAACCGTATTGAGGTAATAACAAAAGACCCAAGTTATGAAGAAGAGAATAACAGACTAATAAATACAGTAATCGTAATATTGCTGAGCCTTCTTACAGGAATAGTCGTGGTCCTTGTAGTTAATTATATTTATAAACTAAAACAAAAATAATCAAATATAATCTACTAAAATAACTAGAAAGCAAAAGAAAATGTATGAAAGACCAATTGTAATTGCCGAGATTGGATGCAACCATCAGGGCAGTCTTGAGACAGCAAAAAAAATGGTTGGGATAGCAGCAGATTTCTGCAATGCTGATGTTATTAAATTCCAGAAAAGGACCCCTGCAGAGATACTGACTGAAGAAGAATATAATTCACCACATCCGGTTCCATCAAATTCATATGGGGAGACTTACGGCCTGCACAGGGAGTTTCTGGAGTTAAATATACAGCATCATAAGGAACTGATGGAAGAATGTAACAAATATGGCAAAGTCTATTCATGCTCTGTATGGGATTTAAGCTCTGCAAAAGTTATATGCAGTATTAATCCGCAGATAATCAAGATACCTTCAGCTTGCAGCAATTATTTTAAATTAATTGATTATATTTGTGATAATTTTGGCGGTGAGATACATCTGTCTTTAGGCATGACTGCAGGAAGGGAAATTGAAGAAATAGTCCAGTACTTCCAGAAAAAGCAAAGAAATAAGGACCTGGTCCTATACCACTGCATATCAGGATACCCGATTAAGTTTGAGGACGCATGCCTGCTTGAGATAAAAAAGTTGTTCGATAAATATAAAGGTATTATAAAGAATATTGGCTTTTCCGGGCATCATTTAGGAATTGCAATTGATATTGCGGCATATACCCTTGGCGCAAGATATGTAGAAAGACATTTTACCCTCGACAGGACATGGAAGGGCACAGACCATGCAGCTTCGCTTGAACCGGATGGCCTGAGAAAACTGGTAAGAAACTTAAATGCCACCTTTACAAGCCTTCAGTACAAATCTGGAGATCTGCTTGATGTAGAAAAAGAACAGAAGAAGAAATTAAAATGGAACAGAAACCAGGAATAGTTGCGCTGGTTCCTTTAAGAGGGGGCTCAAAATCAATTACACTTAAGAATATAAGGCCTATTGCAGGAAAGCCATTGTGTTTTTGGGCTCTTGAGTCAGCAGTAATTTCAAGAATGATAGATAAAGTATATGTTTCAACTGATTCACAGAAAATAATTGATGTGGTATCCGGTTTTTCATTACCTGTTGAAATACTCTTAAGAGATGCATTTTTAGCAACAGACACTGCGTCGACCGAATCTGTCATGATTGATTTTATGGATAGGATAGACTTTGATATTCTCGTAACAGTACAGGCAACATCACCACTGACAAAGCCTGAAGATTTTGATAATGCTATTAAATATTTCCTGGATAGCGGTTTTGATTCTCTTTTAACGGGGGTAAAAGTAAAAAGGTTCTTCTGGTCAGACGATAATAAACCTGTCAATTACGACCCTTTAAACAGACCGCGCAGGCAGGATTTTGATGGTTATATAATGGAAAACGGTGCATTTTATATTACTAAAAAGCAAATAATCAAAGATATGGGATGCAGACTTGGCGGAAATATAGGCATATATGAGATGCTTCCCGAAACATCTGTAGAGATTGATGAACCTTCTGACTGGGAAATCGTGGAAAATTTACTTTTTGAAAGAAAAAAAAAGTATTTTAAAGACATCATAAAAAATATTAAGATGCTTATAATGGATGTGGACGGTGTGCTCACGGATTCTTTTGTTTACCTGAGTAATGATGGCATCGAGATGAAAAGATTCAGTGTAAGGGACGGGTTTGGAATCGGCCTAATAAAGGAGCTGGGTATAAAGACAGCGATAATAACTAAAGAAAAGACAAAAATCGTTGACTTTAGGGCAGCCAAACTAAAAATAGATTATGTTTATAAGGGCGCCGAAAATAAGATAAAAATCTTGAGCGGTATTTCTGATGAATTTAAAGTACCGCTTAAAAATATTGCATATATTGGCGATGATGTAAATGATATTGAAACATTAAAAGCCGCAGGTTTTTCGGCAGCGCCAAATAATGCTGAAACTTCTGTAAAGAATATTGTGGATTATGTCTGTATAAACGACGGGGGCTGCGGTTGTGTCCGGGAGATCTGTAATCTTATAATGAAGTATCATATTTAATGTCATAAACTGAAGATAATCCAGTAGTAAAGCTTATAATGCCTGTACCAAATCTAAAAAAAAATGTTAAGAAAATCTTAAAACCTGTTGCCAAAATAGTCGCATCAATTCTTGTATGGATAATCCTGTTTACGCAAAATCGTATAGTGAAAAGCAATAATAGCTACTTACCGGCATTACTTGCCAGTTTATGTTTTAATGACTCTCTTGTTTTTAAAATAGATCCCAGGCTTTTGAAATACCATGTGCATGACCCGGATATATTGCCCGGTAATCTGTTTGTATGGCCGGGAGATTGGGATAAAGAAGTAGTCCCCTTAAATGAGCATGAAAAGTTTGTCATAGCAAGGGAACTTTTTGTTGAAAACAAAGACTGTACAAGCACCACTTTTTATAAATATGCGGTAAGCCAGATGGAGAAAGGCTGCTCTGTAAAGCGCGGTGATATAACTCTTGACTCTCTTGATAACATCAGCCGCTATTTTAAAAGACAGGAAAGGTTATTTGAGGAGATAAAGAATGGTGGTTTTGATTTAAGCCTGGCGCCTGAAACCGGCGCAGTAATTGCAAGGGATGGAAGTATTATACATTTTCGTCAGGGCCATCATACGCTTGCAATTGTAAAAATCCTTGGTGTTGAAAATGTAATTTTAAGGATACGCGCAGTGCACAGCATATGGCTATCAAACCAGGTCAAAGGAAAGGGGTTATTTCTAATTAAGGCGGTTAAGAGAAGTTTTAAGGAATTAGCTATGCTGGAATAGGGCCAAAGTCACTTTTTTAATATAAACTTACATTATGGAAAATTTAAAAATATTTATGGTAATTGCTGTTTTTTACCCGTATACAGGCGGAGCAGAAAAACAGGCGCAAAAACTGGCACTGGAATTAATTGCAAAAAACATTGGCGTTACTGTAATTACCGGCCGCTGGTGCAATATCCTGGATAAATATGAGCAGCTTGATGGTTTAAATATAGTGAGGAACCGCACAAATTTTAACTTTTATCCCAGGGGTAAACTGGATGTATCAGCCAGTTTTTTTAAAGAAAATCCTGAAAAATGTAATTCCTGGACTGAAGCAGTAAAGTTGATTTTCAGTAAGATATCTGTGCGTATAAGTGTCTATATATACCAGTTGACCCTTCTTTTATATCTGTCGTCTAAAAGAAAATCCTATGACATTATACATGTACACCAGGTATTATACCCTGCATTTATTTCCACTCTTTGTGCAAAGATCTGGAAAAAACCTGTCATAGCCAAAGTTGGAAGCAGCGGATTTAACAGCGATATTAACCAGATAAAGAAATTGCCCGAAGGCAGGCTGCAGCTAAAATATATTTTAAAAAACATAGACAGGCTTGTTTGCACCACGGGGAAGATGCAGGAGGATTTTATAAATGAGGGTATGGACAAAGCCGGAATTAGGCTTATAAGAAATGGAGTTAAAACTGAAGATTTTAAACGCCAGTACGAAAAATGCGCTGGCCTTGTATACCTTGGAAGATTCATCAAGTCAAAGGATCTCAATACTTTAATAATAGCCTTTTCTAAAATTATTGAAGCAGTTTCAAAAGGCGGTAATGAGATAAATCTTATTGGCCAACTAAAGCTTACCCTCATTGGTGATGGACCAGAAAAGAATAATATAGTCAGTCTAATTAAAGAGCTTGGACTGCAAAATCATGTTATTTTGACAGGGATGGTCAAAAACCCCGCCGGACTTTTAAAAGAATCTGATATATTTGTATTTCCTTCGATTATAGAAGGCCTTTCAAATTCCCTTATTGAAGCCTTAAGTTTAAAGCTGCCATGCATAGCAACAAATATCCCCGGGAATATTGAAGTTATGGGGGATGGCAGGAAAAGTTATGATATAAAAAAGGGTGGCTGCCTGGAGACCAGATATGGAATATTTTTTAATCCATCTGATGTTGAAGGGCTGGTAAATGCGCTTTCATACATTATTAGAAACCAGGATGCAAGAAAAAGAATCGGCGAAAATGCATACAGCAGGATAAAAAACGAATTTGATATCCGGTCAATTGCAGATAATTATATCAAGCTTTATGAAGAGGTTCTGGCGTTGTGAAAGTAATGATAATAAATTCACTGTATTACCCCAATATCATCGGAGGTGCTGAAAAATCAACACAGGTGATTGCTGAGAACTTAAAGAGGTTTAATATAGAACCTATTGTTGTCTCAGCTGCACAAAAGGATACAGTAGACTATGTTAATGGCGTAAAGGTCTATTACGTTTACCATTCAAATACTTACTGGTCATATTATTCCAAGACAAAAAATCCTGTTATAAAGGCATTATGGCATTTTAAAAGCCTGTATAATCCATCCATACTGAAAAAGATTGGCACTATCCTGGAAAATGAAAAACCCGATTTAGTAAATACCAATAATTTAGCGGAGTTTTCAGTCGGCATATGGAAACTGGTTAAGAAAAAGAAAATTCCGCTGGTGCATACTTTAAGGGATTTTTCATTGCTCTGCCCGAGAGCCACCCTGTTCAGGAGGAATGATGTCTGCAGAAAGAAAAATTTAATATGTATTGTAATGCTTAAGTTCAGGAGGATTTTTTCAAAATATCCGGATGCAGTAGTTGGAAACAGCCACTTTGCAATAGACTTGCATCTTGATGCAGGCTTTTTTAAAAACTCAAAGAAATATGTAGTTTATAATTCCCTTGAATCCAAAAAAATTGCTGTGGAAATAAAAAAAACCGGGGATTTAAAATTCGGTTATATCGGGCATCTTTCTTATCATAAAGGTATCGAGTTTTTACTCAGTGTATTTTATGGCAGCAGTATTGCAGATTTACATGTCTTTGGAAAAGGTATAACTGCAGATTATGGAGACTACCTGGAAGACAAATACAGGGCGCCCAACATCACTTTTCATGGTTTTGTAAGAACAGGAGAAGCTCTAAGCATAATAGATGTGCTAATAGTCCCGTCATTGTGTTACGATTCTCTTCCCAGGGTCATTTATGAAGCATATTCATTTGGCGTACCGGTTATAGGTTCAAACCGGGGCGGTACGCCGGAGATAATTGATGAAGGTAAAACAGGATTTGTTTATGATGCTGATTCTAAAGAAGCGCTGCTTGAAAAAGTAAGAATATTTCTTTCCAGTCCCGGAACAATAAAAGATATGGCAAAGCATTGCTTTAAAAAAGCTGAAGACTTTTTACCGGATAAGGTTATTGGAAGATACATAGATATTTACAAGGCCACCATCCGGAAGGGCTGAAAAACTTGTGGTATAATTACAGATAAACAATAAGGGTCAGTGTTGCCTTGACTGAAAAAATAAACAGATATTCAAATTATGTTTTTAAAATATTTTTGCTGCTCATAATAATATTTATCAGCAGTGATATTTTTTTGACTATTGATATCTCTGGAGCAACGATAAGGTTTTCATATATACTGTTTTTTTTCCTTTTCATTCTATGGATAATATATCTTTGTTTGACAAAAAATTTCAGTATTCCCCTGGATAAAGCTTTTTTGCCGCTTTTACTATTTTGTTTTATTTCATTTATATCTTCGCTTAATTCAGGGTTTCCGGTTAAGTCATTGATATATTCACTCTGGACAGCTTTTAGCGCACTTATAATATTATTTTTAATCTGGTTTGCGCAAAGCAATAAACTTGATAACCTGGACTGGCTTTTGAAGATTTATTTTTATTCTTATTTTGTAATTTCTATCTTTGGTATTTACCAGCTTCTTTTGCCCTTTATAATTGGTGAAAAAACACCGCTTGTTATGCAGTGGTGGCATACATACAATCTTGCAAGGATAAACGGGCTTTCTTTTGAACCATCTTTTTTTGCGACGTATATGCTGATGGGCTGTTTTATCTGGTTTATACTCTGGATAAGAAAAAATGAGCTTGTGAAATATAAAAGTATAATATTTATTACTATTGCCTTTGTAGTTGTTCTTTCATCTTCCAGGATCGGCTGGATTGGAGTCGCTCTTATTTTAGCTTATGGCCTGATAGAATTTTTGGGCCATTACTCAATCAAGAAAAAATTTACTGCACAGTATTTAAAATATTTTATATCTTTTTTAGTAGTTGCATTATTTTTAGTGATTGCAATTCTTATAATGGTGAATAATAAGGAAAGATTTCAGTTTATTTTCCAGGGTACGGGTCTTTTTGATACTTCTGATTCTTCATATTCACTGAGATTTGCAAGGGCATTACAGACCTTTCAGGTATTTATTGATAAACCCCTGAATTCTATCCTTGGGGTTGGTCCAGGAGGGGTTGGGGCATATCTATTTAATAATCCTGAAAAATTTCAAATATTTGCACCAAACTTTGAAGAATTATGGGAAACAGAACCATTGAATGTAACTGCTGAGCTGCTTGCAAGTGTGGGCATAGTTGGTTTTATTATTTTTTCATGGTTTATTGTGGGCATATTCAAGAGGCTTTGGGTCTTATATAAAAATAATAACCTTTTACAAAAATACAGGACTATATGCCTGGCATTATTCTGGGGGCTGGTCATTGAACTTATAATCCTGCAGTTTAACCAGAATTATCTAAGGCCCTATTTGTGGCTTCACATTGGTATCTCTATTGCAACTGCAAATTCACTGGAACATTTAATAAAAAGCAAGGATACGACATTATATGTTTTAGATAAACAGGTTTAAAATAATCGGCCAAAGTACTGATATAAGAGATGCAAAATATTAATAGTGATGCAATATTTAAAAACCGGCAGATAATGAACATTCATATGGCAAGAGAAAATAATGATATGCTTAATATCCATATTGACGGCAGGATGATATACAGTTCCGGTATTGGCAGATGCTTAAGGGAAATCATTAAAGAAATAATTATAATTGATAAAAATGTTAAGATAGATATATATGGCAGGAAGGCTGATTACCATAGATATTTACAGGAATATTCAATAAATCAGCATGAAATTATATTCCGTGAAAATAACAGCCCGATTTACTCGTTCAGGGAACAAATAGCAGGAAGCATTAATAACCTGAAGAAAAATAAAAATGATGTATTTTACTACCCCCACTACAATCTGCCCTATCTTATTCAAGAAAATAGTGTTTTTACCATACATGATTTTATACAGTTTAAATTCCCTGAGTATTTTGGTACAAACAAGGTAAAAATAGCCAGACTTATTTTAAACAATGCTGTTAAAAAATCAAAAAAAATAATAGTTGTCTCAAAATCCACAGCAGAGGATTTCTATTCTTATTTTCCAGGTCACATTGATAAGGTCGAGATTATTTATAATGCAGTCTCTAAAGATTTCAGGCCTTTAAGCGATGAAGAAAAGGAACTGTTCATAGAAAAATATAAGCCTGGAAAATATATTATGTTTGTAGGCAATAATAAGCCCCATAAGAATATTGCAGGCCTTGTGAAGTCCTTTGCGGATATTAAAAAAGAATTTGCCGACTTTAAGCTTTTAATAATAAGCAAAGATTTCAAGCTGGAAGATATTTCCATAGAAGAGAAGATCAAGGATGACATTACAATTATTGATAGTGTATCTGATGATGAGCTTGTCTACTATTATAACTGCGCAAGTATACTGGTGCTGCCTTCATTTTATGAAGGTTTTGGCCTGCCTGTAATCGAAGCTATGGCCTGTGGATGTCCCGTTGTAGCTTCCAATGTTTCTTCAATGCCGGAGCTTTGTGGAGAAGCAGCTATCTTAATAGATCCTTATGATGCTGACAGCATTACAGGGGGTATAAGCAGTCTTCTAGGCAATAAAGGACTCAGGGAAAGATTTATAAATAAAGGATATGAGCAGGTAAAATCCTTTAAATGGGAAATTACCGCAAGAAATTATGTCAAGGTATTTAGAAATATTAAATAATCTAATAATCAATGAATTAGCCATAGATATTTATCAGAATTTAAAAATGAAAGAAAGGGTCAAAAATTAGTAATGGAAAAATCACAAAATAAAAAATACTTGATTTTAAATCTGTTAGGTTTCAATCCCAAAAAAACAGCCAGTTTTTTTAAAGGCATTGGTTTTTATTACAGGGATTATAAAAAGTTTAAATCTCAAAAAGGTCAAAATTCTGACTTTTTTATTGGTCATTCTGACCCGGTTTTGAATCAGAAGAATGTTAGCTCAGGAGTGATGTCGGGACACTATTTCCACCAGGATTTGCTTATTGCCCGACGTATTTATGAAAACAAGCCATTAAAACACATAGATATCGGGTCAAGAACAGATGGTTTTATTGCACATGTTGCTGTTTTTAGAGAGATAGAGTTATTTGATATCAGGCCACAAAAAAGTAAAGTTAAAAATATTTCTTTTAAGCAGGTAGATATTATGAATTTACCAGATACGATGATAGGATATTGTGATTCTGTCAGCTCGCTTCATGTTATTGAACACATAGGATTGGGTAGATATGGGGATCCTATAGACTATTACGGACATATAAAAGCTA
This sequence comes from uncultured Actinomycetota bacterium, assembly GCA_964354265.1. GTDB lineage: Bacteria > Actinomycetota > Humimicrobiia > Humimicrobiales > Humimicrobiaceae > Fen731. Next base: position 22,488 of record CAYGYY010000035.1, read on the forward strand.
TAGACAATATTTATAAGATATTAAAAGAGAGCGGCAAGTTTTATTTTGCAGTGCCGATGGGGAAACAAAGAATCGAATTCAACTCTCGAAGGGTTTTCAGTATCGAATATCTTCTTCAATTATTCAATCATAAGTTTAAACCGGATAAATTTAATTATGTAAATGATAAGGGAGATTTGTTCGAAGATGTGGAGATGGATGATAACAATATAAAGAATAATTTTGGTTGTAATTATGGATGCGCAATATTTGAGTTGACTAAAATTTAACAGAACTGATTTTCTAAAAACCCGATAATTTATTTATTGACTGCTTTATTTTTTGCATAGCGATAGCCTGCAAAATCAGCAACTCTTTTTATCCATTTAATAAAATAAAATAATATTATGTAAAACTTGCTCAATTTATGTTTTTTTATCTTATTTTTCATAGTTTTTGTAAAACTTACAGGGTTTATGAAAAGATATTTTATTGAAGCGCTAACACTGTGGGGATATATATCATGAAAATAATAAGTAAGCTGGAATTTACCCTGGCCTGTCCTGAAATGCTTTCTTAATAATTCTTTAAAAGTGTCTCTTGTAGGATGATACATTTTTATGTTTTCTGCAAAGAATAACTTGTAACCGTCCCGCCACACTCTGTTGCCAAATTCCCTGTCTCCTCCTGAAGTAAGCCTGGGATCAAATAGTCCTGTCTTATCTATAACCTCTCTTTTAACTATAAGGCAGCATGTAGGCGCAAAGTGGCGTGACTTTATTCTTTCCTCTACCTTAAAACCAATTATTTTGTTATACAGGCCTGCAACTGATCTATGCTTGAGCACCATTTCAACATTACAGCCGGCA
>CAYGYY010000036.1:0-22026 GCA_964354265.1 uncultured Actinomycetota bacterium
GGTGTGATATTTATAAACTCGCGCCTGTTTTTTGTCTCAAACCATAATTCCTTCCTGTAGCTCTTCATTCTGGCTCCTCCAAACATTTTTTATATAATTATGTGACATTTAGCGTCTTTATGAAACTATAAATTTAGCACGCTTAAATTGCCTTTGCCAATCATGATAAATGAATATGTTTATGCAGCAGCCTTAGGGACTTTCCGAAGTTAAAGGAGCTTTTAATTTGCTGAATTTGTTTCATTTAATCAAAGTTTCTGATTATAATAAAAAGGAATATTTTTATATGTTAAAATTTTAAAATATTAAATGTATAAAGAGAAATAGTTATCTTATTATACGAGAGGTAAAACTATGAATACTGACAGTGAATCCAAAAACCTGGCAAAACGCCTGCGAATAATCAACAGCGCCGCCCCGATCCGTATATGTGATATGGGAGGCTGGACTGATACGTGGTTTTCGGGGCATGGAAGAGTTTTTAATATAGGTGTCTACCCTTATGTCGAGGTGCAAGTTGAGGTATTCCCTGCTGAAGCAAAAAAGGACAGGATAGTGCTTTTTGCAGAGAATTATGGAGAAAAATATGTTGTAAAACCGCAAATTTCCGGTTGGGTGCATCATCCGCTCCTGGAAGCAGCTATAAAATATATGAATATCCCGGATGATATAGCGCTACAGATATCAATATATTCTGAAGCCCCTGCCGGATGCTCTACCGGTACCTCTGCTGCAGTGAACGTTGCGCTAATAGGTGCGCTTGATTGTCTTACTCCCGGGAGAATGTCGCCTCATGAAGTCGCCTATTCCGCTCATAAGATTGAAACAGACATATTAAACCTGCAGTCCGGTATCCAGGACCAGCTCTGCTCGGCTTATGGCGGTATAAACTTTATTGATATGTATAACTACCCTCATGCAAGTGTCTCGCAGATCAATATACCCAATTCTATCTGGTGGGAACTGGAACGCAGGCTGCTGCTGGTATTTTTAGGTAAATCCCACAAATCATCGGATACCCATAAAAAAGTAATTGCAGAACTGGAAGACGCCGGGCCAGGCTCCCCTAAGCTTGCTCCTTTACGCAAAACACCGGAAACAGCACGGGATGCTATATATGCAGGAGATTTTGAATTGTTTGGCCAGGCAATGATCAGGAATACAGAAGCGCAGGGTGAATTAAATCCAGCCCTGATCAACCCTGATGCCCAGCTGATAATTGATATAGCTGCCGGCAGTGGCGCAATTGGCTGGAAAGTAAACGGAGCCGGCGGCGAAGGCGGTTCAATAACAATTTTATGCGGGGATATTTCCAACCAGAAAAGAGAACTGATACGGCAAATTGAAGATGCTGATTCTTATTATAAAAATATCCCGATTTATTTGAGCCGTTACGGCCTAAGGATATGGGAGCATTAAGCAGGGCCTTATTAAATAAAATCATCCACTAAAGAATCATTCACACAAAAAAATATTTTAATAATTCCTGCCCCAGGTTTTTTGCTGAATCAAATAAAACACTGTTTATGCCCAATTTTTGGGCAACTTTTACAAAATCTTTAATATCATCGATATACAATACTTCTTTCGGTTTACAATTCATTTTTTCTAAAGCAATTAAATATATCTCCTCCTGGGGTTTCCGGAATCCTGTTTTATAAGATAATATATATTCATCAAACTGCCGTATGACTTTAAACTTCCTGGACACCAAAGAGAAATGCGGTTCATTTGTGTTTGAAATCAGTAGAATTTTAACTTTTTTCTTTAAAAAATAAACAATTTCAGATACTTCCTTATTCTCTGTAAATATGTCACTGTAAATCTCAATAAAACTTTCGTACGCTATATCCAGTTTTAAAATTTCGACGACACTATTAAAAAATGACCTGGAGCTGATAATACCTTTTTCGTAATCGTCTTCTAATCTGGTATCAACAATTCTTTTAAAAATTTCTTCTCTGGATAAGTCACAAAACTTTGAAAATTTCTCGCAATATATCATATGGTCGACATCCAGCACGACATTGCCCATATCAAAAAATACTGCTTTTATCTCAACAGGTTTTATTATTCTGCCCTCTTTTTGTATGGTTTAAAGAAAATTTTTAGGCAATCTTAATTCTTAACAGGATTTTTAGCAAATATTTTAAGCCATACAGAATAGCTTATTATTAATAATTATTTTTTAAATTGTTATAATGGACTTTTTAAAAACCGTTTACTGGCATATATATTATTAGCAATTTATTGTCATCATTATTTTAAAAAAATCATGATTTACACATTGACATTAAATCCGGCAATAGATATTACATTATCTACCAGCGCTCTCAACAGGGACGAAATCAATATAACATCCCTTGAATCAGTCGCTGCGGGCGGAAAAGGGTTTAACACTTCACGGGCGCTTAGCTGCCTTGGAGTTAAAAACACTGCAATTGCGCTCTGTGGAGGTTTTTTCAAAAAAGACATGGAAGAATTCCTGCACAAGGAAAAATTCAGGGCGCACCTTATAAGTATTGCCGGCAACACGAGGGTAAACATTAAAGTAATAGAAAAGCAGTCCAAAAAACTCATAGAGCTTAACGAAGCAGGCCCTTCAATTAAAGAGAGTGAATCAGAAGCCCTTCTTTGCTATATAAAAGGGCTGGAGCCAAAGCCGGAGTTTTTTATAATTTCCGGAAGCCTTCCCAAAAAAATCGCCCCGGAAATTTACAGCCTCATCATAGCAATATTGAAATCAGGAGGGACAAAGACACTGCTTGATACTTCGGGGCAGGCTCTATACTACGGAATGCTTGAACTTCCGGATGTCATCAAGATAAATATGCGCGAGCTTGAAGAAGTCAGCGAAAAATACTTTAAAAACAACCCTCAAAAGGTTATCGGTTTCCTTCTTAAAAGAGGCATAAAAATGATTATGATAACAAACGGCCCCGAACCTGTGCGCGCCTATGGCGCTGAGGGTGATTATTCTGTAATTTCACCTGACATAAACGGTCCCTATAAGACAGGGTCTGGCGATTCCGTAAATGCCGGGATTATCTATGCCCTGCTAAATGGCTATGCTGTTGAAGATATGCTTAAGTTTTCAGTTGCATGCGGCAATGCAAATATAATGACCAGGATACCGGGCATGCTTGATATCGCCAGGGTAAATGAAATTGCCGGCCTGGTCACAGTCCGTAAAGACGCTTACTGATACGGTCTTATGCTTTTAATATCTTCCATGGGAAAGTGTTTAATATTTTTAGTGACAAGCACAGCATTGTTTAAGTTAGTACTTGCAGCAATTATAGCATCGGGTATTGTAAGCCCATGCGATTTATAATAGGCCATCCTGTAGCTTCCCGCCAGTTTTGCAATGATTTCGTCCACATTTATGACCTTCAGGTATAAAATCAATCTATCAACAATTTCATATTCTTTAAAATATAGAAGAGAATAGATTTCAGCAATAGAAATCACTGATATATAACAGGTATTGTTTGTTGAATCGCTAACCAGGTCCTTAAAATTACCCGTGCCTCTTAGGTGGTCAATGATAATATCAGTATCAATCAGTATTTTGCTATTTTTTATTTCTACCAATCCTCTCCTCCCATTCTGCCCTGATAGCGTCTGTTATCTCTTCACTTTTAATGTCCTTATCAAATCTTTTTTTCAACAGTCCCTGTGTTTCTTCCATTAACTGTTCCTTTGATATTTCCCTTGAGCCCCTGCCAAATTCTGTTATAAGTCTATGGTCTATGGCTTCCCTGATTATCTCTGAGCTGGAAAGGTCTTTTAAACCAGATAGCTTATTCAGGCCATCAAATTGATCTTCCCTTATAAAAATACTGATTCTTTTCATATTTTTTTCTCTTTATAATAATAATATTTTTAACTTTATATGCATTATTAGTATATATCTATTATATATATCAGGCAAGCATATATTCCATAAGTTTAAGTACTATCTATGCAGATCTATCTTTTTATACCAAAATATTGTTTTATGCCATTAGGGTCTGTGAAGATAAATATAGTAGCAGAAGCATTTGCGTTGTAAATTTGTATTAGAGGTTTTACTTATGCAAGGTTTGAAATGATTTTATCGACAGCGCTTACATTCTCTGATTTTATCATAATATCGCCTGCTTTTTTTGCGCCGAATCCAAGCTCTGCTGCGCGGTCGATCTGCGGCTGGCTCCAGACGCTGTAATCCTGTATCTTAGCAATTGTGCCCAGGGTTTTTAGTATTGCAAGCCCTGCCGCATCATTTGCAATAATATCATTCGAGGCGACAACAAGGCCTGCAGCCACTGCTCTTCCCTCTGTGGGGCCCCCATCCACAAAGACCTTTGTGCCATCCATTATTACAAAGTCAGGAACCCTTGCAAGGTGAAGCTCGGCAAGCATATGGCCGAAGGCTTCCTTTTTATTATTGAAGGGGTGAAGGCCGGTTGTGCGCTGTAACGGCTCAAGTATGCCCACCCAGTTCTTTATTGCCATTGTAAAAGCAGCAATCGAGTGGGTCTTTATAACTGGGATGCTTATTACATAATCGGCTTCAATTAAGAGCTTTGGTATTGTAAAGCCCTTTGGCCATGCCCGGGCAGAGACAGGGTTGATGCTGACCCATTCTTCATTGTCAAATGGATATAGCTCTGCCCCTTCCTGCTCTGCGACTTCATATACACCGTTCTGTTTCATGCACTTTAATGTGGACGACCAGAAGGAGGACCTGTCGCCGATAAGTATTGCATAGGGGTCCTGCTTCTTTACAATCCTTATTACATGCCTTATGATTTCAGGGTTTGTGGAGGCAGGATATGGATCTCCTGTATTATAATTAGGCTTTAGAAGGACAATGCTTCCCTTTTTTATAAAACCGAGCCCGCCGGCAAGGGATACTGCCTTTTCAACCTGCGCTCCCAGGTTGCTGCTGAGGCCGGCTCCAGCTATGCCGACAAGAGACTTCGGGGACTTCCGGGCGCCTGATTTCTGTGTGGCTGTTTCGGTGCTCTTAGAATTTTCTGCACTCTCTTCTCCTTCTTTTTCATTATTAGTGCCCGAATCAGCGCCTGTGCCTTCAGCAGTCTCTGCTTCTGCGCTGCCTGCTGACGTTGAAATAAGAGAAGCAGCAGATCTGCCTGCGCCCATCCTTGACAGGCACGAAGTCAGGAAAATACCTGCTGCTGAAGAAGCCAGCAATATTAAGAATTTTTTCCTGTTTATTTTTGTCCAAACCATTGGTATTTATTATAAAGCCGTAGGCGATTCTACCTTATAATGTATCCGCCATCTATTACTAGCTCTGCGCCTGTTACAAATTTAGCCTCATCTGAAGCAAGATAAAGCACTCCATACGCTATATCTTCAGGTTCACCGATATGTCCAACAGGATGCAAGGAGCCCAGCTGCTGTTTCACGGCATCTATGCCGGCGCCAGACTGCTTTGCATAATTTTCGAGCATCGGCGTCCATATAAAACCTGGGTGGACCGAATTAACCCTTATATTTTTCTGGGCATAGAATAATGCATCAGTTTTTGTCATGATTCTTACTGCGCCTTTTGAAGCATGGTATGGCGGAGCATCAGGCGCGCTGACTATTCCATAAATCGACGAGATATTTACTATGCTTCCCCCGCCCGATTTTAACATATAAGGTATTGCATGCTTTGTGCAAAGGAATACGCCATTCTGGTTTATATCAATGACTTTCTGCCATTCTTCAAGAGTAACTTCGTGAGTGGGTTTGTTAACGCCTGCAATTCCTGCATTATTTACCAGAATATCTATCTTTCCAAATTTGGCCGCAATTTCTGCAAATACCTTTTCTATCTCTTTTTCATTTGTAATATCCAGGCGCCAGAATTCTGCCACGCCCTTTTCTTTTTTTATCTGGTCGCAGGCGTCTTCACATTTGCATGCCTGCGGCTCACAGATAAAATAAGTTACAATATCTGATTCCGTTATTTTCTTTTTAGTGTCATCGCCTTCACCAGCCTGCAGATCCACAACTGCAACTTTTGCGCCTTCACGGGCAAGGACAATACTTGTTGCCCTTCCAATACCGCTTGACCCGCCGGTAACTATTGCCACTTTATCCTTTAATCTATCCATTTTACTTCCTCCTGGTCGTTGTTTTAATGATATATATTTTAATGTTATAAAGTCATTATAAAGAAAATTTAAAGGATCTTTCCATGCCAGCAATATTATGTTTTCATAATCTGCTGTTATAATAATACTGCAAGACAATGGACTATTCAAAAAATATTAAAAAACGGCAACATATCCTGTATAATTTACACATTAAAACTGCATAAAATAGAATCTATGTGAAGGTTATGCAAAAAAATAAATCAGGGATTACAAAAAAGGGCCTCCTTATCCTTTTACTGATAGGGATTATTTATATAGCGGTTCTTCTGTTGCTTATATTTTCATTTACATATGATGCCCTTATTTTCCTTATCCGCCTGTTTGGCCTTTGGGGATATGTTTCTCTTGCAGCAGCAGCTATTATGACTCCATTTTTAAAAGAGATAGCTTCAAGTTTTGGAAAGCCATTTATAAAAATCCACCATATTTTTGCATTTTCAGGACTTGCGCTTATTACCCTGCATCCTGTATTTTATGCAATATATAGCAGGACAGCATCAGTATTTATCCCCAGTTTGGCATCCTGGTATGATTTTTGGCTTTTTGCAGGCCGTCCTGCCCTTATAATTCTTTATCTTGCATTAGTTGCAATATTATTACGAAAAAAATTCAAGCCCTGGCGAATTATTCATGCGCTGATGTATCTTACGCTCGTTTTCGGGTTTGTACACGCTGTCCTTTTGGGAACGGATTTTGCAAATGCTGCAATACTGGCAATTTACTCAATATTGTTTGTCGCCACTGCCGCCGCATTTATTGTAAAAAGGATCAGGTTATATAAATCTTCATGGAAAAAGAAATCAGGATAATTATTTATTTATTTAATATATTATAAAAAGGTGGAGGTAAATTAATGCAGGCAAAATTAAAAAAATCTTTAAGAGCTAAAAATTATTCATTTCTCTTAACTGTGCTTCTAATGATTATTCTTATGATATTGCCAACTTTTTTAATAACGGGTTGCGCCAGGTCCGCTACACCTGTCTCAGGCACTGCTGCTGAGCAGCAGGATTCTGCCATTGAGACTCAGCCGCAGGAAGAGCAGGCAGAAGTTAGCGCCCCGGCTACCGAAGGGCCTGCGTCTTTAAATGCCGATAAGGCCGGCAATTTTTCTGCTGACGGAATAATAAGCGATGACGAGTATTCCGGCTACAGGGATCTGGATGGCTTTGGGATCTACTGGGCAAATGATGAAGAGAATATCTATATTGCTATGAAAGCAGGTACAGAAGGATTTCTGGCTATCGGGATCCAGCCGGGCAGAACTATGAAAGACGCCGATATGATATATGGCTATATTGAGGGAACAGATATAGTTATTTTTGACATGTTCAGTACAGGAAATTTTGGCCCTCATCCGCCTGATGTTGAACTTGGCGGGACTGATGATATCCTGGATTTTGGCGGCAGCGAAAGTAATGGCTATACAATAATTGAATTCCAGAGGCTCCTTTCTACAGGCGATAAATACGATATTGACATTTTGACAGGCGTAAACAAGATAATATGGGCATATGGAAATGCTGACAGCCCGGGTGGCTCGCACGCAAAAAGAGGCTACGGGGAAATAGAGGTCAGGTAGCCGGATAGAAGGAAAAGGACTTTATTTCATTTCGATTATTTTATTTGCGGCATCAAGGTCAGTGACAAGTATATTTACAAGACCGCCTTTTAGGACCGCACGAAGTATTTCTGCTTTCCTGATGCCGATAGCAATTCCAATAACATTTTTTACCGATTTCATCAGTTCAATTGGAAAAAGATTTGTTGTTCTTTCACTTATCTCATTAGGGATAAAAATTCCTTCTTTATCTATAAAAATATAGTTTATATCTCCAACAATGCCCAAACCGGATAGGTAGTCGATGTCTTCCTGGTTCATTTGCCCGGATTTAAACAGTGTGCTTTCGGTACTTAAATCACTCATGCAAAGAAGGGCTACTTCTACCCTTTTTGCAAGTTTGAATATCTCTTTGGCAGCGCTGTCCCTTAGTATTGTGTCTTTTATATCTTTGGTATCAAATGAAGCAGGAATATTTACAATATAACTGTTTCCGCCAAATTTTTCAGCCAGAAGCCTTGCAATATTATTGGAATGTCCATCGTCAAAGTATCTTCCATAGCCGCCTATCAGCGGGACAACTTTTACACTGTGCCTTTCCTTTACCTCTATTAAATGAGCGATGGTTTCTAAAGTCGTTCCCCATCCGACGCCCATAAAAGTATTATCATTTACTATATTGTGAAGCATGATTTCAAGGTGTTCCGACAATTCTTTTAGCGTATCTACGGGGTTTTTCTGCGAATTGACAATGATACAATCTTTTAAACTATACAACTTAATAAACTCCTGCTCTAAAGTCTCATGCCTGTCAAGTGTATAATTTGCAGGATATTTTATCTTGAATTCAATTAACCCGTCCTGCCTGGCTTTTGATATATGCCTGGAAACAGCAACTCTAGTAATATTTAACCTGGACGATATTTCGGCCTGTGTCATGTCATTAACATAATAGTACTCAAGGATTTTAAATATTATATTTTTTTTGTCCAAATCTTATCCGCCTGCCTGCTAAAAAATTTATAAATTGTTATTTTTTGTTTTTTTTACCCGGATAAACCCCTAAAACATCTCCCTTATCTCTTTTACCACCCTGCCTGCACCTGGTATTACCTCATCTTTTAAGGATGCAGGCATGGGGATAGGCACATTTCTTGATGCAATCTTTTTGATGGGACAGTCAAGATAGTCCATGTAGCCCTCACATATGATGGAGCCTATCTCGGAGCCTATGCCTCCTCTTAGGCAGGTCTCTTCAAGCACCGCCAGCCTTGATGTCTTTTTTACTGATGCCGCTATTATATCAGTATCTAAGGGCACAAGCGTTCTAGGGTCTATCACCTCTGTGTCTATACCGAATTTTTGATAAAGCTCTTCTGCTGCCTGCTCTGCTACAGTAACCATGTATGAAAGAGCCACAAGGGTAACATCGGCTCCCTCTCTTAGGACTTTGCCTTTGCCAAAGGGTATGGCATACTCTTCTTCGGGAACGTTCCCCTTTGTCTTGTAGAGCCTTTTATGCTCAAAGAAAAGCACAGGATCGTTTGCGCTTATTGCAGTGGTAAGAAGGCCCTTTGCATCATAGGCGTTTGAGGGGTTTGCAATCTTTAGGCCCGGTATTGTCATAAACAGCGATTCAAGGCACTGGCTGTGGTGGGGCCCTGTTCCTGAGCCTTCACCGCCTGGAAGGCGAACAACAAGGTTTAAGCTGTACTGCTCATTTGTCATGAACCGAACCTTGGCTGCCTGGTTTAGCACTCCGTCAAAGCAGACCGATATAAAATCTGCAAACATGACCTCTACTATTGGCTTCATGCCAAGCATCGAGGTGCCTATTGCTGCGCCCATTATGGTGTTTTCAGCTATGGGGGTATCTATTATGCGCTTTGGGCCAAACTCATCATATAGGCCCTTGGACACTCCAAATACTCCGGCGTAACCCTGGCCTATCTCCTCGCCTATCATGATGACATTTTTATCTTTTAACATGGCAAGCCTTATAGCTTCGCGAAGCGCCTCTGAATATGTTATCTCTCTCATCTTAAAAATTATCCTTTCGGCTTATATGTTTTTACTTACTGCTCTATCAGGCTGTCATAGACTGGATAGCTTGCCTCAAGGGCAAAACCTGCTGCATCCTCTATTATCTTATCTACATGCTTCTTAACAGAGTCTATTTTGTCCTGGGAAGCGCCGCCCTTTAGTATTTTATCCTCTATCTGCTTGATGGGGTCAAGCCTCTTCCACTGCTCTATTTCCTCTTTGGTTCTGTAGGGGTGCCTGTCAAATGCAGAGTGGCCTATTGTACGGTAAGTCTTTAGCTCAAGCAGGGCAGGACTTCTTGTAGAGCGCACGTAGTCTATCAGCTCTTTTGACTTATCATATACTGCCACGACATCGTTACCGTCTTCTGCGTCTGATTTTATGTTAAAGAAGGAGGCCTTCTTATATATCTCTACATTACAGGTCTTGCAGTAGTGCGTACCCATGCCGTAAAGGTTGTTTACGCATACAAAGAATACAGGGACCTTCCAGACATCAGCCATGTTAAGGCTTTCATAGAAGTTGCCCTGGTTGGTGGCCCCGTCTCCAAAAAAGCTGATAAGTATTTTGTCTTTTATATCAAGAAGGTTTAGGCCAAGGCCCACTCCAACTGATATCGGAAAGGAGGCCCCTATTATACCCTGGGCGCCAAGGTTATTTACAGAGGCATCCGTTATGTGCATGGAACCTACCCGACCCCCGCATATGCCGGGCTCTTTGCCTATCATCTCTGCCATCATGGAGCGCACGCTTGTGCCTTTTAGCAGCTCCTGGCCATGGCCCCTATGTGTTGCTATTAAGTAGTCGTCTTTGTTTATGTTAAGAAGGGTTCCTACCGCTGTTGCTTCTTCGCCAACCTCTAAGTGCGTAGAGCCAAATACAAGGCCGCGCTCTGCAAGCTCGTATACCTTGTTTTCAAAGCGGCGTATAAGATACATCTTTTCCAGGAATGTAAGGTAGAGGTTTTCGTCATATTTCATAATTTGTCTGCTCCGGTTAGTTAAGTGGTTGTATATTTTAAACTTTTAAATATCTCTTTTAATATTCTCATTTTACTGAAATCATAGTACATAGTATTATATTATTTTATATCTTAATGGGCCTACAGCCTGCTGGCACTGCTGGAACTTACATAAGGTACCTGCTTTAATTTCTCAACCACCCACAGCCTTGAAGATTTTATTATCTCAAAGTTATCTTTTTCACTATCGGCCCACATCTCAAGAAGGAAAGGGCCCTTAAAACCAGAGCTTTTTAAAGTACCAAACGCAGAGATAAAGTCAACGGCCCCCTCTCCATAAGGAACATGACGGACAATGCCCTGCTTTGTATCTTTTACATGAATTGCCGCAATATGGCCGGAATATGCCTGAAGCTGTGTTTTAACATCCTGGCCCATAGCTGTAAGATTTCCAAAATCTGGATATAATTGCAGCCATGGCGAGTTTATCTCTTTAACATAATTCATTAATTTGTCAAGCGAATCGCCGAACTCGCAATCTACATTTTCCAGCGCAAGCATAACTCCAAGCGATGAGGCAAGTTTTACGCACTTTCTAAGATTAATGCCAAATTTCTCCCTTGACTGCGTGGTGCTTTTTTCATCTGCAGTAACGTCATAACCTGCGACCTGGACTATTCTCACCCCCGTCGTGGATGCAAAGTATATCGCATCCATAATCATATCAAGACCCTTTTTTTGAATATCCTCATATGAGCTTCCAATGGGGAACCGCCTGTTTCCGCTTAAGCACATGGTAAGAAACGGGATGCCGATTCTTTCCGATATCTCCCTGAGTATTATCTTTCTGGTAAGATCCCACTTAAGCCTTTTTATACGCTCATCTGTCTCATCTATAGACAGCTCCATAAAATTGTAACCGGCATCCCTCGCACATACCAGCTTTTCCTCCAGGTCCATTGTTGCAGGAAATGCTTTTTCATATATACCTATCGAAAGACTTAAATTGCTATTCTCTATCATTTAACCTGATCACCTTTAATAAATATGGCTCTTTAATGGGGCTGTTCAGCTTTGTCCATAAGCTCCCGGCTTAAATTTTCCAACCGCTTCTTCAACCTGCTCCTCTGTTAAAATTGCAGGCTTGCCAAGTACCTTTGACATGATATAAGTCTTTGCGGCATCCTCAAGGTAAACAGCGGAATATAATGCTTCCTTAAGCGTTCCGCCTACAGTTATTACACCATGGTTTTTCAGTATTACTGCCCTTTTATTGTTTAAATACTCTACTGCAATAATGCCCATTTCAAGGCTTGCAGCTGACCTGAAAGGGGCAACATTTATTGGACCGAGGCATGCATTGGGCAGGGTTGTAACTGCAGCCGGAAGTACATCTTCAACAAGGCCTACTGCAGATGCATACACCTGGTGGGTATGGATCACTGAATTTACTTCAGGAAGTTTTTTTAGTATATAAAGGATTGCATCTGTATCAACAGAGACCTTCCTGGTGCCTTCTATTGTATTGCCTTCAATATCAAGCACCACAATGTCTGAGGGCACCATCGTCTCGTAAAGCATTCCTGATGGCGTTACAAGCACATGGCTCTTTGGCGTCCTGAGGCTTACATTACCACCTGAAAGAGCAATCAGCCTGTATTCTTTTAGTGCAAGGGCCGCATGTATTAATTCCTCTTTTTCCTTTTCATACATCTTCTTTGTGTTCCCTTTCTATAAAATTTAAAAAAACTGTTTTAATAATAATTTCGTCTTAATATTTCCCGAACTTCTTTACTGTATCAATCATGGCGAGGTAGTTTTCCGGTTTTACAGCAGAATGGATGCTGTTGCTTGATGAAAGGATATAGCCTCCACCCCGCATTGCATTTTCAAGACATTTCTTGGTTTCAGAAATTGTCTCAGCTTCACTTTTAAACGATAATGTTGCAGAACAGTCGACATTTCCCTTAAGGCATATCCTGTCTCCATAATTTTTCTTCATTTGACCCAGGTCCATTCCTGCAATCGGGTCTATCGGGTCAAGGCAGTCAAAACCGCTGTCAATTATCATATCCAGGATAGACATTATGTCCCCATCCGTATGCTTTATTACAAATAGGCCAAGTTCCTTATAGCCTGTCACTACTCTTTTTAATTCCGGATAAAATAATTCCTTAAATTTTGCAGGTGAAAAAATGGGGCCTGAATTATAGGCATAATCATCGCCCGTATATACTATTTTTATTCCTCTTTTTGCTGCTTCTTTTGCCAGTTGAAGGTTTACATCGACGCTCATTTTAACCAGCGCCTTTACTGTCCCGGGATCTTCAAATATTTTTATCAGGAAAGTATCAAATGGCATCATCCTGCTTGGTATGGAAAAAACGTCATTTAAGTGAAGTATAACTGCTTTTTTGCCGCTGTGCTCCTTTAATGCTCTTTCAATAGAAGCATACCTTCCAGGTTTAAAAGGGTCGGGGGGAATGTAATTCTCAATATCCTGCAGGGTCCTGATTGGACCATCAACCGGGAATGCATGCGCCTCACCCGTATCTTTTTTTATCATACCCCATTCATCCTGGATAAGGCCTCCGTCTATATATTTCTTATCAAAATCACAGTCAATGCATATTGCATCTATGTCAAGCTCGTAACAGAATTTCTCGTAACTTGCGCCTGGCGAAATTGCATCAATTACTTTTCTGTCAATGTACCATTCAAAGTGCGGCACCCTGTCTGCTTGCTTTAGTTGCAGGACCCTCAATATTCGTTCTTCTCCCGTAAGTTCTTTCATTGTCATTGTATTGCCGTAACTCCTACTATTGGTTTTATTTCCTGAATCTTTCGTAAATGCTATTATTTATATTTTTTAAATCCGGATAAATGGTTTTATATATCTGGTAATAATCTTCATATACTGCTGCATTTTTTGCATCGGGTTCATAGGTCCTTCCTGTACTGTAAGTATTATCAAAAGCTTCCTTTTCATCCTTAAAGATTCCAACCCCGATGCCGGAAATCATTGCTGCCCCCAGCGGTGTCGCCTCCTCAACAGCCGGAACCTCAATAAACTTTCCGGTAATATCAGCCTTGTTCTGAGTCCAGACCTCATTTTGTGAAGCTCCACCGGTAGCGACTATTTTCCCGGCAGGTGAGCCGCACGCTCTTTCAAATGCTTCAAGCATTTCCCTGAACTGGTAATTTAGCGCTTCTATTACAGAACGGATAATACAGCTTTTGTCAGTCGAAGCTGACAACCCTATAAAAGCTCCTGTTGCCCTGTTGTCTACATGAGGCGAGCCTGCGCCGGAAAAATATGGAGCGAAAAATAACCCGCCGGAACCTGCGGGCGCCGATGCAGCTTTTTTCCTGATGATGTCCCAGTCGGATGTATTATTATTTTTGGCTTCTATTTTCTCTTCAATACATAATGTATTTCTCAGCCAGTCATACATAAGGCCGGAAACAGCATAGGCAACCACATTGTACATGCCATTTGCTACATGGCTTTCAACATTAATACCGTTTTTATAGACTTCATTTTCCAGCTTGGGCAAATTAGAGGACTGCAATATCATTTCCCAGGTGCCATTTACGCTCATGACTGTCTCAGGGACAAAAGCCCCGACTGCAAGTGCGGCGCAGTGATAGTCATGTCCTCCCAGAACAACTTTAACTGTTTGGGGAAGCCCCGTTTCTTCGCTTGTTTTGCGGGAAATATTTCCCAGGACTGTGCCTGATGGCAGTGGTTCGGGAAGAAGCGATATATCTATTCCGGTCTTGTTAAGGATTTCTCCGGACCATTTCCTGGTTTTCTGGTCAAAGAGTTCCGTGCATGAAGCCATTGAATAATCAGTAGCAATAGCGCCGCATAAAAGGTAATTGATATAATCTTCAATTAAAAGCCATTTATAAGTATTTTTAATGATATCAGGATAATTTTCCCTGACCCATAAAATACGGTAAACAGTATCTATAGGCATTACCTGTTTTCCGCTTATCATAAAAATATTCTCAGGACCTAAAGCGCTGCTCCATTTACTGCATTGTTCTTCTGTTCTCGGGCAATGCCATGAAATAAAAGGATAAAGCCACTTTCCGCTTTTATCTATCGGCACCCCATCCATTCCAAACCCCGTCACTGATATAGCTTTGACTTCCTGTTTGGAACCAATCTTCTTTAATGCTTCAGAAATCGAATCCTTGACCGCTTTCCATATATTATCAGGCTCCCAGATTGCCCAGTTCGGATGCTGCCTGTCAGGATGGAAAAGATCAGTAGGCCTTGAACCTCCTGAGACCAGGTTTCCCTTCCCGTTATATATATTTGCTTTAATGCTTGTCGAACCTATGTCCAACCCCAATAATAAATCCATGATTAAAACTCCCTTTAAATCCTGGTAATTTAAATTAATCTAATGATTTAATAATATCTTTAAACTTTTTATACCTGTCCATGTATAATTCATTCATATCTTTATCCGGCTTAAAAACAGATTTTATCCTGACTATTCCATCTATTGCATTTTCCATATTTATATTTTCAAGCCCCATCAATACAGAAATTGCAGTTCCTAAAAGGCCTACTTCTTTTACTGAAACAGTCTGTACTTCTATGTTCAGGATATCTGCAAAAACCTGGCACCACAAATCGCTGTTTGAAGCCCCGCCGGATAGAACTGCAGATTTCCTTACTACTCCGCCTTTTTTCAGATTTTCCAGGTGCATCAAATGTGCAAAAGCCACACCCTGGTAAATTGCGTAAACAAGGTCAAATACATCATCCGAGGAGTTGATACCCAGGAAAGAACCCATCAAGTTATTTACGAGTTTTGACCTGTAAATAAACGGCAGATATATAATCTGCGAACCTTTTTTTAATATATTGTATATTTCCCTGTCAATCCTTTTATATAGCTCTCCTCTGTCCTGGTTTCCGGTATTGGTTCTCTCAATTACAGATTTTAGGAACCACTCAAGATTTACAGCAGATGTCGGGCTTGCTTCCAGTACAAAATACTTTTTTGGATCAGCATATAAGAAACAACCCATTATATCTTCACTTTCAACGATGTCATTGCTTACAGCAGTATTTATATTCCAGGTCCCGCTTATAATCGAGTACTTATCTTCATTATATAAGCCGCTTCCGACGGCACATGCAACTACATCCTGCAATCCGCTCATGACAGTTGTACCTTCCGCCAAACCGGTTATACCGGCAGCTTCTTTAGTTATATATCCTGTAACCTCCCGGCACTGCGTTAATGATGGTAAAAAATTATGCATTTCCCCCAGGCCAAAATATTTATAAAGGTCATTGTCGTAGCTTTTTGTATTTATATTAATAAGACCTGTGTTCCCAGCATCTGTATAATCTGTAGAGTACTTTCCCGTAAGCTTAAACTTTATCCAGTCTTTTACCTGTAGTATTCTGTGGATATTGTCATAGTTGTTTTTTTCATTTTTTTTAAACCAGTGAAGCAGCGGGATTGCCTGAGCGCCCCACATATTTATTTTTGTCTTTTCATAAAATATATTGCCGTCTCTGCCTGATTTGCCTGCAAAATCAGACGCTCTGGAATCCATGGAAGTTACAGCATTTCTTACAGAGCGGCCATCTTTGTCTACAAGAAAAATCCCGGCGCCAAAGCCGGTGTTGCCTATTGCAGAAATATCAGATGATTTGATTTTTGATTTCAGGATAGCTTCTTTTATGACTTTTGCTGTTTTATCCCATAAAAAATCAGGGTCCATTTCGCTAAAACACCCATTATCTATAACTGTATTAGGTTCGGAATGTGAATCAATTATCCTGCCGTTAAAATCAATAACAGCAGCTTTTATAACTGTGAGTCCATTATCTATTACGAGAATATATTTGTTTGCTGCCATTGTAGTTAGTTATTTAAGTACTTATTAGAATTGTGGACTTAATAATATTTTACCGGGAGAACGCCTGGCTGTATAAAGCTTGCTACTAAACCTTTTCTGCAGAAAAAATTATATTTTTTGAAAAATTTCTAAAAAAGTCCTGACCTCGTCTTATTTTAATACAATTTTTCTCTCAGACAGTCTCCCGATATTGCTTTTATTCTTTCATACATATTTATAAAATTTCAGAATTTATTTTTATAATATATATATGTTGACTAAATCATTACAACTCAATTACCACTTTAGTGACTTCATCTTTATGCTCACTATTATATTTTAGGGCTTTTCCAAGTTCTTCTAATTTAAACTTGTGGGAAACTATGTCTTTTAATGGTACGATCCCAGCCGCAAGCGCTTTTATAGCAGTTGGATATATGTGCCTGTAACGGAAATTGGATTTAAAAGTCCCTTCCCTAAAGATCAGCCCATTTAAATCAACCGGAATATTTGCCTCACCAAATAATCCTATAAGTGTTAAAGTGCCTCCTTTTGCCAAAATCTCTATACCCTGGTTTACTGATTTGCCTACCCCAGTACATTCATATACCTTGTTGACACCCTTGTTGGCAGTAAGTTCCATTATTTTTTCTGTCAGGTTTACTTTTGAAGCATCAAAGACTTGCTTTGCGCCAAGCTGGATTGCTTTTTCCATACGTACTTTTGCTAGATCAGACATATATACCTCAGTTATGCCTCTTGCCCTCAGGGCCAGCATTGTGCATAAACCTATACAACCTGCGCCCAGGACTGCTGCGCTATCGCCGAATTTTGCTTCTGACTGGTTAACTGCGTGAAAGCCCACTGAAAGAGGTTCTACGAGCGCACCTTCCAGGGTGCTTACGCCTTCAGGAAGCTTAAATACCCTGTTGGATGGCCATGCTACATAGTCCTGAAACGCGCCCATTCCCCCTCCGGGTACTGACATAAATTGTACATCAGGACAAAGGTTATAGAGGCCTGAATTGCAATATTCACAATTACCGCAGGTTTTCCCCGGTTCAATGCTTACAGCGTCCCCTTCTTTTAAGCCCTTTACATCTTTGCCAAAACCTGCAACTATGCCTGCAGGTTCATGGCCTAAAACATGCGGGAATTGCAGCACCCAACCACCTATGGCGCCATCTTTGAAAAATTCAAGATCTGCTCCGCACACTCCAACGTGTTTTATCTTAACAAGCACTTCATTATCCTTAGGTTCAGGCATGGGAACTTCGCCCATCTCAATTCTTCCTGGCCCCATCATTAAGGCAGCTCTTATCATTTTACTCATGGAACTTGCACTCCTTTCTTTACTCTAAAACAACATTTATTTTATAAAATACATGCCATAGAATTATTTACTTGACTTCTTCCGCAAGTTCAATAATACAACCCTCTACATCTATGAATGCCAGTCTCCTGGTTGGTATTGGCTGGAAAGGTTGTATAATGACATTTTCACCTTCGAGCGCTTCATCCAGATTCTCTACAAGATAAGAAATATGAGGTTTTTCCAGTAAAATGGCTGGATATGGGCATCCTTCTTCGGGCCTTAAATATTCAACATAGAACTTGGTTTTTACAGGATCTGTACAAAAACATTTTCCGTCTTCAATATAAAACTCGCCTTCCTGTGAATTTTTTGTTGGTATGCCTATATGATCAAATTTATAAGTGATTTCTTTTTTACTCATTTTTTCCCCCTAATATAATTTATTACTTATTTTTCTTAATATGTCTTTTATAAAATTGATTGATATTATTTTTTTATCACCTCCTAGATTAAAAAATCATTTTATATTTTTTACCGGCACCTCCTTTCTTTTTGGCAAAAAATTTATATCCTGTATCCTTCCTTAATCATATCTATATCTACGTTTTTACAATCCTCAATCAAATGTATTTTCCCCAGGGTCAATACCATTATCTTGTCAGCAATCTCCAGTGCTTTTGTTGCATTTTGTTCTGATAATATTACTGCAACATCTTTTTTCTGATGTATTTCTTTGACCTTTTTAAAAAAACTGTCTACATACTTGGGAGCCAGTCCGGATGTCGGCTCATCAAGTAGTAACATTATGGGATCCTGCATAAGCGCACGCGCTATTGCAACCATCTGCGCTTCCCCACCGCTTAGGCTACCGGCTTTCTGGTTGATTCTTTCATAAATATCCGGGAAGACTTCAAAAACTTCTTCCAACCTTTCCTTTTGCGATCTTTTACTGAGCAAACCGCCTATAGAAAGGTTTTCCCGTACAGTCAGCTTTGGAAAAATATGCTCTTCCTGGGGTACATAAGCCAAGCCTTTTGCAGAAACCTGGAAAGGAGTAAAACCGGAGATATCCTCCTCTTTGAAGTATATTTCCCCGGATTTAAGATGTAATACCTTTGCAAGTGTCTTCATCAGGGTGCTTTTACCTGCACCATTTGCGCCAAGTATGGCGTAAATCTCATGCTTGACTTCAAAATCAAGACCCTGCAATATGGTCACTTCACCATATCCGCTTCTTATATCTTTTACTTTAAGCATCGCCTTCCCCCATATATTTTTTGACAACTGTTTTATTTTTCCTTACCTCATCTGGAGGGCCCTCGATGAGTATTTCCCCCTCTGCCATAAAGTAGACATTTTCAGAAACCCCCCATATTAGATCCAGGTTATGTTCAACAATCAATATTGACATCCCTTCTTCTCTGGTCTTTTGCCTCATCAGGGCTATGACCAGGTCTGTCTGGTCCTGGGGCAGACCAGAGGTAGGTTCGTCCATAAGAAGAACTTTTGGTTTTAGCAAAAGGCAACGGATAATATCCAGGAGCTTTTTTTCGCCGGCGGAAAGTGCGTGCCCGTCAGGGTTTTCAAAGTGGAAGTAATCCAGGTATTTTTCTATTTCCTGTTCTGCAGATTTCCTCAATTTTTTTTCACTGAAAATGCTATAGAATCTTTCATACCTAGGGGTTGCAAGCGAAAGAAGCAATGAGTCTTTTATGGTAAGACTCTGAAAATCCTGGATGACCTGGTTTGTTCTGACCATTCCAAGTCTGGCAATCTCATCAAAGCTTTTCTTTGATATATCTACTTCTTTTCCGTTAGAATAATAAAAAACCTGTCCGTGATCCATCCTTAACTTATGGGTTATCAGGTTTATTAAAGTAGTTTTACCTGCACCGTTTGGACCGATCAATCCTTCAATACCATCTATGCCTATAGCCAGTTCTTTGATATCCACTACTTTTCTTCCGCCGAAACTTTTCATTATATTTTTTAAGTGAAGTTTTTTTTCCTGCAATTTCAACCTTCCTTCTTTTCAAGTTTACTGGTGTTTCTTATATTTATACTTCTTTTTTTATCTCCAAGTATGCCAGAAGGCCGGAACATTAAAACAAGAACAAGAGTAAGTCCATATAAAAAATATTTTGCATTATAAAGTATAACAGCATTTTGCTCCGGAATCGGGACTACTGTTTCTAAAAGAACATCAAATAATCCAACAGTAACCAGCACTCCTACAAGCCCGCCAAATAACCTTTTTCTTGAACCCAAAATCAGGGCTATCCACAAAGTGAAAGTAACTTCCGCACCTAAATATTTAGGAAACAAAAAGTTGTATACAGGTGCAGCCATTGCTCCAAAAAATCCTGCCAGGGCGCATGTGAATGTGAAAAAAATTATTTTCTGTCGAAATGTCGGCTTACCCAAACTTTGTGCAAGTGGTTCGTTATCCTGGATGCTGAGTAATAACCTTCCATATGGAGCTGAGTGAAGTTTACCAGCATAAAGCAATAAAGCAACTGTAAATAAAAGAATTACTAAAAAATATACAAACTTAGTATATACTCCAAAATCAAATGGGAAAGGTATGGGACCAATCCCCATTACACCATTGGTCAACCATTTTTCCTGGGTTATTAGTACTTCTATAATAACAAGAAAAGCCAGCGTTGCTACTAAAACTGACTGGGAATCAAGGTTTAATATGAACCGGCCTAAAACCAGGGCAATAATACCTGTTAAAACAGTTGCCAGTATCACTGCAAGAACAAATGGGATATTAAGCTTCAAAACAAGCAGTGCAAATGCATACATCCCAAAGCCCCAAAATATTGAAAGCCCGAAATTTGCTATACCTGTAACACCAAACTGAAGATGTAAAATAGTTGCAAGAGCTATAAACATTAAAAGGAGAGAGAACATATAAATATAATAACCAGAAAGTATTTGTTCCATTTTTCTACACCTCAGCCTTTCTGAATTTTAGAAATATAATAAAGATTATCAATAATGCTATTTCTCCGTAGGCCGGCTGTGTTACAAGCGTAACAGCTGTGGTTATTATTCCAATACTTGCCCCCGCAATCAAAGCGCCCCTTACACTGCCTACTCTTCCTATAATAGCTACAAGTAATATAACTAATATCATGTTCCAGCCAATTGAAGAATGGACCCAGGTAAAGACTCCGGTAAAAATACCTGCAAGGCCTCCTGCAACTCCTGCGAGGAACCAGACAAGAATTGACACTTTTATAGGATTAATGCCGCTGACCATTGCAAGGTTTTCATTATCTGAAAGAGCCCTCATAATCTGGCCATAATTTGTTTTATACATAAATAGATAAAAACCGAGCGCTATGATTAGAGCCACTCCCAGGCAAATCAGCTGGGTGCTTGTTATTCCCATACCAAAAAATGATAAATAATAAGTTTTACTAATATTAAAATTAAATAGTTCGCTGCCATAAATCAAATTAATCCCGAATCTTAAGACAAATGATAAGCCAACAGAGAGTATTATCATTTCTGTCTTTCCTACTCCTCTTTTCATAGCTGGCCTGAAAACAAGAAGATAGGTAAGTACACTGACCACCCCTGCTAAAAGCGAGGCCGGTATTATAGAAAGATAATAGTTCCAGCCCAGCATTGCATTAAATGTCACTGCCAGATATGCCCCAATTGTCAAATTTTCAGCATAAGCAATATTTATAAAACCGTTAAGACAAAATATCAGTGTAAAACCAACAGCTGCCAGCATAAGAGGTGCTGATTCAAGTAATCCTATTACTAAAGTACTCTTCAAGAAGTCCAAAAAAGGCATTATCTCTTATTTCTCCTTTCTCAATATTTATCGATATTTATACTCTTACTTCTGCCCGTCTTTTTTCGCTATTTAGCATCTCCCAAAAAAATTCATGACTTTTCCTTGATTAAAAAATTATTTTAAATAGTAGCCTCTCCCTGGAATGATTTATACAGATAAATGTAAATCGTTCTTAGGGTTCGGCTACTATTTTACTTCTTTGATTGCTACAATAAATTTCCTGTTATTGTGGTATTTGAGAAGATATTTCTACTATTCTACTGCCCTCTATTATAGCAACTGTTTCTAATGTCTCAG
>CAYGYY010000037.1:0-20013 GCA_964354265.1 uncultured Actinomycetota bacterium
AAATAATACTATTCAGCAATTTTATTTCCAGGCAATGCTAAAAGTCTTTTAAATCTTTTTATTAATTTATTATCTTATAAAATTTTACAAAGATATTCAATCAGGGCTATAAAAATAGCATTGAAATTATATGATAAAAAGAATTAGAGTAGTATTATAAAATAAAAAGATATTTTATGAGAATATGATTCTTTGAGGAACAGGGTCCTGGGGTACATCAGCAGATAATAAAAATACTTGTACCTTCTTTATTATTTTGTATAATGTGTTAGATGAAAAATGAGTGAAATAAATTTAATAGCAAAGAAAAAAACCTTACAGATTATATCATCAGTTATTCCAAATAACTCTATAAAACAGCTTAGGAATATGATTTCTTTAGCTCAAGTGCTGGCACCAAAAAAAGATAAGCAATTTTTTAAAAACGTAAAGAAAAATCTTTATGAGGATAGCATATATCACCAGCTTTATAAGCGGGCGCTTGTTGATTCTAACTCTAATTTTAAGAGAAAATTCCTCGATAACTTTCTTATAAATGGAGCTGTAATAAACCAGTCGAAAAGAAGGGAAGCCCACCAAAATGGCAATGCTGTTCCTACGGTGGTGCTAATCAGCCCGACTATGCGATGCAATCTTTCCTGTGCGGGATGCTATGCAAATAATTATTCCAGGAAAGAAGACCTGGATTTTGATACAGTCGACAGGATAATTGAAGAAGGTAAAGACATGGGCGTAGCATTTTTTACATTTCTTGGAGGAGAGCCTCTAGTGTGGAGCAGAATTTTTGATATCCTGGAAAAACATAACGATGCATTCTTTTTTATGTTTACAAATGGAACTATGCTGGATGATAAAGTCGGTAAAAAAATTGCAGAACTTGGTAATTTATATCCTATACTTAGCCTCGAGGGCACCGAAGATGAGACCAACCAGAGACGCGGGAAAGATACCTACAAAAAAGTAATGGCTGCAATG
The DNA here is from genome assembly GCA_964354265.1 of uncultured Actinomycetota bacterium. Classification (GTDB taxonomy): domain Bacteria; phylum Actinomycetota; class Humimicrobiia; order Humimicrobiales; family Humimicrobiaceae; genus Fen731. Next base: position 976 of record CAYGYY010000037.1, read on the forward strand.
GATGTACTCAAAAAAAATAAAATTCCTTTCGGATATTCCGTAACCGTTACAAGAAAAAATATATATACTGTGACAGAAGACGATTTCTTTAAAATGATGTTTGAAAAAGGTGCTCTAAACGGATGGTATTTTATTTATATGCCGATAGGCGCAGACTTCGATTTATCGCTTATGCCAACAGCAGAAGAGAGAGTGCATCTTAAGGAAAGAATACAATACATCAGAAGCACAATGCCGCTTCTGGTGGTTGATTTCTGGGGAGATGCCCCCTTTGTCGGAGGGTGTATTGCAGGCAGTAAATATATACATATTAACCATAAAGGTGACGTAGAACCATGCATTTTTAATCACTTTTCTGAAGTAAATATAAAGAATACAACTTTAAAAGAGGCGATGAATTGTAATTATTTTAAAGAAATCAGGAAAAGACAACCCTATAGCGAAAATCTTTATTTGCCATGCATGCTTATAGACTCCCCCCATGTGTCAAGAGATCTTTTTAATTGCTGCAACATACATTCGACTGATAATAATTCTGAAAGGCTCCTTTTTGAAGTAAAAGATGAAATTGATGATTATTCGAAGCGCGTTACTGCTGTTTATGAAAATATCTGGGCCGCAGAAAAAGAAAAATTTAAAAAACCTGTTAAAGAGTAGGCACGCGCATTACCTTTAGAAGCAATTTTTTAAATGCTTAAGCTTGAATTTTCTTCCATCGGCAATAATAGAAATGACATCGAAACTTATCTCATAATCCTCAAGACCCGCCTGCTGGATATAATAATTTGCAGTGTTTTTTATATGTATTTTCTTTTGATTATCTATTGACTCTTCAGGGTTGCCATAAAGGGTGCCTGATCTTGTTTTTACCTCAATAAAAGATATGATATTGCCATTCTTTGCGACTATGTCTATTTCACCATACCTGCACCTGAAATTCCTGAAAAGCAGTTCATAGCCTGATTTAAGAAGATAGTTGCAGGATTTTGACTCCCCTATATTTCCAAGTATTTTATTTGAAGACATTATTTCAGCTTAATACTCCTTTGAAGGAGACTCTATGGATCTTTGAAGGACCATGTTTTTTTAGCATCAGAATATGTTTTTCTGTGCCATAACCTTTATTCTGTGCAAAATCATATTCAGGATAGAGTCTAGAGTACTTCAACATTAAACGGTCCCTGGTTACTTTTGCAATTATTGATGCTGCCGCAATCGTAGCACTTAGCTCATCCCCATTTATAATCGGCAAGGACTGTATGCCAAATCTTTTAAGGTCAATATCTAACGCGTCTGTTATAACTATATCAGGTTTGATTTTAAGCTTACTCACTGCTTTTTTCATTACAAGAATATTGGCATTTCCAAGTGATATCCTGTCTATTATTGTGGAAGATAACTTTGCAACAGACCAGCATTTGCAGTTTTTTATTATTTTCCTGAATATCTTATTCCTGTTTTTAGGTGTAACCTTTTTTGAATCATCCAGTTGGTCTATCAGCATGGTGTTTCTTTCAAGAATGACAGCAGATGCAACTATCGGGCCTGCAAGCGAGCCCCTTCCTGTTTCATCAACACCAGCAATATTATTAAAACCACAGTAAAAAAGCTCGTCTTCATAAGAGCATAAATTTAGAAGCCTTTTAACTTCATTAAATTTCATACTACTCTGGCTTGCCTATTCTTGATAGAGGCCCATATATAAAAATTACTTTACCAAAAATTTTTTCAGACGATATAGGGCCAAAAACCCTGCTGTCTGCGCTGTTGTTGCGGTTGTCACCCATCACAAAATATTCGTTTTCATTTATTTCATATTCACTGTCATCGTATGACACAGTAAAATTTTCGGGCAGGTATGGTTCTTGAATTTCTTCCCCATTGATGAACACTTCACCATCAGGGGAAAACGAAATTACCTCTCCTTCAAGGCCGATAACACGCTTCACAAGATTCTTTTTTTCCAGGGGTGAATAGATTGCTACAATATCACCTCTTTTTACCGGCTTGAATTTATATTCCAGTTTATTTACAATGACCCTGTCACCTACGAGAAGCGTTGGCGACATAGAGGGAGTAGGTACAATAAAAGGTTCTATTACAAAAATCCTAAGTCCTATTGATACAACAACTGCAATTATAGCGACAATTACATATCCAAGTAGTTCCTTAAATATATTTTTTTTATTTTTCGAATTCAACTTTGGATTTTTTACCTATTTTTTTCCTGAGGTAATACAGTTTCGACCTTCTTACAATACCAGTATTGATCTTATTGATGGATTGTATCATGGGAGAATTTAAAAGAAATGTTCTTTCCACTCCAACATTAAAAGAGATTTTCCTCACTGTGAAAGTCTTGTTTATACCACTTCCCTGAACCTTAATAACGATTCCCTCAAAGCTCTGTATCCTTTCCTTGTTTTCTTCCCTTATCTTCAGATTGACTTTGACTTTGTCTCCGGCTTTAAATTCAGGAATGTCAGCCTTTAAATATTTATTTTCTACCTTATCCAAGATATTCATTGTTCTGCTCCAAATCAAGATTATTATTTTAAAAAATAAACTAAGAAACTATAAATAATTTAATTGTTTTTGTCAAATAAATCCGGCCTTCTTTTTATGGTTATTTCCCGGGATTTTTCTATACGCCATTTTTCAATTCGCTTATGGTCGCCGCTTAATAAAACCTCCGGGACTTTTAGACCTTTATATAATTCCGGCCTGGTAAACTGTGGATAGTCCAGCAGGTCTTTTTCAAAGGATTCCTTGAGTATTGATTCTTCTTTGCCTACAATGCCCTCAAGTAGCCTTATAACTCCATCAATGACTACCATTGCAGGTATTTCCCCGCCTGTTAATATGTAATCCCCGATAGAAAGCTCCATGTCTGCAATACCAAGTTCCCTAACCCTTTCATCGACTCCCTCATATCTTCCACATATCAGTATTATATTTTTAAGTTTTGATAAAGATTTTAATACCGCCTGGTTAAGCTTTTCACCCTGTGGTGAAAGAAGAATGACCCGCCTCGATTCATCATAAAGGTCTTTATTTCTTGATTTTATATGGTGTACCGCATCATCAATAGGCTGAATGGACATTACCATTCCAGGGCCCCCGCCATATGGCCTGTCGTCAACTTTCTTATGCTTGTCCTTTGTGAAATCCCTGAGATCGTATATGCTCACATCATATAATGATTTTGAAAGGCCTTCTTTTATAACACCATAGCTCGTCAGGTTTTCAAACATTTTAGGAAATATTGTAATTACGTCGATCTTTAGCATCTTCTTAAAAACAATGGATTATTGCAAAAATAAATATTATTCTGATATTAAGGTATACTAGATATATTCAGGCAGTTCTTTTAAAAAAATCATCTTGTTTTCCACATCGACTTTATCTATATATTCATCATACATTGGTATTGTTATCAATTTACCTGAATCATTTCTGATTATAAGATTATCATTATAGGCACAGTTTTCCACATCTATAACTGTACCTATACATTCTGAATTTATTAGATAGACTTTACAGTCTATCAGTTCATCTATCCAGTTAGTGTCCTCATCAAGTGCCGGCTGGTCCTTGCAAGCTCTGTATAATTCTTTTCCACGCAGATTTTCAACATCATCTCTTGAATTATAACCATGAAACTTAACTACTATCCTTGTTCCGCCTTTTATTGAAACATCTTTTATTTCCTGTATGCAGATCTCAGACATCATACTGTCATCCAGATAAAGAAGAGTACCATTTAAAATAGTATCGGGATAATCAGTAACCATTCTGACAAAAACAAAACCCTTCATGCCATATGGTTTACCTATTACCCCGATAATCCTGGAAACATTCATTCTTTTTGACATAATTAAAATTATGTCTGCCTATCCAATTAAAACTATTTTGCTTATATTTATAATATCAATAATATAATCAGACAATAAAAACAGCGGTCAAATCAGTCGATTATCTTTACAATTGAAGATTTGCCTCTTTTTGCTGATGCAGCCCTCATAACTACTCTTAGAGCGTTAGCTGTTCTACCCTTTTTCCCGATGACTTTACCCAGATCAGTCTCAGAAACATGAAGTTTAAAGATGATAGTCTTGTCACCTTCCTCTTCTTCAGTGATCTCTACTTCTGCCGGGTTATCCACCAATTCTTTGACCATATACTCTAGCAGCTCTTTCACGATGTACCTCCATCTCTTTTGTATTGACTACTGCTTTAAATTGACAATATCAAAGATCTTCTGAACAGTATTTGTAGGTTTAGCGCCTTTTTGCAACCAGTCCAGAGCTTTCTCTTTGTTCAATTCAATTTTTGAGGGCTCAGTTTTTGGGTCATATGTCCCTATATTTTCAATGAACCTTCCGTCCCTTGGTGACCTGCTATCAGTCACAACTATCCTGTAGTATGGTTGTTTTTTCGAACCAACCCTAGTCAACCTTATCTTTACACTCAATCCAATAACCTCCTGAAATCTAGTCTGTATCTGTTTTCTGTATTTTCAATATGCTAAATTATATATTTTATTATAAAACTTGCAAAATATTTTTTATTTTTTGATAAATTACTAAAATGGCAGCTTAAAACCCTTGCCTTGTTTTGAGAATTGCTTTAAAGTCTGTTGAGCCATACTGAACTGCTTTAAAAGCTTGTTGACATCTCCAACTGTAGTCCCGCTGCCATAAGCTATCCTTTTCTTCCTGCTGCCATTAATAATATGAGGCTTAAGCCTTTCCTCAATTGTCATTGAATTTACCATTGCTTCTATCCTGTCAAGCTGCGAGTCGTCCATGTTTACATTTGCAAGGACTTTGCTGCGGTTTTGCATCGGTATCATTGACAATATCTTTTCAATAGAGCCCACCTGTCTTATGCTCCTCATTTGGTCAAGAAAATCCATGAAATTAAGTTCGTTCTTAAAAATCTTTTGTTCAAGCTCTTTAGCTTTTTTTTCATCTATTACTTTCTCTGCTTTTTCTATCAGAGTCAGTACGTCACCCATACCGAGTATTCTTGATGCTATTCTATCAGGGTGAAAAGTATCAAAATCTTCGACTTTTTCACCTGTTGAAATAAACTTGATAGGTTTTTTAACTACATGGTTTATTGAAAGTGCGGCTCCTCCTCTTGTATCGCTGTCGAGTTTTGTAAGAATTATGCCATCAAATTCAAGTTTTTCATTAAACTGTTGTGCGATATTTACGGCTTCCTGTCCTGTCATTGCGTCCAGGACAAGGAAGATCTGGTGCGGCATAACTTTCTTTTTTATTGCTACCACTTCGTTCATCATCATATCATCGATTTGAAGTCTTCCTGCAGTATCAATAATAATCACATCAGAACCGGATTTTTTATAAAAATCGACTCCTTCTGCCGCAATGGTCACAGGATCAGTTTTTTCATTATGATATACTTCTATCCCATGCTGCCTGGCGATATCTGATAATTGTTTTGCAGCTGCGGGTCTGTATATATCTGCTGCAATTACTGAGACTTGACGCTGGTATTTGTTTTTAATAAAATCTGCAAGTTTTACTGTCGCGGTAGTTTTACCGGTACCCTGGAGCCCTACAAGCATATAAATAGTAGGAGGTCTGCCTGAAAAACTTATATCACTGCTTCCGGAACCAAGCATCCTGACCATTTCATCATTAACTATTTTTATGACCTGCTGCGTAGGGGTCAGGCTTTCCAGTATATTCTGCCCCAAAGCTTGAGCTTTTACATTTTCCAGGAATTCTTTTACAACCTTGTAATTTACATCCGCTTCAAGAAGCGCCATTCTTATCTCTCTTAAAGCAATCTCAAGATCCTGGGGGCTTAACTTGCCTTTATTCCTGATTTTATAAAACAGGTCTTCAAATTTTGAAGTAAGAAATTCGAACATTATTTGTAATCACCTTTCTTAAGAGAATAGAAAATCCACAAATTTTTGGGGATCAAATACTTCTATATTATCAAGTTTTTCACCATACGTAATGAACTTTACCGGGATTTTTAGCTCATTTGTTATTGTTAGAACAATCCCTCCTTTGGAAGTACCATCTGTTTTGGTAAGGATTATCCCGCTCAAGCCTACTGCGTCATTAAAAGTAGCCACCTGTTGTCTGGCATTTTGTCCGGTAGTTGAATCTACGACCATTAATACCTCGTCAGGTTCCCTGTCTGTTTTCCTGTTTATGACTTTTTTTATTTTTTTCAGTTCTTCCATCAGGTTGTAAGCCGTATGCATCCTGCCTGCGGTATCAATAAGTACCAGATCTATCTTTTTTGCTATTGCTTTTTCAATACTATCATATACTACTGCTCCAGGATCTGAGAATCTCTGGTGATGGACAATAGGCAAGTTTAAAACCTGGGCAAAATGATCAATCTGTTCAAAAGCTGCAGCCCTGTATGTATCTGCAGCAGTGAGAAGTACTTCCATGCCTTTATCTTTAAAAAACTTTGCAAGTTTTGCTATAGTTGAAGTCTTGCCAACACCGTTTACTCCAACCAGCATCCATACTGTAGGAATGGATTCAGCAAGCTGGTAGCCTGAATATCTGGAATTATCTTTAATCATCAGCTCAACATGTTTTTTTAACATTGTCCTGATAACGTTTATATCGTTTATATTTTCACCAAGAGTGGCGTCTTTAACTTCGCTTATTATCAAAGAAGTAGTCTCATACCCCACGTCATTTAATATTAGCTGTTCTTCAACTTCATCCCAGAATTCTTCGTTATTCTTCCTGAATTTATTCCAGATCAGGTTAAGGTTCTTAATTAACTTCTGCATCCTGCCTGCTTACTTTTTCTGATATTATTTTTGATACGCCACTGGACTGCATTGTAACTCCATAAATGTTGTCAGCAATTTCCATCGTTTTTTTCTGATGGGTTATTATGATTACCTGCCTGCCTTCGGAAAATTTTTTGACAAGCCATGTAAACCTGTTGAGATTCATCTCATCAAGTGATGCGTCTATTTCATCAAAAACATAAAACGGGGAATAATTGGTGGCAAATATAGAGAAAAGGAATGCTATAGATACAAGCGCTTTTTCTCCCCCTGAAAGCAATGAAAGTGATATCATCTTGTTATTTCCAATATCGACATTCAGTTCTATGCCATAATCATCGCCGTCACTATCATTCTCTTTTATAAGGTTCATCTCTCCATTGCCTAATGGAAAAAGTGATTTGAAAAACAACCTGAAATTAGCATTGATTTCTTCAAACTTTGAATTGAACATTTCTTTTATCCTGGAATTGATTTCCTTTATAAGATCTTCAAGCTTTTTTTTGCTATCTTCAAGATCTTCCCTTTGGGAGTAAAGAAAATCATATCTCTCCCTAACTCTTTTATATTCCATTGTTGCATTAGGGTTAACGCTACCGAAGCTCTTGATTTCATTTTTTAACTTCCTGACAACTTTTCTTGACTTTTCAAGGTCTTCAGATGCACTGTAATTCTTGAATACGTAATCAATGGAAAGATTATAATTATCAAGTATTTCTTCCGTCAGGTTTTTTACACGTTCTTTTATCTGTTCTTTCCTGAAATCCGCCTTAAACAACTCATTATCAATATTCTGCCTGGCAGCTGTAAGATCGCTTATCTTTCTCAGGAATTCATTAGACCTGGCATTATAACTGTTTATTTCCTGGAGTATTTCATTCAAACTCCCAAGGAGTTTAGTTCTGTATTTTTCTGCATTTTTCTTTATAAATGCCAGCAGATTATAAAAATTGCTGGCCTGGCTGAACTTTTTTTCGCAGTATTTCCGCAATGTTTCTATATTCTCCAGTTTTTGCATTATTACCACGGAATATGGCAGGTTACCATCATTGCTGTTTTCTTCCGATTTATCGATATTTCCATCGGATTCAAGTGTGCCTGATTCTTCAGCTATTAATTCTTTTAGTACTAAAAACTCTTTCTTCAATATTTCTGCAATCCCTGAAAGAGTACTTAAAAGCAATGGCTCCTTGATTTTCTGCGAGATCTGTAACCCAAGCATGTCAATATTTTCAGAGATTCTAGTTATCTTTTCCTGTATGATTTTCCTTTTATTTTGAATCTCTTCAGTATTTAAACTCTGTTTTTTTTCAGTATCGATAGTATTTCTACTTATACTGTCATATTCGGTATTGAACATGTTGCTGAAAGCATTAAAGATTATCCTTTTACTTCCCGATAGATTTAGCAGGCTTTCAATACTATTCATAAGACCATTAAATTCTTCTATTTGTGTCCTGAGTTTCTCAAATACGGCCTGCATTTGCTCATGCTGGTTCTCAAAAACTGATTTTTCACTCTCAACAGTGAGTATTTGTTCTGACAACAATTTTATTTTTTCATTATCAGAGTCATATTTTTTATTTTCGTTATCCCATTGAGCATTAAGTTCATTTAATTCATGTATAAATAATGAGATCTCCTCTTCCTTCAGGTTGTTGAGTATGTCAAAGTAGGCTTGGGCTTTCCTTGATTCTATCTCAAGCGGGTCAAGTGTCCTTTTAACTTCTGCCATCAAGTCGTTTATTCTATCAATATCATCTTTAATTTTAATAAGCCTGGCTTTGGATTTTTCTCTTCTAAGCTTATGTTTGGCTATTCCCAGTATCTCATCGATTACCATCTTTCTTTCAACAGGCTTTAGCAGCGCTATGTCATCTATCTGGCCCTGATTGACTACAGTGTATAGGCCTTTACCAATGCCGCTTTCCGCTGTAATGTCCAGGATATCTATGAGCCTGCATGGAGAAGAATTCAGGAAGTATTCACTTCCACCTTTCTGGAATACCCTTCTTGTAAACTTTACTTCATTAAATTCAAGCGGTAAAAATTTATCTGTATTATCAAAAAGAAGAGAAACCTCGGCAATTGCATACTCTTCATTTTTATTCCTGAATATGACATCTTCCATAGTTGTACCTCTCAAGGATTTGGCGCTTTGTTCCCCCATGACCCATGATATTGCGTCTGCTATGTTGCTTTTACCGCTCCCGTTAGGACCAACAATTACGCAAATACCAGGTTCAAATACTAGATGGCTTTTTTTTGCAAATGATTTAAAACCTCTGAGAGTGATGTTCTTTAGGTACAATTTTTACAAAATCCCCTATTATCAGTTAAATATTTAAGTTATAAAGGTTTTTCAGCGCTTCTTTAGCTGCATCCTGTTCTGAATCTTTCTTACTTTTTCCGGAACCCTGTCCTATTGTTTTATTGTCCAGAATGGCAGCAGAATAAAAAACCTTATCATGGTCCGGACCAATGGATTTTTCGATATTATATTTTACAAGCTTTGAATAATCTGCCTGGATAATTTCCTGGAGGTATGTTTTATAGTCTGATATTTTTGGACTTTTAGCCTTATCCTCAATAATGTCCTCAAACTTATCCAGGAACCACTGGCTTATAAAATTAATCCCCTTATCAATATAAAGCGCGCCTATGAATGCTTCAAAAGCATCAGCAAGTATTGATTCTTTATTTCTTCCTTCAGAAAATTCCTCATTCTCACTTAATAGTATCTGTTTGTCAATTTTTATATCTCTTGAAAGTTCTGCAAGTATTTTTCTTGAAACAAGTATTGATCTTATTTTTGCAAGCCTGCCTTCATTAAAAAAACCATAGTTCTTATAAAGATAACTGGTAATAATAAATGAAAGCACGCTATCGCCAAGGAACTCCAGCTGCTCATTGCCTCTGGACTGGACATTTATCTCTCTTGCAAAAGACCTGTGGGTAAGGCTTTCAATATAAACCTTAAGATTACCCGGATCTATTCCAAGACCTATAAGCCAGTTCTTTAACTTTTTTCTTAATAAGCCTTCTTCCATTAAAAAGACACATCAATCCATCAGAAAAAAATAATAGATTTAATTTATATGAAAATTGATATTTTCTTATTTCTTTGATTGAGATTCAATATAATCCAGCGCATCCTTGACAGTAACGAGTTTCTCGGCCTGCTCATCGCTTATTTCAATACTGAATTTGTCCTCGAAAGACATGATGAGCTCTACCAGATCAAGTGAATCCGCACCCAAATCATCAACAAATCTGCTTTCTGCTTTGATGTCTTCTTCTTTTACACCGAGAACATCAACAAGTATTTCTTTTAGTTTGTCAAAATTTTCCAAATTTTCCTCCTTAGGGTTTTTTAATTTTGCACTTCATTCTGTATTTTTTTTACTACATCTGCTTTCAAGCTCTCTGAAGCTACTCTTATAGCGTTTTTAATAGCTTGTGCTTTTGAACTTCCATGTGAAATTATTGACACTCCATCAACACCCAGCAACAGGGCACCGCCATATTCTTCATAATCAAATCTTTTTTTCATGCCCTTCAGGTTTTTTTTGACCAGCAGCGCTGATAATTTAGTAAAAATATTACTGGTAAACACATTTTTTATCTCTGAAAAAAAGAAGTTTGCCATACCTTCTATTGATTTTAACAGTATGTTTCCTGTAAAGCCATCAGCCACAACAACATCAGCTATTCCATCAAAAATATCCCGGCCTTCCACATTGCCGATAAAATTAAGGGATGACCCTTTGAGCAATTTATATCCTTCAGCAACTACTTCAGTTCCCTTCTTTTCTTCTGAACCTACATTTAAAAGACCTACCCTTGGATTGTTGACCCCCAGGATTTCTTTGCTGTAAACCATACCCATTATAGCAAATTGCTCCAGATAAACAGGTTTTATTTCAGAATTTGCACCAGAATCTATAAGCACGAATCTTTTATCACCCAGGGGTATTACTGTAGCAATAGCTGGCCTTAATATCCCTTCGACTTTTTTCAGATTTATAAGAGAACAAGCCATTACTGCACCGGTATTGCCTGCAGAAATGAAAGCGCAGCTCGAATTTTTTGACGCATATTCAGTTCCTAAAAAAATCGAGGAGTTTTTTCTGTGTTTAATAACATCAGAAGGAGAATCATCCATACCGATTTCATCTGTAGCATTTATTATCTTTATTCTATTGAAATCAGGCTTGCCATTATTGCTTATCTCTTCCTTTAAAAAATCCCTTATTATTTTTTCTTTTCCAAATAATACAATTTCAATATCAAAAATCCTGTATGCAAGTAAAGCGCCCCTTATTATTTCTGCTGGAGCAAAATCCCCGCCCATTACATCTATTGCAATTACCGGTCTGGTATTACTGTTCAAAAACCATCCTTTTTTTAACTTTTAGCAACAGATAAAATCTCATCCAGGTTAATAAAATCCCGGGTTATCTGCATTATTTTATCAAGTTTTTTAAATTCATGAAAACCCGAATGTCCGAGTATTTCATTTAATTTCTCTACTGTAGTCAAAGTATCATATTTAACCAGGACTATGGGTACTCCAAGTTCTTCAGCCCTACCAACAACTATTGTACTGGGAGAGAAATTCCCTGTAAGAATCAGGCACCTGGTATCAGTTTCAAGCGCAGCAAGTTGTATATCAGCCCTATCTCCGCCCGTAATTACTGCTTTGTCTGTTTTTGTCCTGAAAAACCTTAAAGCAAGCTCATGACCCATAGCTCCAAGCATAAATGACTCAACAAGCTCATCCTGCTTCTGTAAGGCGGATAATATAGTTCCTTCAAGATGCTTTGCCATCTCCCTGATGCTAACAGACGATAGTACCTTATCAGATGTTACATAGCCAAATATTTTTATTTTTGTTTTATTCAAGTATGGCAGAATATAGTTTTCAATATATTCCAGTTCTTCTTTTGGCACACGGTTTATAATTACTCCACCAAATGAATCTTTAAAAAACTCAGAATAATACAATATCTGGTCTATAAGCTCCTCAGTATATTTGGCAATTACTATAGACTTAGCATTTAAGGCCTTACAAAGCTCCCTGGAAGAAATACCCAGGTGCAATCCATCTTCTATTGAACGAGCGCCTTCTATAAGTATGATATCCTTATTCTCAGAAATCTTTTTAAATGACTTTTTCACTGCTTTAATATAAGGATTTTCATTCAATGCCCAACTTTCGGTGATTATCTTTTTCTTAAGCAGGTACGAATAATTTACAGGACTTATATCATAAAGGCTATCATCCAGGCCGAGTAGAATAGAAATATGCTGGGCATCTTCATCAAAGACATTATTTTCTACTGATACTGGAAGGGTTATCAGGGGTTTCATATAACCTGTCTTATAACCCTTATTAATAAGCAATTTACTGATGCCAACACAAAATGAACTTTTACCTGAAAATGGTTGATTGGAAGTGAACAATAGAGGATTCATATCTCCCTCCCCCTTTATTCTTTTATACTAATTCTTAATTACCCTGGTTTCCTGAATTAAAAATCTTGTTCTATATTGATAAAGAATTATTCACTGTTATTGTATATTATATCAGGAAAGACTCAAAACTTGCTGAGAATATTTCTAAGACGGTTCTTTTGATTCGGAAACAGCTACTGTTTCCTTTGGTTTTTGACCTGCTTTAGCTTTTGTCTTGGCTGCTGCCTGGCCTTTTTCTTTTCCTTTTTCTTTTCCTTTTTCTTTAAATTTGATTATTTCCTTATTATCATAATAACCACATGCAGTACAGACTCTGTGAGCTACTTTTTTAGCCCTGCATCTTGGGCATTCAACTACTTCAAGTATATTCAATTTATAGCTGTTACGCTTCATGTCCCTTTTTGATTTGGACCGTTTATTTTTTGGAACTGCTGCCAAGATAAAACCTCCTGATATCCCTGTAAAATATTTTATAACTGTTCTAACTTATCAAAAGCATTAATATACCATATAAAAATAATTATTCAATATAAACATAAATTAAACCGATCTTCGTAAAATATTAAAAATGAGCAATAAAATAAACATAAAAAATAAATATGAAATAGGTTTGCGCTCTTTATTTGTTATTTATTATTAGAAATGAGCGAGGCTTTGAATTGCTCCCTGCCTTTTTCTACCGCAGAAAGTATCTTATATAAAACTGCTTCAAGACTTGCTAGCTTTTCATCCGCATAATCCTCTGCCTCCAGCCTTACAGTCCTGGCTTTTGCTTCTGCAATCGATACTATCTCTTCTGCTTTTTTTACAGCGTTTTTCATTATTTCGCTTTCACTTATCATACCCTCTACTTTTTCCTCGGCATCATGGACTATCCGCATTGACTGCCTTTTTGCTTCTTCAAGCATGTTTTCCCGCTCTTTAACAATCCATCTTGCCTGCTTGAATTCTTCAGGAATTATATTCTTAAGCTCATCTAAAATATCATAGACCTCATTCTCATTTATAATAAAATTTGTTGAAAAAGGTATTTTCCTGCTTTTTCCTATTGTCTCTTCCAGTTTTTCTATTAATTCTAGCGCATCCATTTATCACCCCTGTTTTATTTTTTTAAAACTGCCCGCTATATCAGATTCTATCTCCTCCGGAACCAGCCCCTTTATACAACCATTAAAACTTGCAACTTCTTTAACTGCGCTTGAGCTCAAATAAGCATATTTTGGGTTGGTAACCAGAAACATTGTCTCTATTTCCGGATTAAGTTTCTTATTGATCTGAGCCATCTGGAATTCATATTCAAAATCTGAAATAGCTCTTAATCCCTTTACAATTACATTTGCTTTTTCTTTTGCTGCAATATCTATAAGTAAGCCATCAAAAGATATGACTTTTATATTTTTGATATCTTTAAAAACGCGATTTATAAATTCTATCCTTTTCTTTAAAGAATAAATAGGCTTTTTCCTGTAACTTTTTGAAACAGCTACTATGACAAGGTCAAATATTTTTGAGCATCTTGTAATTACATCTCTGTGTCCCTCAGTTATGGGGTCAAATGTACCAGGGCATAGCGCTATCTTTTCCATAAATAAATAGAATCAATTGATAATAAAAATAACAAAGTTAAAAAACACAAGATAAATATTACCGAAATAATATCATTTCAAAAAATAAAAACCACTCAGATTAATATTGTATTAAAAATCAGAGAGAAATATAAGATACAATTTTATCACCAAAGAAAGAATTTTTTATTAATTTTAGGCCTTCTATCTCTTTGCTTATTTCCCTTTTAAAAAAATATTCGTAAATAATATCAGTATTATAACCAGCGATTTTTGAATCTTTCATGATAGAAAACAGCTCTAACATTTCTTCTACTTCAATTTTATAAGGGGGGTCAATAAAAATAATATCAGCAGTAAAATCATTGTAATTTCTTAAGAACCTGTTCACATCACTCTTTATTATTTTAAAGCTTGCTTCAAGCCCTTTTAAAAGCTCAAGGTTATTTTTTATTAGTTTTATGGATTTTATGCTGTTATCTACAAAATAGACTGTTTTTGCGCCCCTACTCAGTGCTTCAATTCCAAGTGAGCCTGAACCGGAATAAAGGTCGATTACCCTGCTGTCTTTGATTTTATTAAAAATGACATTAAAAATACTTTCCTTCACTCTATCCTGGGTAGGTCTTATATCATAATCAGAGGGAATTTTAAGTTTTAATCCTTTAAATTTTCCAGAAATTATCCTGATAGAATATCACCGCAATCTGTTAAAAATCCATGCAGTAACCTGATGTCACTCTACAGCAAAAATATAAGGGTATAGCGGTTGTCCTCCATTATGGAATTCAATTTCCATATCAGGATATAAACTCTTAATTTTTGACTGGATGATTTTATTGTCATCAGCGGTTATGCCTTCACCAAAGTAAAAAGTTATAACTTCCTCGTCGCCTTTGATCATTTCTCTCACAAGTTCTATTACTGCATCGTTAAGGGTTTCAGCAATCACTCTTACTTTTCCATCTCCAAGACCTATATATGCGCCTTTCTTTATTTCGCCTACATAAAGATTTGCATCTCTTACAGCTATTGTTACTTCACCTGTTTTTACAAGAGCCATTGCCTTGTTCATATTTTCAATATTTTCTTCTATGCTAAGGTCCTGGTTAAAAGAAAGTGCCGAAGAGATTCCCTGCGGCATACTTTTAGTTGGAACTACCATTACCGGCTTTTTTGCTATTTTTTTTGCCTGGTTTGCAGTTAATATTATGTTTTTATTATTCGGCAGGATTATAATATTTTCACTTTCAACCTTGTTTATTGCTTTTACTATATCATAAGTAGAAGGATTCATGCTTTGTCCACCCTTTACAATGTAATCAACCCCTATACTTTTTAATATCTCTTCAAATCCTTCTCCATTTGCAATCGCAATTATTCCATATTCTTTTACAGGTACTTCGATTTCTTCCACAGCTTCAATTGCAATTGCCTGTTTGCTCTGATCGACCATATTATTTATCTGGATGTCGTGCAATGTTCCCTCGCGCAAAGCTCTATGAAGCACTCTTTGCGGATAATTTGTATGGATATGTATTTTTACAATCCTATCATTCCCTACTATTAGAGCGCTGTCCCCTAAGCTTTCGATATCTTCCCTCAACCTGGGGATCTTTATATCATCACCCTTTATCATCAATTCCGTACAGTAAACATTTTTTATCTCCGATATAAGATCAAGTTTTTTGAGACTTGATGACTCAAGAGTCTCGTCATCTTTTATTGTATCTTTTTGAAGCATGACAATTTCACCCTCTTTAATTGTGATATCTGCATTTTTATTATCATCTCCGCCAGATTTCAAAATTTCCACAGCCTTCTTCAGGCCTATCAGTATTTCCAGAAGACCCTGCGCTCCGGCATCAACGACCCCTGCCTGTTTTAATACTGGCAGAAGAAAAGTAGTCCTTAAAACAGATTTTTCAGTCTCATCAATAATAACTTTAAGCAAACCGGAATAAGATAACGGGTTACCGTTAATATTCTCGACAGTCTTATAGATATCTTTTATTGTTGTAAGCATTGTCCCTTCTGTAGGGTTTTGTACAGAGCTATAAGCAAGCTCCATTGAAGATTTAAGCGCAGATTTGATGGTCTGTATTTCAAAATTTTCTTTTTCTATGATGATGTCAAAGAAACCTTTGAGTATTTGTGAAAGTATAACCCCGGAATTCCCTCTTGCGCCCATTAGAGCGCCATACGATACTTTGTCGGAGATATTCCTTATCGTAAGATTTTCAAGTCCTGACAACTCCTGTTGTATGGATTTCAATGTTAACAGCATGTTTGTGCCTGTGTCTCCATCAGGTACAGGAAAGACATTTAAATTGTTTATCTTTGCTTCATTTTCTTTAAAACTGGCAATTATTATTTCAATAACTTTTATTATAACCTGCTGGTTTATTTTTCCAATCATCAATAAACTCCATTTTCTAGAATTAGGTCATTTAATTGTAAATTGACGCTGTTTTAAAATCAAATAATTAAGAGTCCGGTATATTTTCCGGAATGCTTTATATCCTTTCATTATAGACTAAATATATTTCTTTTTGTTTCTTGCTCAACAGGATACAATACTTTCAGCTTTTTTATATATATAAATGAATGAAAGCAAAGTTGCGGAATCAATGCAGAACAAAAGAATAAATATATTTATATAGTTCCTCTTAATAAAATTCTGAAGGCTTACCTTCTTGATAATTACCATTTTAAATGATATTATACCTTCCGTTTTTTAGTTTTAAATGTTTTATATCAGTTGGAAAGTTTATCAGGCTGGAAGTTGTTTATATTATAAATTTTTTTATATTATAAATTCAATGCCCGAAAATTATTATATCGGCTTTTTAAACATGTATATATGTCTTAAGTATAATTATTATTTTTATTTAATTGCAGGAGATAAATATGTCAAACATATGCGCTATTTGTGGTAAGCATCCTGGAATGGGTCACAGTGTGAGCCATTCAAACAGGAAAACCGGCAGGATTTTTAAACCTAATATTGTCAAGACAAAAGTAGAATACAACGGTAAGGTACAGCACTTGAACGTCTGCACTAAGTGCCTCAAAGCAGGTAAGGTAAAAAAAGTAATATAGACATTTATCGGATTTTTTTAAGAACACATGCAAATCCGCCTTCACTATTGAAATAATAAGGCATTATTTCAAAAAAATGCTGTTTTGGATCTTTTATCCAGTTGCTGCTTTCAGATATGTTATCAAAAATCCTGAATATATCATCCAGGGGTTCAATAATATAATCATTTTTGTTCTTTCCAATAAATGATTCTATCATATCCTGGTTTTCTATACTGGAAAGAGTACATGTATAAAATATTATCTTTCCATTTTTTTTCAAATACTTTAAAGAATTATTTAGTATTTTTCCGGATTTATCAGCCAGCTTTTTTAAGTCTGTAAATCCTTTTAAATATTTTACATCAGGATTTTTTGCAATTGTCCCCAAAGCGCTGCATGGAGCATCAATAAAAATCTTATCAAAATATCCATAAAAAAATGAAGAACGCTTATCCTTATATTCAAGAAAACCATTCACTGTAGCGTCTGCTTCAACCAGACTGATATTTGCCAGTCCAAGTCTTTTGATATTATCAGAAAACAACTCCAATTTTTTTGGGTTTATATCAACTGAAAATATCTCACAATTGTTACCCGAGATTTCGGATGCATATGCTGCCTTTCCTCCCGGCGCACCGCACAAATCCAGTATTTTCTCGCCACTGTGTGGATTAAGGATATATTTTACTGCTATCTGGGAAGAAAAATCCTGGATACTGAAAAACCCTTCAGAATATCCTGGTATTTTTCTGATATCCTGTGTGCTCTCCAGGCAAAATGTATCAGAAAAAATTCCTGCGGGATACCTGCCTTCTATAATGGCAGGGTAATCATCAAATCCTTTAAACCCTGAATAAGAAAACAGGGCTGTGACTTTATTTTTATCAGTTTTTAAACAGTTTATCCTGGCATAAATATAGGGCTCACCGTTAAGAGTCCTGCATATTTTTTCCACATTACTTTTTTCATAAATCCTGCACCACTCTTTTATGATCCAGAGAGGAAATGCATATTGCAGGCTCATGTATTTTTCGGGTGACCCGGTATTTTTTCTAATGGCATCTTCAATAACCGCCATTGGCTGGTTTTTACCGCTTATCTTTCTTAATATAGCATTTACAAATTTTGCAGAATTAGCCCCTGAAATTTTTTTAGCTATCTCGACACTTTCATTGACTATTGCATATGCCGGCACTCTGTCCATGTAAAGAATCTGGTAAAATGCTAGTCTCAGGATGTTCAATAAAGAAGGATTTATTTTAGATATTTTTAATCCACTAAAAAAAGTCACGGCAAAATCGATTTTCAGCATAAATCTTACTGTGCCCTTGGCTAACTGGTATATAAACCGCCTGTCAAGCTCTGATAATTTATATTTCTCAAGTAATGCAGATGAGGTTTGCTTAAAACTAGTATTTTTGGATGTGAACCGGTCTAGAATCAGTAAAGATATATATCTTGGATTTGAAATGATACGGTTTCCTATTTCATTCAAAAAGCTCACCGGGTTTAATTCTGTAACCATTGATAAAATCCATATATGTCATCTTATTCTTACCTTCCGGTTTTAATTCAATTACCTGAAGAAAATTAATATTGACTGATTTCCCTGGTCTTAAATCTCTGGCGCACTTTACAATCAAACCATCCCTGTCGGCTTTTACTATCTGGCCATTTACTGAAGGGATTTTCTGCAATTCCTTCAAATAATTAATGCCAGTGGTTTTAGCTGATAATATTTTTATGACCTTGCCTTTCCATGTAGTATAACTTCCCGGCTCTGCTGAAAAAGCCCTGACTTTATTGGCAATTTCTGGAGATGTTGCAAACCATTCAATCTTAAAGTCATTTCTTTTAAAGATTTTTGTATATGAAACCCCGTATTTACTTTGCGGATAAGTTTTAAATTCATTTTTCTGTAAAATATCAAGTTCTCTTTGTGCTGCTACAAGTTTTTTTTGTGTATCAGTCAATCATAAATTTTTCGCAAGATCTATTTCTCAAACGGCACGAGGTCAAGTGTTGTTTGTTGCTTGTTCTGCTTTTGTCTGCAAGAATAACGCTTTCAATACGTCCTGTGCTGCAAGGATTGCTTCGTTTCTCAATTCT
>CAYGYY010000038.1:0-19871 GCA_964354265.1 uncultured Actinomycetota bacterium
CTTTTGCAAACTTATTATTATGACCGTCTTTACATTGGACTCACTGATGTATTGATATACGGTTTAACAACTTTTATTCTTATTTTCTTCACTGGTTACTTGTTTAAGATACGATACAGCCACTTAATATGGATTTTACTTGGAGGAATATCTGTTGTAAGGATAATAATCCAGTTTAACCCATGGCCGCCATTGAGTCTTGCGGTTTCAGCGCTGGGTACTATACTCTGGATTGTAAGTTTTATTTTCTTTATTTCTCTTCTTCAGCAGAAGAACATTAGCCTTTTTTATGTATTTATTCCTGGCTTTATCCTTGGCATTAGTCTGGACACAGCAATTCATGGTTTGCTTGGAACCTGGGATATGGTATGGAGATCTACTGCATTTATAAACCTTGGTATTCTTCTTACTGTTGCGGTGAAATTCTGGTTAATATTTAACCTATACTTTGAATTAAAAGCGGTAAAACCTGCAGATGGTAGAAAAACAGTTTTTTATACTTTAATAATGTTTTTGCCTTTTGTATTTCTTCAATTATTTAAGTTTCAGAATATCGCTTCACATAATGCAATATCTGGTTTTAACTCGGTTATTTCGACCATGATAATACTGGCTTCAAACATTGCTGCTTTTGCTTTTATATATTTATTTAATGTAAAAAAAGCTAAGTTACTTATTACTGTAATTGCTGCAATAGTGCTCATTCTTTCTTTTTGGCCTGATGTCAATGGATATTTTTATAGTCTTCAAACATTTTTCGGTAACATCAGTTCTTTCTGGCTTATATTGGCTATTTTGAATAAAGCAATAGAGTTGTCAGATGCCAGAAACCCATGGAAAAATACTTTCGCTACAGGTATAAGTGGACTTTTATTTTTTGTTTTTACTTTTTTGTATTATGGTGGATATCAGATAGCCTTACCACTTAAAAACTGGATGCTCCCGTTATCATTATCAGCAATTTTAGGAATTTGCGCTCTTCTTTCAGTTACCTTAAAAGCAAGCCCTGCTCCTGAAGAACAAATTAAAGAATCAGAGACGAAATACTTATTAAAAAAATCTATTGCTTTGTATCTTATGATTTCACTGCTTATAGTTCCTATATTACTTATAATACCTATTAAAAATAATTATTCTTTCAAAGGGGAGCTGCCTGTCAGAATCATGAATTACAATATACGTGCGGGATTTAATGTAAAAGGTTATTTGGACCTGGAAGAAATTGCCAGAGTGATAGAAGGAAACGATGCCGATATTGTAACCATGCAAGAAGTTTCACGAGGTTGGGTGACTAACGGATGTGTAGATTCCCTTGAATGGCTATCACATAGACTGGATATGCATTATTTTTTTATGCCGGCATTCGATGATGTCTGGGGTATTGCAATTTTGAGCAGATATCCAATGAAAATTATAAAAAGCGGCTTTTTGCCTAAAGCAGGTGCAATCCAAAGAAGAAGCTACATATTTGTTAATGTAGAAATTCCTGGCAAAAGTATTAATATATGCTGCACACATCCACATCATATAGTTGAGCAACCTGAAATTAGGGAAAAGCAGATACAAGAAATACTTAAGCAGTGGAATGGGCTTGGAAGAACAGCTATTATGGGAGACTTTAATGCAGAAAAGGGTGATAAAGAGCTTGATATGATGTATTCTTCAGGTCTAATAGATTCACAATTTGAATTGGGTAAAGAAAAGGATTTGACTTTTCTTGACATAGATACTTGTGAACCTATAAAGAGACTTGATTTTATATGGACTACACCAGATTTAAAAATTTCAAATTTTAAAGTACCCTTTAGTACAGCTTCTGACCATTTACCGGTGGTAGCAAATGTTGAATAATATGGTAAAAAACGATAAATATGATAAGACTTCAATTGAATCATTAGTATTAGGAATACTGGCATTACTCTCAAGTGTTGTTTTTTTCTTTTTAATCCCCGGGAAACCTTTTGGCATCAATATTTTACAACCTATAGATGCACTGGAGGAATTTTATAAATTTACATTTTTCTTGTTTTTAATTTTGCTCCTTTGTGTGATTGCAATAGGTTCTTCTATAATGGCAATTATATTTGGGGTAAAGGATTTTAGGGGAATTTATAGAGGTGCGCATATATCTAAGGGGAAGGGGTTATATTTAATTGGAGTAGCACTGGGCATATTAACTATCTTATTTCTTATTATCTTTTTTATAACACTTAGCGCCTATTAACAATAATGGCATTTCAGTATATATTCTCTTGACAGACCCGATTATGTTCAGGTTTTTCCCTGAATTTCTCTGAAAACATTTTTATTTTCTGGTCTGCCCTATAATTTATAGAATCCTTTTCAAAAGTACCGTCATCGTTTATTTTACCAGCCTTAATACCGGTCAGTATTTCTATGCCTTCATCAATATTATTCACTGCAAAAATATGGAATAGTTTTTGTTTTACTGAATCTATTATTTCATCTTTTAGCATAAGGTTCATTACATTACTTTCAGGTATGATGACCCCTTGCGAACCTGTAAGGCCACTTTCTTTGCATATTTCATAGAATCCTTCTATTTTTTCGTTTACTCCTCCTATTGCCTGTACTTCACCTTTCTGGTTAACAGAACCTGTGACAGCTATATCCTGCCTTAAAGGCGCCTCTGCAAGTGCAGAAATTATTGCATAAAGTTCGGCGCTTGATGCGCTGTCGCCTTCGATTGCTCCATAGCTCTGCTCGAATACTATCCTTGCAGAAAGACTAAGCGGCTTATCTTTTGAATACCTGCCTGCTATAAATCCCCCTAGTATCAGTACACCCTTTGTATGTATTGGTCCTCCCAGCTTTGTCTCCCTTTCGATATCTATGATACCTTCCTTCCCCATTCCTGCTGAAGCGGTCACGCGTGAAGGCCTCCCAAAAATATAGTCGCCTGTACTTGAAACTGAAAGGCCATTTATCTGTCCGATCTTTGAACCTTTGGTATCAATAAGTATCACACCATCTCCAATTAGCTCCTTTATTTTTTCATGAACCAGGTTTGAACGATCTATTTTTTCTTCTATCGCTTTAATAATATGAGATGCATTGATATATTTTGAATTATCCTGGGTAGAATAAAGATTGGCTTCAAAAACAATATCAGAAATATCTGAAAAACGTGTGGAAATCTTGTTCTTGTTTTCAGCAAGCCTTGAGCCATATTCTACGATTTTTGCAACTGCTCCTGCTTCCATGTGTTTTAATCCTTCTTTTTCACAAAGGGTGCATACAAATGAAGCATATTTTTTAATGTTTTCATCATTTCTTTCCATTACCAGGTCAAAATCAGCGCGAACCTTGAAAAGTTTTTTAAAATCCTGGTCCAATGAAAAAAGAAGGTCATAATGGATAGGGTTTCCTATAAGGATGACTTTTACATTTAAAGGTATTGCTTCGGGTTTCAATCCTTTAGTGGTTATATAGCCGAGTTTTTCTCCAGCTTCTTCAATTGTGATTTTTTTATTCACCAATGCATTTTTTAAGCTGTCCCAGGAAAAGAAATTCTTAAGCAGTTCTTCAACTGGTATTACAATAAATCCTCCGGCAGCTTTGTGCAACGATCCTCCCCTTATCATTGTAAAATCAGTAGTCAGCATTCCAAATTGCGCTTCCTTTTCTACTCTTCCAAAAAGATTCTGGTATGTAGGGTTTTGCTCAATGATAACTGGGGCACCGTCCAGGTTAGAATTATCTACTATGAGATTTACATCATATTTTTTAAATGGCAGTTCCTTCATCCATGGAAACACAGATTGAGCTGATGCATCAACTGCACTCCCGGAAATAAAGATTGTTAAATTTTGAAGTATGTCATCTTTGACCTGTCCAATAAAATTGACTGCTTCGTCTATATCCTTGTATTTTTCATTCAGGTCATTGATGTGCTTTTCTATTGAAAAAAGTGCTACATCATGGTTTATTTTTCTTATTTCTTCATCTATCTTTTTTTCCAGGTCACGGACCTGGTCCATTGTATTCTTCAAATCCTCATTTATAGTTGAACGTTTTTTCTGTATTTCCTGCTTCTTTTCTTCACTTAAAAGCAAAAAGTCCTGTTCGTTTAAAAGTTTGCCGTCAATAACCGGGACAATAAAAACACCTATCTGTGAAGACTTCAAGACAAAACCCTGGTCCTGCGCCCTTTTATTCATATCGTTTAAAAGTTTTTCCTTTTGGACTTCTATACTTTTAACAACAGAATCTCTCTTTTCTGAATAATCCTTACTTTCAAAAGTCTTGGGTATCAGGCTTCTTATTGATAAGATGAATATTTTCATATCATTTTGAAAAACTTTTCCCCTGCCTGAAGGCAGGCTGATTGCATTAGGTTCATATGGGGTGTTGAAATTATTCACATAACACCAGTCATGTGGCAATGGTTTGCTTTTTGCGAATTCCTGTACAAACTCGCTGACTCCTGTGGTGCGCCCGGTACCAGTATATCCCGAAACAAAAATATTGAAACCGTTCTGCTGAATATTAAGCCCGAACTTTAAAGCTTTAACTGCCCTATCCTGGCCGATTATTCCTTCAAGAGGCCTAAGCTCTTCAGTAGTCTTGCAGTTAAGTTTTTTGAGGTCAAACCTGGATTTTAAATCCACAGGTGAAAGTTCCTTATACATTGGTACTCCTATTAATACCTGGAATAGCATCATGGCCGGACTGTAGTAGATACATTATTATTTAGATAAAAAACAATAAACCTTATTTATTATTTTTTTAACTGGTTTAAGACCGCTTCTGTAACCCGCTGTATTATTTCCCTGTATTTGTCCTGGGAAAGTCCGTCTCCAGATGAAAAGTATTCTGAGCTGTTTGCTTCCTGGCTGCTGTTTCCGTTTCCATAGACAGCCTGCTTTCCGAACGCATCGGTATAAAGATACCCCGGAGTGCATACATCCTTGGAAACATCTATAGTCTTAAAGTCTTCCTTGGTGAAATGTTTGTGGATACCCAAATCTGCTTCTGGATCATTCCCGAACATTATCTGCCTGTAAACAAGGATTTTTGAACAATTATTTGCAACTTCAGTATATAAGAAAGCGTCATTTATATTCGCCCCTGCAGCAAAAGTGCCGTGGAAAGGTATATTACATATAAGGGGGCAGCCCGGCTCAATTTCTCTCCGCTTCTTGAAGTTCTTGACTATTTCTTCAGCTTGCTCTATTGAACCTGGCACTACTTCAGGTATGTTTGTTATTGGCTGGGAGCCAATCACTGCTCTAGTCCCTTCACTTACAGCCGGTATATCCATATGTGCGGCACCAAAAGCCATCATGTAAAAGGGATGGGCATGCACAACAGAATTAACTTCAGGAAAATTCTGGTATATGTAATAATGGGTGGCAGCTTCCCTTGATATCATATCGGCTTCGCCTATGATGGGGACTTTGCAAAGATCTGTTACAATTATCTGGTCTTCTTCTATCTCCCATTGAAAGTCATGGCCTGCACGCCTGGGATTGATATAAATCAAATTGCCATCACGCACCGAAATATTTCCGCCACTTGAGTCAGTCAGGTCCCTTTCATAAAGAAGTTTGCCGATTTTACAAATTGATGCCCTGATGTTTTTGATATCAACCATTAATACTCCATTCTAAATTAGTATTTTTAACCTGTAAAATAAAAACTAAAAACTATTATATATTTAACTTTACAATGATTTCAAGGATTTTTAAAATCCTTGAGAGTTTCAATCATTGTAAGATTCCTACGATTCTCAGCAATAAAAACAATTATGTCATTAACCTTGAGTTTTTGTTTAACAAAGTTTTAAAGTAAATCCTGTCCTGAAAGGCTTAGTCCCTTAATTTTGCCCCGAATTTTCTTGCAAGGTTTTCAAGGATTCTTTTAACAATTATCTCTACCTCAGTATCTTTTAAAGTCCTGTTATCTTCCTGGAAGGAAAGAGAGTAAGCCATGCTTTTTTTGCCTTCTCCTACCTGCTTGCCTGAATATACATCGAAAAGCTGTAAACTATTTAATATTTTAGTACCTTCTTTTCTTATTTCAGTTTCGATATCTTCATGTCTTATTTCCCTGTCCACTACAAGCGCAATATCAATATCAATAGATGGAAACTGGGTTATTGATTTGAAATCCATTGAATAATCAATACTTGATATAAACACATCTAAATTTAGCTCCAGATAATAAATATCCTGTGAAATATCGAGGTCATCATTAATAACTGGATGGATTTTTCCTATTATTCCCATAACTTTACCGTTTATGACAATTTCCCCGCTTATTGCAGGATGAAAAAACTTAATTTCCTTATGTGTTACCCGGAGAACAGCATTCTTATAAAAAATACTGCAGAGATATTCAAGCATACCTTTGATATCATAATAATCAAATGCTTTTTCATTCTTATCCCATGTTTTAACTGAAGACCTGCCTGAAAGCATTACACCCAGAACAGTTTTTTCGTCAGGCAGCTTTGCTCCGGGTATATCTTCATATACTTTTGTTACCTCAAAAATTGAGATATCTTTAATGCCATGGTTGAAGTTGCCTATAATATTCTTTACCATCAAAGGTATTGGGGTTGTCCTTAAAAAGGCAAAGTCCTCATTTAGTGGATTTAATATCCTTACAGCCTTACTGTATCTGTCTTCCTCCAGGTCAAGCTTAAACCTTTTTATCCATTCCTCACTGATAAATGAATAGTTTATCACTTCATTTAAACCTGCGTCGCTTAAAGCCTGCCTTACCTTTTTTAAGGCTTTTTGAGTAAAAGTATATTTCCCTTTACGAAGCGGAGATATCATAGGATTTGATTTAAAATTCTCGAAACCATGTATCCTTGCAATTTCTTCTATAAGATCTATTTCCCTTTCCAGGTCTTCATACCTTGATGAAGGCACCCTGGCTACAATGACAGCAGTTTCTGGAGCTTCCGTGCCGGAAATGCCAGGTTTGTTTTCAATTCCAAGGCCGGTAAGAATAGAAGAAACCTCTTCCGGGTGTATTTCTTTTCCCAGGACACCGGAAACCTTTGCCATCCTTAAAAGTATGTCCCGTGCCCTTTCTACCTTCTTATAACAGTCATATATGCCCGGAGATATTTTCATACCTGTTATACTTTCAAGCATTCCCTCGAATTTTTTTATCGCAACGACTGTAAGCTCGGGGTCTATCTTCTTTTCAAACCTGTTCGAAGCCTCTGAACGCAAGCCCAGTTCAGCAGAAGTTTTCATGATGGAAGGTCCTGAAAAGTTTGCTGATTCCAGGAGGACATTTACTGTATTTTCATTTATCTCAGTATCTTTCCCACCCATCACACCGGCAATTGCCACCGGTTTTTTTTCATCAGCGATTACAAGCATTTCCCCGCTTAGGTTTCTTATACTATCGTCAATACTTCTTATATCTTCACCTTTTTTTGCATGCCTGATTATTACCCTATTTGAATAAAGCAGGTCGATATCAAATGCATGCAGCGGCTGGCCGACTTCATGCATGACGTAATTAGTAAGGTCGACAATAAGGTTTATCGGCCTGTAATCGCACATTATGAGCCGGTTTTTAAGCCAGTCAGGGCTCTCCAGCAATGGTATATGCGAAAAGACCTTTGCAGAATAACGGGGGCACAGATCAAAATCTTTTATATCTATTTCAAAATTCTTATCAGGATTAAGTTCGCCGGCAACCTCGTACTTTAAGGGTTTGAGTGGAATACCTTTTAAAACGCTTATTTCCCTTGCAATCCCCATTATGCTCAAACAATCAGGCCTGTTTGGCGTTATCTCAAGCTCAAGCACTATATCATTAAGGCCCAGAGTCCCTGCAAAACTATCGCCTATGGTGCAGTTCCTGTTCAATATCATTATACCTTCGGACTCATCGGACAGGCCAAGCTCATACTCTGAACAAAGCATTCCTTCAGATACTACGCCCCTGAGCTTGCTTCTGCTAATAGCCATTCCCTGTGCTGTCACAGAACCTTCAAGAGCAACTGCAACCTTATCACCTGAAGCAAAATTTTTTGCTCCGCAGACTATATTCAGAATATTGTTTCCTATATCGACCCGGCATATTGAAAGCTTCTCTGCGTCAGGGTGCTGCATAAATTCTATTACCCGACCGATGACAATATTTTTGAACTTGCTTCCTATATCTTCAACTTTTTTTACTTCAGTTCCGCTCATTGTCAGGATTTTTACGATATCTGAAGCATCAAAACCATTTTCAAGGCTGCTTGTATCAATAAATTCTTTTATCCAGTTAAGAGTTACTTTCAATTTAAAAAGCCCCCGTATATCCTATAAAACAAGGATAAGATATTATTAGAATTGTCTGATGAATCTTAAATCGTTTTCATAAAAAAGCCTGATATCGTCAATTCCATATTTGAGCATGCATATCCTTTCAATGCCCATCCCAAAAGCAAAGCCGCTGACTTCATCGGCGTTATAGTTAACATATTTATAAATGTTTGGATCCACCATACCGGCTCCAAGAATTTCTAACCATCCGGAACCGGAGCATGTCCTGCAGCCCCTCCCCATACAGATAGCGCAGGATACATCAACTTCAGCGCTTGGTTCAGTAAAAGGAAAGTAATGTGGCCGAAATCTTACTTCTCTTTCCCTGCCAAATACTTCATGAGCAAATGTTTCCAGCGTCCATTTCAGGTTTCCAAAATTAATCCCCTTATCTACTACAAGACCTTCTATCTGTGTAAACATCGGGGTATGCGAGATATCATAATCACGTCTATACACTTTACCTGGTACTATTATATAAACAGGAGGTTTATGTTTTTCCATATACCTTATCTGTACAGGGGAAGTATGCGTCCTGAGCAGGGTATCGCCTGAAATAAAGAAAGTATCATGAAGTGACCTTGCAGGATGATCCGATGGAGTATTAAGGGCTTCGAAATTATAATAATCCGTCTCCACTTCAGGGCCTTCAGCAATTTCAAAACCCATACCGATAAATATTTCTTCAATTTCTTCTATGGCCTGTGAAATTATATGTTTCCTTCCCGGTGTGACTGAACTTCCAGGCAGGCTAAGGTCTATCTTTTCTTTCCTCAGGTCTACATCAAACTGTATATTCTTTAGATATTTTTCTTTTTCAGAAATAACAGATTCTATTTCCCTTTTGACAATATTGGCTTCCTTACCTATTAACGGCCTAATATCTTTAGATAAAGCTCCTATATTGCCAAGCATGGT
Source organism: uncultured Actinomycetota bacterium (assembly GCA_964354265.1). Classification (GTDB taxonomy): domain Bacteria; phylum Actinomycetota; class Humimicrobiia; order Humimicrobiales; family Humimicrobiaceae; genus Fen731. The sequence continues at coordinate 9,222 of CAYGYY010000038.1, forward strand.
CACCACCAGGCTTTTTGAACCAGCATACCTGGTTTTTATTTTATACAATTCGTCAAGATCTGAAGCTTTTTCTATATCGCTCCTGAAGCTCCCGACCTCTGACTTTAATTTTTTTTCAATTTCGTTTATTTCCATCTTAAGCTGTAACCTGCTGTTTTGCCAGTTCTGCAAGCTTTGTAAAAGCTGCAGGGTCATTCAGCGCGATTTCAGAAAGCATTTTTCTGTTGATGTCTACGTTTGCAAGTTTTAAACCATTTATAAATTCATTATATGACAAACCATTCAGTCTTGCTGCTGCATTTATCCTGGTTATCCACAAGCTCCTGAATGTCCTCTTTTTTGTTTTTCTGTCCCTGTATGCATAACTTAATGATTTTAAAAGCTCTTCCTTTGCAAGCCTGTAACTTCTGCTGTGAGAACCATAATATCCTTTTGTCTCTTTAAGGACCTCCCTGTGTTTAGTCCTTTTTATAACTCCTCTTTTTATTCGCGTCATTTTTTTTTACACCTTCTTTCAAATCTAATCTGGTATTTTAGTAACTATTTTCCCAGCAGCCTTCTTATTCGAGGATAATCCGCTCTGGCAATCTCGGTCACCTGTCCCAGAGTCCTTTTCCTTTTAGCATTCTTTTTTGTAAGGATGTGGCTCTTGTAAGCTTTTACTCTTACTATTTTACCAGTTCCTGTTAACCTGAACCTTTTTGCCGCTCCCCTGTGAGTTTTAATCTTTGGCATTTCCCAACACCTTCCCTTCCGTATAAGAACTATCATCAACTTTTCATATATCCAGTTGCCTCGAGAATTTTCTAAGCCGGCTCAAGTATCATTACGATATTATACCCTTCCAGCTTTGGCTTTTGCTCAATAATGCACTTGCCAACAAGCTCATCGAGCATATTATTTAGAAGATTCATTCCAAGTTCTGAATGAATTATCTCCCTGCCTTTAAAAGACATGGTTACTTTTACTTTATTGCCTTTCTGCAGGAATTTCTCAATCTGTTTTGTTTTAATGCCAAGATCATTTTTATCGATCTTAGGCCTTAATTTGATTTCCTTTATAATTATTTGCGTCTGCTTTTTCTTTTTCTCTTTTTCAGAGATCTCAAGCTGATACTTATATTTTCCAAAATCCATTATCCTGCATACTGGCGGAGCTGCATTTGGCGCCACTTCCACTAAATCCAGTTCTTTTGAATAAGCCAGCTTTAAGGCTTCTTCGACCGGCGTGATACCAACCTGTGCTCCATCCTCATCAATCAGCCTTACTTTTGGTATCCTTATTTGTTCATTGACCCTAATGTTTTTAATAATTTATACATACCTCCATGCATTTTTTTAAAAAAACTTTTATATAATAAAAAAAATAGGCAGAAACCATCCACCTATTTTAATTACTTAAAATATGACCAGATCAGCTGGCGCATAATTGCTTTTTATGCTTACCTGTTTTTTTCGAACAATAAAATAGGCTGCTATCTGGTGAGAAATAAATGATTTCTATTTCTTCTTTCAATATTTAATTTTTTGAATTTTTAATTTTTTAATTAAAATCCGTATGAAATTATATATATTTTTTGTTGTTTGTCTATACTATATTTAAAAATCCTGCTTGGGAAGATTTTAGCTTACTGCTTCTTTTTCTTCAACTGGCGCATATTCTTCATTCCAGACCTTGTCAGCGATTTTGCCATAAGCGCATGAGTACGCATCAAGCTGTTTTGCAAGATCTGTAACTATGGTTTCTGCACCGTCATGAGTAGCATAAGCCCCTGTCTCCGCGACTATATCTCTCAATACCTGGGGATTATCTATTATGCTGCATGGCCTTAAATGATTCTCATTAAAGGGTTGTCTTTTCCTGAATGCCATGAAGAACGGGCTTGTAACAACTTCCGCCAGGCTCTTTTCTTTGATGTTGTCTGAAGCAAAATGCACAAAGACACATGGCTCCACATCACCGTTTACATTGATGTGAAGGTAGTTCTTGCCTCCTGCCATGCACCCGTTTACAAGGTTGCCGTCATTCCAGAAATCAGCAACAATTATATTTTTTGTCTTCCTTATTTCGATTATCCTTCCCCTTCTGTAATCCCTCTGCTCCGGGGTAGGCATAAGGTTAAGATTTGGCTCCCTGCCAATAGGTATGTAATTGAAATACCACCCTACGAAACAACCTTTCTCTACAAAGAAATCAACGAATTCATCGCTTACAACAAGATCATTGTTTTCCCTGGTCGCAGTTACCGAATATCCAAACAGCACACCGTTTTCTCTTAGCGCATCCATGGCTGTCATGATCTTACCCCACGTGGCATCTCCTCTTCTTGCAGCAGTCTCCTTCTCAAAACCCTCAATGCTTATGCATGGCACTGCATTTCCCAATTCTGCCAGTTTTTTAGCAACTTCATCGTTTATTGCAGTACCGTTTGTGTATATCTGGAAGAATGAGTCATTATGTCTTGAAAGAAAATCATAAAGCTGTGGCCATACAAAAGGCTCCCCACCGGTAATTACAAAGAAATATATGCCCATATCATTAGCCTCTTTAATTATCCTGTTGCAGACTTCGTATGGCAGATCTTCCTTTTTGGAATATTGCCATGCGTAGCAGCCATAGCACTTGAGGTTGCATTTCATTGTTGGACTTATTACCAGGTGGTTCGGAGGGGTTATGCCATATTTCTCATTAAAAGCTTTCCGTTTCGGCTGGCCTTGTATCATCGCATTGTTAATAAGGTTCATTACAATTTTATTCCTGACAGAAGGAGCCATTTTTGAAGATGCTTTTTTCAGGTTGACAAGAAGGTTTTCAAGAAAATCCCTCTCTTCTCTTTTTTTAAGTTTATAGACCCTGCCCTTAACAATTGAAAGCCACCTTTCATCCGAGATCTTCGGGAGAACCTTGACGGCGCTTTTTATAGCTGCAGTTGTAGTATAAAGCTTTACCTTTTCCTTCAGAGTCATTTGTACCCCTTGCTCTATAATAATAAATAATTAAAAAAACATACTCGAAAAATGTTAGAAAACAATTATAATAATAACACTTATAAAAATAAAGAAAATGCATTAAAAAATTATCTGCACTATGAGACTATAGTCCTATTTTTTACAGCATTGTCAATTATTTTTATGAATTCTTCCAGGCTTATGTTTTTTATATCACCGCCGGTTTTTTTTCTTACAGTTACAGTTTCAGTTTTTTCTTCCTGCTCCCCCACTATCAGCATATATGGTATTTTTTGGAGTTCAGCTTGTCTTATTTTTTTACCAAGTGACTCTACCCTATTATCTATTTCCGTTCTGAAGCCTTGCAGCTTAAGATTTTCATTTATTTTTGCAGCATAATCATGGAATTTTTCCGAAATAGGAAGCACTATAGCCTGTACTGGAGCAAGCCATGGCGGCAGATTACCACTGTAATTTTCTATGAGTATCCCTATGAATCTCTCAAGGCTTCCCAATACCACCCTGTGGAGCATTACAGGCCTGTGCCTGGCGTTATCCTCCCCTGTATATTCAAGGTCGAATTTTTCAGGCATTGAAAAATCAAGCTGGATGGTGGCGCATTGCCATGTCCTGTCAAGGCAATCTTTTATATGAAAATCAATTTTGGGTCCGTAAAAAGCTCCATCTCCTTCGTTTATTTTATAGGCCAAACCTTTTTCGTCTATAACACTTTTCAAAGCTACTTCAGCCTTATCCCATATCTTGTCACTGCCTATCCTTTTTACAGGTCTGGTGGAAAGTTCAACATGGTAATCCATAAAGCCAAATACCCCGTACATCCTGTCTATAAGATCTATTATCTTTACTATCTCATCCTTTAGTTGGGATTCAAGGCAGAATATATGGGCGTCGTCCTGGGTAAAATTACGGACCCTGAAAAGGCCGTGCAGTACCCCTGACTTCTCATGGCGGTGTACAAGCCCGAGTTCTGCATACCTTATGGGAAACTCCCTGTAGGAGTGCTGGTTGGATTTATAAACAAGAATCGCACCAGGGCAGTTCATCGGCTTCACTGCATATTCACATTCCTCTATCTGTACAAAATACATATTATCCTTATAGTTATCCCAGTGTCCTGATGTCTTCCAGAGTTCATTACTTAAAATTACAGGAGTCTTTATTTCATTATAACCTTCGACAAGGTGTTCTTTCCTCCAGTAATCCAGTATAGTGTTTTGCAGGACCATCCCCTTTGGATGGAAAAAAGGGAAACCGGGAGCTTCATCATGGAAAGAAAATAGTTCAAGGTCTTTTCCAATAACTCTGTGGTCGCTTCTTTTAGCAAGCTCTATTTTGTCAAGGTATGCGTTAAGGTCTTCCTTTGAAAAAAATGATGCCCCGTAGATCCTGGTAAGCATTTTATTTTTTTCATCTCCGCGCCAGTACGCTCCAGCTATGCTTAAAAGTTTGAAGGCCCCTATTTTGCCAGTGGAATCAATATGAGGTCCTGCGCACAGATCTACGAAATCCCCTGTAGTATATATGCTTACCTGCAGGCCCGGTATGTCACTTATAAGCTCGAGTTTGTACGGATTATCATTGAAAAATATTGAAGCTTCATTTTTTGTCATTTCACTTCTCTCAAACTTGAGATCCTGCCTGATAATTTTTTCCATTTCCTTTTCAATGGTTTTTAAATCTTCTGTAGCAACAGGCGCCTCCAGTTCAATATCGTAATAAAAACCGTTTTTTATTGATGGTCCTATGGCAAATTTTGCACCAGGATAAAGTTTCCTGATTGCAGAAGCCATTATATGTGAAGCGCTGTGGTTTAGAGTATCCAGGGCCTTTTCTTCAAGCTCTAAATTTTTATTCTTCACTTGTTCCCTGCTCATTTGATAACTCCAGTTGTTTTTAGCTGTCGATGTTAATGCACACCTTTAAAAAATGGAGCGGAAGACGGGGCTCGAACCCGCGACCTTCACCTTGGCAAGGTGATGCTCTACCAACTGAGCCACTTCCGCTTGTTTCATCTTGAATTTATGATTTTATAAATATAATTCAATTTTTTAAATTGTCAATGCTTCAATCCCAAAAAATCACTGGTTCCTGATATCTTCAAAGAGTTCAGCAGTAGCATCAACATCATATACCACTGCACTTGCATTGCCTACTGCCTGGGGCCACGAAGGTATCCCGGTTATTTCTATATCGCTTGCTTTTATTTTCCCGAGTACAGGAACTAACTTCAAAATATCCATAAAGCTAAGGTCAGTCCATGTATACCGCAAAAGGTAATTAATAAAGAGCGGCATTGCTGTAATTCTTTCAAAAGTGCTTTTCTGTTCAAGAAGCGCGACAATTATTTTTGCAGCTTCCCTCTCTCTGGCAAATGCCCCTCCCTGGGTATTTCCGTCACCTGCTCTATGCCTGTTTCTTGAAAGTGCAAGAGCAGTCTTCCCGTCAAGATGATGGACCCCTTTTGAGAGATAGCAGCCTGAAAAATCATCGCTTAAGTCTTCCCCGACTTCTACTGTCACTCCTCCAAGAAAATCAATCAATGGGATAAAACCATCAAAATCAGTGATTATATAATTGTCTATCTCAAGGCCTGAAAGCTGTTCGATTGTTTCTATGGTAAGTTCATTACCGCCAATAGCATGTGCGCCGTTTATTTTGTTCTCACCATGGTCTGGAATATTGACCCAGGTATCCCGGGGAATTGTAACAGCTGTTCCCTTACATTTATCAAGATTCAGGTGCAGCAGAATGATTATATCAGTTCTGCCGTTGACTCTTCCTCCCGGCCTGTCCATACCGCTGTCATCACCAAGAATCAGTATATTCACTGAAGTATTTTTATCTTTTTCTTTTTGCTGCTCGACCTGGTCATCCAGTGAAAATGATGAAATAAAATTCCTGAACGTCTGCTTTGCGCCAGACTCAGTAATATTTTTGCCTATATATTTTATTGAATAAATATAATTGCCATTCCTAAAAAAAGTGAAACAGTCAATATAATCCGCATCTTCACTTTCTGTATCTTTATCAAGAATGCTGTTGTACTGGTAGCTTATCATTGCAGAATCCATACCATTTAACTTCACAATCTCCTCTTCAAGAATCGTCACCGTCTGGTCATCTTCCAGCAATGCATTGTATGATTCAATCACATCTGCATCATTTTTTAGTTCCTCTTTGTTAGAAACGTCATCGACAAAAACAAGTATACTTTCCAGCTTGCTTTCCACACTATTGCTGTTCTTAAGCAATACCCTTGACCCTGAGCCACTTTCATAAAGTTCCCAGCTATCAGGACACACCATGGAATAATTATCAAACTCATCCGAAGCGCTTACATAATAATTCACCGGTTTCTTTGCAACAGTTTCTGCAGCAGTTGTTTCACTTGCAGAACCGGCTTCCTGGGTGTCGCCATTTACGACTGTGCCAGGACCCTTGCCTGTGCTATTTATTTCAGCATCCGACGAACATCCCCAGATAGCTGGTAAAACAAGCAGGACTACCAGCATTAAAGCTGCAGATATCTTAAGCGCTGTATTAGAAATCCTTCTGTTTCCTGCCTGGAATGTTCTTTTATTCTTTAAACTATTTTTAACATCTTTTTCTGACAATTGTCCTCCAGTCGTAATGAAATTGTTTTCTGCTAAGAATAACAAAAAATGCCAATAAAATGAATTGGATACTTTTTCACAAATCTTATGATTACTACAGGTTTAAGGTTTTTCTGCAATTGCTATCTCGATATTCTCCCCATTCATAAACCGGACCCAGACACCCTGCCTGCCGAATTCTTCTGCAGACTTTTCTGAATCAAAATATATATCCAACCTGTTACCTTTTATTTTAGATCCACAATCCTCTGCAACAAAAATGCCAATGTCTTTTATTTCTAAAACAGTTCCAAAAGGGACCATCTCCGGATCTACAGCTATGATCCCCTCTTTGACACTTTTTCCTGTTGCAGTTGTGCTTCCAGTGCCCTGCTTTGAATCATTTTTAGTGTATGCTGTTGCAACAAAATAATACCACTCAATATTTTTTTCAATTTCTTTATATTCCGTAATAACTACCGGTTCTTTTTTTACTATTACTTCCTCATGCGTGCCAAAAAGAAAGGAATTTAATTTCAGGCCCGGCACAAGAAGCGATAATGTAAACAATACGATTATACCTGCAACAGCAGTCCAGAATGCTACATTAACCGCTATATTATACTTTTTTAGCATATTACATCTCCAATTTCATTTAATAAATATTTCAGCCTATTTGCATGAATCCAGGCATGCAAACAAAAAGCCAAAAAAGTTTTTACTTTTTACCACACTAGAATTATAAAATCAACAAAATATTTCTATTGATTATATTAAATTATACTATATAATACAATTACATGCATAATTTGTTTGCTATTGCATGAAAATGCATATATATCAAAAAATAAATTTTATTTTTTTTATTAATTTTCCAACTAAAAATTAATATAGAATTGCATATAAAGACATAAAGTTATCCATAATAATATTAGTGATTCTAAAAGGGGGAATTAAAGTGGACTATGATATTAACTGGTCAAAGATTGACCCTGGCAGTGTACCTGACATGAAGGTACCTGCCCCAGGGCCAAGGTCAAAAGATATCCATAACCGGGCAGAAAAGTATATGAAAGGATACTCCTCACAGGTCAAGCTTTTTCCTGTAGCATTGGAAAGCGGCCATGGGGTTACCCTGACTGATGCTGATGGAAATAAATACATTGATTTTTCCTCAGGAATATATGTCACAAATCTTGGTCACTGCCACCCGAAGGTAGTAGAATATCTCCAGAAATATACTGCCAGGCTCATGAACTGCCATGATTTTTCTACTGAGATAAAAACCCTGTTCCTGGAAAAACTGGCATCCATGACACCAGCGAATTTAAACGGTATTCAGATGTACTGCGCAGGTTGCGAGTCAGTGGAGGCAGCAATGCGGGCTGCAAGGGCTTATACTAAAAAATATGAATTTTTTTCATTTTATGGTGATTTTCATGGCAAGACCATGAGCGCCGTCTCCGTCACGCAGGTTGCGGACTTTACGACAGGTCCGCGCGCGACAGGGATGCACCTCGCTCCAAACGGGCATTGCTACCATTGTGCCTTTGACAAAAAATATCCGGAATGCAAGCTTTTTTGCGTGGATGCGCTTGAAAAACAGATAAAGATGGAAGGCACTGGAAATGTTGCAGCTATAATAATGGAGCCCATACAGGGCTGGGGAGGTTCTATTGTGTATCCTGATGATTACCTGCCCGCAATAAGGAAATTATGCGACATGCTAGGTATCCTCCTGATTGTGGATGAGGTACTGACATGCTGTGGCCGTACAGGAAAAATGTGGTGTGTCGACCTTTATGGAGTTATCCCTGATATTATTATAATGGGGAAAGGGCTTGCAAACGGTTTCCCAGCAACTGCATTTGCAATAAAGGAAGAAATGACTGATGTCCTTGAAAAAATCTCGGCATCTACAAGTTATGGGGGAAACCCAATGGCTGCGGCGGCAGGGCTTGCAAGCCTTGAGGTAATAGAGGAAGAGAATATAGTCCAGAAATCTGCAGAACTTGGCGAATTCATAATGAACAGGCTCTTAAAAATGCAGGATGAGCATAAAATAATTGGAGAAGTAAGAGGCAAGGGCTGCCTTTTAGGTTTAGAACTTGTAAAAGACAAAAATACGAAAGAGCCTTTTATTGATGCCGGAAAAAGGGTATACCAGGTAGCATTTTCGAAAGGGCTCGCATGGATACCAGCAAACCATAATCTGCGCATGTCTCCCCCGTTAATAATGGAAAAAGAAATTGCAGCAAAAGCGCTTGATATAGTAGATGAATCAATATACATTGTTGAAAAAGAATTCGGCTATTTTTAAAAAAGAATTTTGAATATTTAAAATATTATCGTGGAGGATTATCTCATGAGAACGCTTGGAATAGGCATGGCTGGATATGGCTTTATAGGAAAAGTACATGCACTTTCTTTTTTAAATCTCCCGTTTTTTTATAAACCCTTGCCTGTAAGGTTGAAGCTGGTTGGAGTATGCTCATCCCCTATCAATGATGCCCAGGAAGGAATTAATCAGGCTGGATTTGATTTTGCAACCGAGGATTACAGGGATCTTATAAAAAGGGATGATATAGACATAATATCTGTATGCACCCCAAATTATCTTCATAAGGATATAATTATCGATTCCCTTAGTGCAGGTAAACATGTTAACTGTGAAAAACCGCTCGCAATGAACCTGGAGGAAGCCAGGCAGGTTCTTGATTGCGCAAGCGCCTACCCGGAACTTGTTTCACAGATGTGCTTTGAATACAGATATACCCCGGCAACGCTAAGGGCAAGGCAGCTTATCAATGAGGGATTTCTTGGAAGGGTATATTCCATCAGGGCAGTTTATCTTCATGCAGGAAATTCTGACCCTAAAAGACCTTCTTACTGGAAAATCCAGAAGAAGTTCTGCGGTGGCGGTTCGCTTTATGACCTGGCATCGCATGTAATCGACCTTATAAGATTCCTTTTAGGTGATTTCAGTGAAATATTTTCAAAGCTTGAAACCTTTATAAGTGAAAGACCTGTCGCAGGCAATTCCTCGAAGATGTGCGAAGTAGATGTAGAGGATATTGCCATTCTCATATTCAGGCTTGAAAATGGTGCTCTGGGCACTCTTGAAGCCACAAAGGTGGCAACAGGGGCAAATGATGAAATAAGGCTGGAAATACATGGTGAGAAAGGCGCCATAAGGTTTAACAGTATGCAGCCAAATTATCTTGAAATATATGATTGCCGCGACCCTGAAGAACCGGTTGGCGGAATGAGGGGTTTTAAAGCAATTGAAACTGTCCAGAGATATCCCAAACCTGCAATTTCATTCCCGGGTCCGAAATTTTCTGTCGGATGGATAAGGTACCATAGCGGAAATTCTTATGATTTCATAAAGAATATTGTTGAAGGTACAAAGCCGGAGGCTGACATGCATGCAGGATATAAAGTGCAGGAAGTGATAGAAGCTGCCGCGCTTTCGGATTCAGAAAAAAGATGGGTAGCACTGCCTTTATAGGTTAAAACAATTCAGTCAATAAATAATTTAACCGGTTAATAGTCCGGGAGTAAAGATTTAAAAATTGGATCTTATCAACCAAATATTTGGAAAGGGGTTTTTAGATGTCAGGCATAGATATGAGGGTCAAAAAACTTTTCGGAAGCAAAAAGAATCTTGTCATATCAGCAATTGACCATGTCCTTGAATACGGCGACCAACCGGGAATTGAAAGCTCAAGGGATGCTATTGAAAAATGCATGGGTACTGATGCATTGCTTTTATCAAGATTTTCATTAAAACGCAACTGGGATTTATTTGCACAAAAAGATGCGCCGTTACCGGTAGTAAGGATTAACTGGTCCAGCGCATTCTACTACCCCCTGGAATACAGGAGAGGATTTACAGAAATTGCAACCGTCGTGGATGATGCAGTGCATGCCGGAGCAGAAATAGTCATCTGCTCACTCTTTCTTGAAAATAATGATGAAGAGATGGAAACAATCAACGTCGGTTTATTTTCAAAAGTGGTCCGTCAAAAAGAAAGGCTGGGGATACCTTTGATTGGGGAATGCTATGTGGTAGAACAGAAGGATAT
>CAYGYY010000039.1:0-16914 GCA_964354265.1 uncultured Actinomycetota bacterium
AAAACAGGATTTTCTCTAAAGATGAAAGGTACTTGTTTGGGGGAAAAGCAGCTTCTATAAATATCGATGATAATTACGGAAAGAAAATAGCTGCTGCTACCGATTTGAAAGTCCTGACATTCGGGATAAATAACGGCAATGCAATACTGACTGCAGGCAGAATAAGTTCTTCGATAAATGGCATAGAGATGGAGGTCGCACTAAGCGATAAAAGATTTTTAAATGCAGGATATGATAAAAAATTTCTAATAAAGTCACCTCTTTGCGGTTATTTCAATGTTTACAATATACTGGGCGTTATAGGGATAGGGATTCTTGCTCATATAGAGCAGAAATGTATCCAGGAAGGCATAAATTCAATGGCTGGTGTACCTGGAAGGTTTGAGAAAATCCGGGCAGCAGGCAAGAAGATAAATGCAATAGTTGATTATGCTCATACACCCGACGGTCTTGAAAATGTTTTAAGGACGGCCCGGTCACTGCTTCCGGAAAGCGCAAGGCTTATTTCTGTCTTCGGTTGCGGTGGGGACAGGGACAGGAAAAAAAGAAAAATAATGGGGGATATCTCAGCGAGTATTGCAGATTTTACCATAATAACCTCCGATAATCCCAGGACTGAAGACCCGGAATCAATAATAAGGATGATAGAGGAAGGTTTTATGATATCCGGAAATACCAGTTATTTAAAGATAACAGACAGGAAAAAAGCTATATCGAAAGCCCTTGATATGGCATCTGAAAATGATATTGTGTTGATAGCGGGAAAAGGACATGAGGATTACCAGGAGTTTGCTGACACGAAGATTCATTTCAGCGACCAGGAAGCCATAGTGGATTGGAGCAGGGCTTGAAAATCGGCCAAAAAATAAGTTTTAAAAGATTTATCAGCTGGACAGGCAGCAGAGTGCTTTCCTGTGGGAAAAATGCTTTAAACAAGAGATCATTTATAAGTTCGATTTCAACAGATACCAGGACTTTGGAAGAAAACGACTTTTTTATTCCTGTAGCCGGCCAGAATTATGACGGCCATAATTATATAGCCGAGGCAGTAGGAAAAAAATGTTGCGGATTTGTTATAGATGCAAAAAATGAAGCAGCACTTGAAAATGCCAGGGAGAAGTCCGATCCAAAAATATGGCAGGAACTTTTAATACTGCAGGCTGATGACAATGTATCTTTTTTACTGGATCTTGCAAGCAACTACATAAGAAGGTTTAATCCAGTTGTAATCGGGATAACAGGCAGCGCAGGCAAGACTACTACTAAGGATTTCCTGGTAAGTATTTTGTCCGGTGTTTTTAAAATAGTTTTTACACCCAAGAACTTTAATACTGAAATCGGTATCGCATTATCAGCCCTGGAAGTCAATAAAGACGCGCAATTTTTTATTGTAGAGCTTGGGATGAGGGCAAAAGGCCAGATTGGAATGCTTTCCAGGGTTGTGAACCTTGATATCGGTGCAATAACGTCCATTGGCCCTTCTCATCTTGAGTTTTTTAAAGATGTTTCAGAAATAGCGTTGGCAAAATCAGAAATCGCAGATTACCTTGATGAAAAAGGAGGCGTCCTTTTTTTAAACAATGACGACGAATGGACAGATCTTATATTAAAAAAAATACATTGCAAAGTGTTAAAATACGGCAGGAATAATAATCTTGATTATAATTTTTTAGAAAAACATATTGACAGCCTGGGGAAATATTCGTTTGAGTTTTTCAATAAAAACCACATGATTACTGAAATCGATCTGCCTGTCCCGGGTTTTCATAACATCTATAATGCCTGCTGCGCAGCTGCTGTATGTTCTTATCTTGGACTTGCCCCAAATTTTATCAGCATTGGTATACGAAATGCTGTTTTCGGGGAAAACAGGATGAAGATTATATCCGGCGGTGGAAAAATTATAATAAACGATTGTTATAATGCAAGCCCGCTTTCAATGAAAAGGGCAATAGATACTTTAAAGCTTGTGTCAGATAAAAATTCCTGCAGAAGTGTTGCTATACTGGCAGATATGCTGGAATTGGGTAATTTATCACCTGACCTTCATTTCCAGTTAGGGCTGTACCTCAAAGAAAAAGGCATAGATATCCTGGTTGCCATCGGTGAACTTTCCAAAAATATCTGCAAAGGTTATGAATTTAAAAAAATCACCGGAAGCCGGGAGAATCATGGCAGAGAAGACATTACAAAGTATTACCATTTCATGGATTGTGAAAGCTTTTGTAAAAATGCCGGTAAGATAATCATAACCGGAGACTGCATACTTATAAAAGGTTCAAGAGCCAACAGGCTTGAAAAAATAATAGATTTCATACAGCAGTAGCGATAGGCGACTTTATTATATTACATCCGGACGGGTTCAAAAAAATATTGAATATAAATAAATTTAGAGAGTAAAAAGTTATGAACTGGATTTTTTCAGCAATTATTTTAAGCGGGATTATTTCCCTTATCTTTACTCCTGTTTTAATACGTTTTCAAAAGAAGAAGAATATTGGCCAGAAGATCAGAATAGACGGACCTCAGTCCCATGCCTTAAAAACAGGCACACCAACAATGGGGGGAATAGTATTTATCCTGGCCGCACTGTTATCTTATACAACAGTCATTCTTGTAAAATTCTACAGATATGGCGACTTTAGCTATGAGGGTATTTTTGTCGCATCAGTTTTCCTCTTGTGCGGTTTAATAGGTTATATCGATGATTATATTTCCCTGAAAAAGAAAAGGAACCTTGGCCTGCGGGGATGGGTTAAGATATCAATGCTCATTGCAGTATGCCTTTATTTTATCCTGGTCTCAAAGTTTGTTTTACATATTGAAACTTTTATAAGTATACCTTTTACTGAATTAAAGCTGGAGCTAGGCAACTGGTACTTTATAATACCTGCAGTCATAATCATTTCAACCACTAATGCAGTTAACCTGACAGACGGCCTGGATGGTCTGGCTGCAGGTTCAGCAGCAATAGTGCTTGCTATCTTTAGTTTTATTGCATTCCTTGAATGGTCTGTCCTGGAAGTGAACTATGGAATTGATATTGCAGTGATATCTGGAGCAGCTGTTGCAGCTTGTGCCGGATTTTTATGGTGGAATACTGCGCCAGCTGAAATATTCATGGGAGACACCGGTTCTTTTGGCCTTGGAGGACTAATAGCTGCTGTTGCAATAATATTAAAGCAGGAGATATTGCTTATAATAATAGGGGGGCTTTTTGCCATTGAGACTCTTTCTGTCATTATACAGGTTGCATGGTTCAAACTGAAAAAAAAGAGAGTATTTAAAATGGCGCCATTGCACCATCATTTTGAACTGCTTGGATGGCCGGAGATAAAAGTAATAATAAGATTCTGGGTAATCTGCCTATTATTTGGAGGACTTGGGTTTTTTATTTATTACCTTAAATTCCTTGATTAAATGAAACGCACTGGAATAAAATGAATGATATCAATACTGGGCTTAATGAATTAAAAGATAAAAAAATCCTTGTAATCGGGCTTGGCAAAAGCGGGATCTCAGTATTAAAAAAATTATCCGGGATTTGCGCAACAGTGGTAGCAGCAGACAGCAATCCATTGCTTAAAATAGAAAGCCAGTTTAAATTTATTAAAAAGCATAAGGATTTCAGGCTGGAAATCAAGCTTGACGAAAAAGCGAATGAAAATACCATGCTGCTGGATGGTATCGACTTAGTGATTACAAGCCCTGGAATTGCCCAGGACATCATGTTGCTGCAGTATGCAGACAGCAATGGTATTCCTGTAATAAGTGAACTGGAATTTGCTTGGCGGCTTCTGGATGAAAGCGAAAAGAAGAACACAATAGCTGTAACCGGTACAAATGGAAAAACAACTGTTGTCACGCTGATAAGACAGATGCTTGCAGATTCAGGCAGGGATGCTGTTGTCTGCGGAAATATTGGAAATCCACTGACAAATGCTGCAGGTCCGGGTCACCCTGAAGGTACCATCAGGATTATTGAAGTAAGCAGTTTTCAGCTTGAGAGGACAATTCAGCTCAACCCCTTTGTAGGCATTATACTGAATATTACCAGTGACCATATGGACAGGCATTATTTTATGGACAATTATGCTCAAATAAAGTTCAGGCTTTTTTCAAACAGTACAGCCGGGCAATGGGGGATATTTAATACCGATGATCGCTATATCAACGAGAACCTTAAAAAAAGAGATTATTACGCAGATCAGGGATTCAGCGTAATACGCTGTAGTCTTTCAGGTGATTCAACCGAATTATATCACAGGGACGGCAGGATTTTCTATGATATTGGAAAAAACACTGAGGGCTCAATTGATGTTTCCGGAATAAAGCTTACTGGCAATCATAATATTTCAAATATAATGGCTTCTGTGGCAGCAGTTAAGATTTTTGGAGTGGAAGATGCTTTTATCAGCCAAACTCTTGAGAATTTCAATACTTTGGAGCACAGGATTGAATTTGTTGCTGAAGTCGAGGGAATAAGAATATTCAATGATTCAAAAGCCACAAATCCCGATGCCACCATTAAAGCCCTGAGAAGCTTTAAAAAAGAAGTGACTCTTATACTGGGTGGCAAAGATAAGGGTATGGATTTTAATGAGATGATTCCGGCGATGGAAGAAACCGTTGAGAATGTGGTACTTATTGGTGAGACAGGTCCAAAAATCGCAGCCTGCCTGAAAGAATATCCATACAATAACAGCCCTATGCCTTTCAGGGTTTTCAGATGTGATAGTTTTAAGGAAGCAATTTCAAGGTGTTTTGAAGTCACTGGCAGAGGCAAGGTAATACTTCTTTCACCTGCATGTGCAAGTTTTGATATGTTCAATGATTACAAAGACAGGGGAAAAAAATTCAAGGAGCTGGTTCTCGAAAGGATGAGGACAGGAGGTTTTGGTGGTTAAGTGATGGAAGAAGAAAAATTCCAGCGATATAATGTTTTCAAACTCAATATTGAATATTATTTTATATTCATATTGACCTTTATCCTGTCTATAATAGGCATAATCATGGTGGCAAGCGCATCTATAGCGGTAGGCGAACAATATTTCAGTGACGCATACTGGTTTATAAGAAGGCAGGTTATATGGTGGATTTTATCATTTTTGGTATTCATTGTTTTTTCCAGGATAAATTATAAATTCTATTCAAGGATATCAGTATTTCTAATCCTTATATCCTTAGGTCTTCTAGCTATCGTACTTATACCCGGAGTGGCAACTGTAGTGGGAGGCGGCAGGAGATGGATTGACCTTTACTTTTTCAATATCCAGCCGTCAGAACTGGCAAAGATGGCGCTTATTATCTTTATGAGTGATTCGCTCAATAAAAGATACAGAGAAAAACCGGTTTTCAAGAATCTATTGTGGCCATCTTATATAATTCTCCTCATTGTTACTTTATTGATATTCCTTGAACCGGATTTTGGAAGCGTAGTAATAATCTGGATAACAGTATTTATACTCTTTTTTATTGGCAATGTAAGGTTCCCCCATATAATCGGCCTGGGTTCTATAGGGCTTATTACCCTGATTGCATACATGTTCATGGAGGAATACAGAAGGGAAAGGATATTTGCATTTCTTAATAAATCTGCAGAAACAGCAGGAGTAAATTTCCAGGTAAACCAGTCGCTTATTGCCCTTGGATCAGGGAATATATTAGGGCTTGGACTTGGAAATAGCATACAAAAGTATTCTTATCTGCCAGAAGCTCATACAGATTTTATTTTTGCGATACTGGGTGAGGAATTTGGAATGGTGGGTACTTTTGTAATAATAGCATTATTCCTTCTTCTTGCTTTTTTTGGTATAAGAGTATGCCTGAGGACCCAGGATTATTTTGGAAGGACATTGGCAGGGGCTATTACAGGGATGATAATCACTCAGGCAATAATCAATATAGGCGTGGTTATAGGCCTCATGCCGGTAACAGGCCTAACTCTCCCGTTTATAAGCTTTGGAGGCTCTTCTCTGCTGACCTGCATGGTTGCCACCGGAATATTGCTTAACATTTCCAGGCAGAATTTTACAGTCACAAAAAAGACTGAAGAAGAAATAAAAGGAGCCCTGCAATCATGATTACTTTTCTACAGGGAATGGCATATGAATAAAAGGATAGTAATTACTGCTGGCGGAACTGCAGGTCATATATATCCAGCGCAGGCAATAATCGAATATTTCAAAAGCAGCCATCCTTCTGCTGAACTGCTTTATATCGGGACAAGGACAGGTATGGAAAACAGCCTGGTTCCCCAACTGGGAATTGATTTTAAGAGAATCAGTGCTTCAGGCTTTTCGGTAAGCAAGAATCTTTTAAACAGAGTCCATATTTACTTAAGATTTTTTTTCAACCTTTTTGCCGGTTTATTCCAGAGCTTGGGAATCATCGGCAGCTTCAAACCTGATTTCGTGCTTGGTATGGGCGGGTATGTCTGTGCCCCTGTGTTTATTTCAGCAATCATTCTTAGAAGAAAAATAGCTATACACGAACAGAATGTCATCCCCGGACGGCTGAACAGATTTTTTGCAAAGTTTGCGAAATATATTTTCATAAGTTTTGAAGAATCAGTAAAACACTTTAATGCCAAAGGTGACATACCCGGGGTAAAGTTCATATTTTCAGGTGATCCTGTTAGGGCGGCAATAAGGCATTTTCATGATATAAAACCAGACTACAACAAATGGGACCTGCAGGAAGGCAGGTTTACAATAACTGCTTTTGGGGGCAGCCTTGGGGCTGAAAAGATAAACGATTCGGTAATTGCCTTATATAAAAAATTCAGTCTTGATGAAAATATCCAGGTAATCCTTATTTGCGGCAGAAGGTTTTTTGAAGAGTATAGAAAAAAGCTGGATACTGTCATTATAAAGAGCGATAGTCTTATTTTCAGGCTTTTTCCTTATATTGAAGAAATGGCGGCTCTTTACAGAGTTTCTGACCTTATAATATCAAGAGCAGGAGCAACGACAGTTGCAGAACTTACAACTACCAATATTCCTGCAATACTTGTGCCATATCCGCAGGCAATTGAAAATCATCAGTATTTTAATGCCGAATATCTTGTAAAAAATAAAAAGGCTGTTTTAATAGCTGATAACAAATTAAATGAATCTACGCTTTCAGGCATTATTGACTCTTTGCTCGAAAATAATAGAAAGATTTATAGAGGGCTCAAGGATTCTGAGCTTAAGGTACAAGGAATGGATGGCGCAAAAATCATATCTGAAAAACTGCTGGAAGAAAGGATAGTCTAAATTAATGAAGACCGCTGAAGAACTGGAGAAATATAAGCGCTTTTTCCTTATTGGCATTGGCGGCGCAGGAATGAGCGCCATAGCGATCGTCCTGGAGGGTATGGGCTTTAATATAAAGGGTTCGGACCTTAAAATATCCAGGTATACGGACCAGCTTTCAGGCCAGGGCATAGAAGTTTTTATTGGACATAAGGCTAGGAATATAAGGTCAGCAGATGCAATAATTTATTCTGCGGCAATAAGCCCTGAAAATGAGGAACTGGTTGAAGCACAAAAAATGGGATTGCCGGTGTTTACCCGTGGTGAGGTGCTTGCCTGGATAATGAACAGCAAAAAAGGTATTGCAATAACCGGCACTCATGGCAAGACTACGACTACTTCAATGATAGCGCTTATATTCCGCGGCCTGGAACTTGACCCTACAATAATTGTCGGTGGCGAGCTTAATGAACTTGGCACGAATGCAAGATTTGGCGGAGGCCAGTATATTGTAGCTGAAGCTTGCGAGAGTGATGGAACCTTCCTGAAATACAGGCCATTTGCAGGTGTCATAACAAATATTGAGGAAGATCATATGGATTACTGGAAGTATTTTAATCTTTTAAAAGACAGTTTTAAAAAATTCCTGGGCAATACAAAAGAAGGCGGTTTTGTAGCGATAAATGGAGACGAGATAGCGCGCGATTTTGCAGGCTCTGCTACCATGGAAAAAATAATAACTTTTGGTATCGGAGAAAACAATGACCTGAGAGCGGTAGAAATAAATCTATCCAATTTCATGCCGTCTTACAGGCTTGTCATTTCAGGGGATAGGCAGCAGGAGATGCTGATGGAATATAATGTCCGGTTAAGCGTTCCGGGGCTCCATAACGTAAAAAACAGTCTTGCGGCACTTGCTGTCTGTTATGGGCTTGGCCTGGATTTGCAAAAGTCCATAAGCATTCTTCAATATTTTACCGGGGCAAAACGAAGGTTCGAAAAAAGGGGAGAGAAAAATGGGGCGGTTATATTTGATGATTATGCCCACCATCCCACAGAGATAAAAGCCACGCTGGATACAGCAATACTTGAAAGAAAGAATAGGATAATTACTGTTTTCCAGCCTCACAGGTTTTCAAGATTGGCAAATCTCCACAATAGATTCAATGAATGCTTTCAAAATGCAGATATCCTGGTAATAACAGATGTTTTTGGTTCAAATGAAAAGCCTATTCCAGGTGTAACCGGCAGACTGCTTGTTGACAGTCTTATCGAAGAGGGTTATAAAAAACGTCTTGCGTATATACCGGTATTAAAAGATATCGCAGATTATCTAAACGACAATATAAAAAAAGACGATATGGTGATTGTAATGGGTGCCGGTGATATAACAAGAGTAACTGATGAGTTATTGAAAAAATAAATCACATGAGATTATTATAATGATGACTGAAACCGATTTGCAAAAAACAAAGGATTTTTTATCAAGACCCGGTCTTGATATCAGTATAAGCATTGGTAGAAGCTGCGCACAGGTTACATCCATTAAAGCGGGTGGCAGGTGCGCTGCGCTTATTGAAGTCAATGATGCCGAAAACCTTGCCAGGCTGGTAAAGTATTTAATAGATAATAAGGCATTGTTTTATATTATTGGGGATGGTACCAATGTTCTTTTTAAAGATGGCTTTAATGATATTTTCCTGATAAAGCTTTCAGGCTGCTTTAATCTGATAAGCATTGCAGGCAATGGCTGGATATCGGCAGGCGCTTCATCCAATCTACAAAGATTAATAGTATTTTCAGCAAAGCTTGGTTTTGACCTGTCATATCTTGCAGGTATACCGGGTACGGTAGGAGGAGCAGTCGCATGCAATAGCGGAACTGTAAAAAAAGGTATTTGTGATTATGTCAAAAAAGTAAGTTATTTATCCCTGGAAGACGGTGCTGTAATTGCTAAAGAATCTGAATTGGAACCCGGGGATTATGGTTACAGGTATTTTTATAAACAGGGTCTTATTGTGCTTACAGGCATATTATTAAAACCTGATATAAACAGGAAAGAAGACATTTTCAATAATATCAGGCAAAATATAAAAAATAAAAAGATCAGCCAACCATTGAATAGTCTTAATGCAGGTTGTTTTTTTAAAAATCCTGCCGGCACTACAAAAAGCGCAGGTGAGATGATAGACCTTTGCGGATTAAAAAGATTCAGTTTTGGAGGAGCAATGGTTTCTGAAAAACATGCAAATTTTATAGTAAATACCGGAGATGCAAGCTCAAAAGACATCCTTGTTCTTTCCAGGATTGTAAAGGAATTAGTAAAAAACAATTTTAATATTGATCTGGAATACGAAATAAAACTGGTGGGATTTTAGATTATGGATAAATTACTTGAAAACTCCATGACTTTTCCTTACAGGGAAAAGAAAAAAGATCTGGTGGTAGGCGTAATTGCAGGAGGAATTTCCTCAGAGCGGGAAGTTTCGCTGTCAACTGGAAAAGGAATATATGGCGCGCTAAAAGAACTGGGATACAATGCAGAGTTCCTTGACTTTACAGGCGATATAGCATCTATCATAAAAAAAATAGACATAGCCTATATAGCGCTTCATGGAAAGTATGGTGAAGACGGGACCGTACAGGGGGTCCTGGAGCTTTTAAAGATCCCTTACACCAGTTCGGGCGTCCTGGCAAGTGCGATTGCAATGGATAAGTTTTATTCAAAAAAAATATTTGAATTTGAAAAGATACCCACTCCTCCATTTTTTACCCTGGATTGTGATCTCAGAAGTGACGCATCATTCATTAGCTCTGAGATCAGCAGTAAAACAGGTTATCCGCTGATAGTAAAACCCAACAGGGGCGGCTCAACAATCGGGGTATCAATTGTTGAAAACAGTGAAGACCTGGCTCCGGCCATTGATGCAGCATTCCAGCATGACACAAAAATACTGGTGGAGAGGTTCATCAGGGGAAAGCTCCTGACCGTAAGCATCATAGGCAATAAGCCCCTTGCCCTTCCAATAATAGAGATAAAACCCAAGAGCGGATTTTATGACTTTAACTCAAAATATACTTCAGGCTTGACAGAGTATATTGTACCTGCTCCTTTGCGATATGAAATATCACAAAAAATATCAAAATTATCTGTCAAGTGTCACAGTGTACTGGACTGCAGCGGTGTTTCCCGGGTAGATTTGATCCTGGAAGAAAATAACAACATAAATATTCTTGAAGTAAATACAATACCAGGGATGACGCCAACGAGCCTTGTTCCAAAAGCTGCTGCAGCCTGCGGAATTGATTTTCCTTTACTGGTAGATATCATATTAAACTGTGCAACGTTAAAGTTGTGATTTGATTGGGGTCACGGGATTTGTATGGCAGGTACTGATAAGAAATATGAAAGGATGCTTGCAAGCAGGCGGAGAAGGAACGTAAAAAAAAAGTTGCTTCTCAGTTTAAAAATACTGCTTCTGGTAATATTTTTTGTTGCGCTTGTCTGGGGGTTTAATTATTTTTATAACAGTAATTATTTTAAGATAAAAAGTATCAATGTTTCAGGAAATAATTACTATAGTATTGAAGAAATAAAAAAAGAAGCGGATGTTGCGCTTGGGTTAAACATATTTGAGATAGATAAAAAAAGCATAGAAGATGTGCTTGTTAAGAGCCTGGTGCGGCTAAAGAGCGCCTCGCTCAAGAAGATATTTCCTGACAAGATCGAGATCCAGGTAGGTGAAAGGGAACCATTTGTAAAGGTAGTCTATGGAGTAAATTATTATATTCTTGACAATGAAGGGATTGTCCTGGGTACCATTGGGGAAAATGACCAGGTTGATTATGAAAAATTAATACTGGTTAAAAATGGCCTTAAATCTTATCCTGAGGTTGGGGAGAAAATAGCAAAAAAGAATATTTTAAGCTGCGGGGATATATATGAAGCGCTTGACCTTGAAATAAAAAATGAAATCAGGGAAGCATATATTAGCGATGAATCCGGCCAGGATATCGTACTGGTAACAAATAAAGGAAAGCAGATAATTATCGGCACAAGTGATAAAATTGTTGATAAAAATGCTATACTTAGGCAAGTCCTGAATCAGTTAAAAGAATCAGGGACTTATTATTCAGTAATAGATTTAAGAAATATTGAAAATCCAGTAATAAAATAGTAAAAAATTAGTACAATAGAGAAGTTGAAATATTAAATCGGAGGTCGTTTTGCCAGCAAGAGACGAGTATATAGCTGCAATAGATATAGGTACTACTAAAGTCTGTACTTTTATTGGAAGTGTAAAAAAGAACAATACTATTGAGATAAAAGGTTTTGGTTCATCAGAATGCAAAGGCATGAAAAAAGGGCTGGTTGTGGATATTAATGAAGCAACAAAGTCAATACTCAGCTCAATCGGCGCTGCAGAAAAATCCACAAATATGTTTATAGACAGCGCATATATAGGTGTAACTGGAAAACATATATCATTTTTAAACAACTGGACTGAAATCAATGTGAATAGCCCTGGAAAGGTGGTCAGGAAATCTGATGTAGACAAGCTCATAAGTCTTGCAAACAGGGTGAACATATCTTCGGAACACTACGTAATACATACACTTATAAAACAGTTTGCACTTGGCGATGAAAAAGACATAATGGACCCTGTTGGGCTTTCTACTGATAAACTTGCAGTTGAACTGTTGATTATTTATGGTTCCGTAATACCAATAAGGAACATAATTAACAGTGTTAAGGCAGCCAATGTTGAAATCGAGGATATTATTCTTGAAGCGCTTGCATCCGGTGAAGCGGTCCTTACACAGGAGGAGAAAGAAAGCGGTGTGATTATTATTGACATTGGAGGTGGGACCACTGATATTGCGATTTATAATAATAAGAAAATGGTGTTTACTTATTGCCTGCCGGTAGGCGGTGACCTTATTACAAATGATATATCAATCGGGCTGAATATCCCATTTGCCAAAGCTGAGGAGATAAAGAAAAAATTTGCCAATGTAGACTATAATTTCTATGAGACTTTAAGCAAGATAAATATGGGTGATATTATGCTGGATAAGAATAAGGCGACATTAAACATCCGGCTATACAGTATTGTAAATGACAGGTTAAAGGAGCTGATTAACCTTGTCAAAGAAAAAATTGAAGCTTATGGTTTTATTCACTCGATACCTTGCGGAATTGTCATTACAGGCGGGACTGCAAATCTTAAGGGGATTGCTGCACTTGCTGAAAATATTTTTAATATGCCCGTGAGGATTGGCACCTCTATTGATGTGGAAGGTCCTTCAGAAGCAGTTAGCAATCCAATATATTCTACAGCAATAGGGATACTCAAGTATGCAAATCAAATAAGGAATTTTATTGACCTTGGACAGTTTGATGACCGGCGACAGAAGAATAAAGGTTTTATTGCAAGATTTAGGGATTTTGTTACAAAGATTTTAAGAAATGAATAATTTTATCAGGAGGTCTTGACTTGAAAGATGACTTTGGCAAAAGCCATTATGCTGTTATCAGTGTTGTAGGCATAGGTGGCGGTGGAAGCAATGCAGTGAACAGGATGATGGAGGATAATATTTCGGGGTGTGAGTTTATTGCTGTGAATACGGATGCCCAGGCGTTGATGATGTCTAATGCGGATAAGAAGATACTTATTGGTGAATCAGGCCTTGGAGCAGGTTCAAGTCCTGAAATAGGCAGGATAGCAGCAGAAAAATCACTGGATGTTATTAAAGAAGTAGTCAAGAACTCGGATATGGTTTTTATTACCTGTGGAGAAGGCGGCGGTACCGGAACTGGCGCAGCTCCTGTAATCGCTTCAGTGGCAAAAGAAAGCGGATGCCTTACTGTTGCAGTTGTAACAAAGCCTTTTACTTTTGAAGGCAGAAAGAGGATGATGCAGGCAGAGGAAGGCATCAGGAACCTTAAAGGGAAAGTTGATACTTTAATTATAATAGCCAATGATAAACTGCTCGATATATCAGATGAAAATACTACTCTTCTTACTGCTTTCAGGCATGCTGACAATGTATTAAAAGCAGGCGTAAGGGGAGTTACAGACCTCATCACATTGCCGGGATTAATAAATCTCGATTTTGCTGATATAAAATCAATTATAAAAGATGCGGGCACAGCAATACTTGGTGACGGCCTGGCTTCCGGAGAAAACAGGGCTATAAAAGCTGCACAGCTTGCAATAAAAAATCCCCTGATCGACAATTCAATTGATGGAGCCCAGGGGATACTCCTGAATATATCAGGAGGTCCGGACCTGAAGCTCCATGAAGTAAATGAAGCGGCTGAAGTTATAAGGAATGCTGCAAGTTCTGATGCCAACATTATTTTTGGCGCTGTTATAGACGAGACAATGAATGATAAGTTAAAAGTAACAATAATTGCGGCAGGTTTTAAAGAGAGGGAAAAATCATTTGACAGGCCTTTTATCCCGGAGGAAAAAATAATCGAGTTTGAAAAGGATAAGACTCCTGAACAAATATTTTCCGAAAGGGAATTTTTTGAGACTGAGAAAAGAGAACCAGTTGAGAAGAAACCTGAGAGTAAAATCGGTTCAGAGGATTTCAGGTCGATAGAAGAAGATGATTACCTTGATATCCCCACTTTTTTAAGGAAAAATAAGGATAAATAATGAAGTAATGACATAATAAAACCTCTATTTAAAGATATTTGCCTTGGATAAAAAGGATATATATAAGTCAAAAATTGAAAATTTGAAAAAGGAGATTGAAAGATCCTGCAGGAAAGCAGGCCGTAATGCAGAAGATGTGCTTTTAATAGCAGCTTCGAAGTATGCCGGTGCTTCCCAGATTGCTGAAGTAATAAATCTTGGCATATCAGATTTCGGTGAGAACAGGGCTGATGAATTCAAAGAGAAGTACAGTGTCCTGGGGGATATTGCAAAAAGTGTAAGATGGCATTTCATAGGCCATCTTCAGAGCAGGAAAGCAAAAGTAGTTGTACCTATTTCAGATTATATACATTCAATAGAAAGTATCAGTACTATTGAAGAGGTTGATAAACAGGCATTTAAAATTGGCAAAATACAAAAAGTCCTGGTAGAGGTGAATATTTCAGGAGAACAGTCAAAATATGGAATGAAACCAGATGAAATCAGTTTTTTTATCAGGAATGCCTTTAAATTTACCAATACTGTTATTTGCGGACTTATGACAATGGCTCCTCTGAGCAGTGATGAAGTTTTGATAAGGAATATATTCAGCAGGACGAGGCATTTGCGGGATGATATGGCTAAGGCGAGTGACTTTGCAAGAGTATCTGAGCTTTCTATGGGTATGAGCAATGACTTCAATATAGCTATTGAAGAAGGCTCTACCATGGTCAGGATAGGTTCTTTAATATTTTTATAGATTTAGTTAGATTTTTATTATAGTTTCTATTATAATTGTAGTCAATCAACATTGTAAAATTGTAGCAATAATTAAAGTAATATAATGCAAAAGGAGGAACGATGGGAACTTTCTTCAGAAAAACACTTTCTTTCCTTGGCCTTGCAGAAGAAGACAGCGCAGAAAACAGTCCCGAATACTATGATGATGATTTTGAAGAAAAATATGCTTCTTCAAAAGATTCCTACCACGAAGACATTTATACAAGAAGCGACTATCTATTCAGGCCTACTCTACGCAAGGAAGAAAACCAGAGAAAAAATCTTACAAACATCAAACAGCCCAGGAGGTTACTTTCAATTGATGGGGCAAAGGATTTGAAAAGCGCCAGAGTATCAGTTGAGGAGCCCCATGAATTTGAAGAAGTGCAGCTGATTGGGGATGATTTAAAACTGGGTATCCCGGTAATAGTCAATCTCCAGAATACTAATCCCGATCTTGCTAAAAGGATAATTGATTTTTGCAGCGGCTTGACTTATGCGCTGGAAGGCAGCATAAAAAAAGTTGCAGACAGGGTATTCCTGCTGACTCCAAAGAACACAATAGTAACTTCAAATGAAAAGGAAATTCTCAGGGAAAGAGGACTTTATAATCAGCTTTGATTTATCCTGGGGGATTTTTAATCATTGGATAAAAAAAATAATTATAAGCTTGGAATAATTGGCTGCGGCAATATGGCTAAAGCCATATTAAGAGGGGTTTTTTCTTCAGGTTTCCTGGACTTCGGGGAAATATATGCTTATGAGATAAAAGCAGAAATTATAAAATCAATAAAGGATGATTTTAAAATCAATATTTCTGAAAATGCCAGAGATCTTGTAGAAAAATCGAGATATATACTTATATCAGTAAAACCCAGGGATGTATCCAGACTGCTTACTGATATAAAAGAATACTTTGACCCCGGTTTTAATACTCTTATCAGTATTGCTGCAGGAGTAACTACAGATTTCCTTGAAAAAAAATTAAGTGCGGGGGCTTCTGTTATAAGGGTAATGCCTAATACTCCTGCTCTAGTTAACTGTGGAATCGCGGTATTAAGTAAGGGGAAAAAAGTGGCCAGGGCAGATCTGGATTTTGCAACAGGTATATTCACCAGTCTTGGCGAATGTATAATTGTTGATGAAAAACTCCAGAATGCCGCTACTGCAATAAGCGGCAGTGGCCCGGCCTATTTCTTTCTCTTCTATAAGTTTCTGGTTGATGCAGCTATAAAAAAGGGGATAAGCAGTGATATTGCACAGAGACTTGTCTTAAATACAATACAAGGTTCTGCAGAAATGCTTAAAGAATTTGATTGCGATGCTGACCGCCTTATTAAGATGGTGGCATCACCCGGAGGCACTACAGAAGCTGCTTTAAATATCTTTACGAAAAAGCAGCTTGATAATATTATAAATGAGGCAGTAAGCAGTGCTTTAAAAAGGTCCCTGGAAATACAGGATGAAATCGAGTCCAGCACCTCTTAACGACTAAATTTATATCAGTTGTTAAGACTGAAGAATAAAAAAGCCTTTGGTGCTATAATATATATTAATTCTAAAAAATTTTTCTGGAGGAAAGTATGGAAAAAAATGCAGAATTTATTAGAAAAAAAGAATTTCATATTATTTTTAAGGGATATAAGCCAGATGAAGTTGATAAATTCCTGGACATCCTGTCTGTTGAATTTGACAGGTTAATAAAGAAAAACCGTGAAATACAGGATAGCCTTGATAAGCTTAAGTTTGAAAGTACAGTTGAAGATACTGATATAAAAAAGATAATCCAGGACGCTCTTATTTCAGCACATAAGGTTGCAGAAGACATTAAAAGCCAGGCAAAAAAAGAGGCAGATGAAATAATCCAGCAGCGGAAACTTGAAGAAGAAAAAACATTAAGTGACCTGCAGATGAGAAAACTTCAACTCGAAGAATCAATAATCCTCCTGCAGAGTAAATTTGATGAACTAAAAAATAAGATAAAAAAGTTGGCAGAAGATATCAGCCAGTTTATAGAAGATACAAATACAGTAGATACCTCAACAGGGGCAGATTCCTTTGAATTACAGTCAGGCGATGAAACTGATATTACCAGTGAGGCTGAACCTGAAACCAGGCATAAGGCTATATTTGAAAAGGAAATAACATATAAAACGATAATACATGAAAAACCGGCACAGGAAGCGGAAAAAAATCCGGGTGAAAAAAGCAAGGAATTTTCCAGTTTCGACAGGTACAATATAAATTCT
>CAYGYY010000039.1:16924-19484 GCA_964354265.1 uncultured Actinomycetota bacterium
CACACTAATTATCAAGACTATGCCTAAACCACACAATATAAATTCTGAAAGAGACAGTGGTTATTATTTTGAAAGGATCCAGAAACAACAGGAGCAGGAAAAAGCAAAGGAAACAGATCAGCAAAAGCAGGAAGATTTAGATAAAACAGATCAGCAAAAACAGGAAGATTCAGATAAAACAGATCAGCAAAAACACCAGAAAGTTGCTGATAATGCAGAAGAACAGGTTGAAAAAGAAACCGATTTTGATGAAACGGATACTCCTAAAAGAGAGCGGAAGAAAATAGATATTGCAAATCCGGATATTATAGAAAACTTCTTCAAGGCAGCAGATGATTAAGGCCTTGTTTTGTGGAAATTGAAAGGATAAAGCTTATTATCAGGCCTAATGCTGCATCAAATTCAATAGAAGGTCTTTTTGGCGACAGGATAAAGATCAGGATTGCAGGACAACCTGAAAAAGGAAGGGCAAATAAAATCCTGATTTCATTCATCTCAAAAAAAACGGGTATCCCGAAAAAAGACATCTCGATATTATCTGGTGAGGCATCCAATTTTAAGGAAATTGCAATAAGGAAAGAAAGCAATACATGTATTTTTTTAAAGCTTCTTGATGAACAGGCAAATATAACCGAATAAATCATATCTTCAGGAAAGTGTTATATTCATGTTGCAACATGATGATAAAAAGAGGCGGTCTCTGACAATACCGGAAAAATTGGCAATAATTGTAATAATAGTGCTGGTCATCATAATCCTGCTGCTTGTTTTTAATAAGCAGCTGGCGGAGTATATAGAGATTTTTAAAAATTGGTATGGGAATGCTTAAATCTCCTCTTCCAGGCAAGACTCCTGAAAACAAGTTTGAAAAATTTAATCGTATCCTTAATCGGGTTTACATGGCTCACAAAATTTTCATGATATATTGTTGTTATCGGTATATTGATAATCTTATAATGCAGCCAGCTTGCTTTTAATAATATTTCAGGTTCAGTATCAAAATTGTTTGTTTCAAGCCTTATATTGCTCAAAGCATTATAACCGATATACCTGAAACCTGATTGGACATCACTTATTTTCTGGCCTGCTATCAAAGAAATAATCCATGAAGTAAAAAAGTTAGTCGCAAGCCTTATAAAAGGCATGCCTTTTGTATCCTGGAACCTGCTACCGACAATTATATCCGGGCTATTTTTTTTGATTGCATCCAAAAAGTACTCTATTTCGCTTACTTTATGTTGTCCGTCAGCATCGATTGTTATAACGCCTGTATAATCATGGGTGACTGCAAAATCAAATCCTGTTTTCAATGCCTGGCCTTTGCCTTTGTTTGTCCCGTGTTCGATTAAAACGATCTTTGACCCATAATTGCCAGGTATTGTTTTAACTGTTGCAACCGATTCATCTGTAGAGCCATCATCAACAACTATGATATCAAACCCGTATTTTTGGCATTCCAGTATTACATCCTTTATATACATGGACTCATTATATGCGGGTATAAGGATAGCAATAACATGGCCTACTTCTAAGTCAGAATGTTTCATTTCCTCGTATTATTTTAAAGCTTTTTATTCAATACCGGGACTTTAGTAGAACTGTCATTTATAAAGCTTTTTTTCAGTTATTATAATATCGACCGGCTTATCATATTTCTCAGCAGGTATTTTATCAACAATCTGTTCCTGAAAACAAATTGATATTTTTTTTGCATTTTGTGGAAGCAAAGGTATAAGCCTGTCATAAAATCCCCCTCCGTAGCCAATCCTGTTTAGCGATTTATCAAAACAAATTCCAGGAATCAATGCCAGGCCTACATCAGAAAATTCAGCAATTCGGCAAATCCCGTCATCAGGTTCCATTATACCGTAAAAGCCCATCCTCATCTGGCTTTTAATATCGTCAACATAATAGAGTTTTAATACTGAACCTGTAACTTTTGGCAGTATTACCTTTTTGCCATCCTCAAGGGTTTTCCTGATTATCATTGTGATATCAGGTTCGCTCCCGAAAGGATAGTAAAGGAGTATTGCGTCCGCTGCATTATATTCCGAAAGTTCTGTAAATTTTTTGGCAATGATTGAACTTTTTATTTTTCTTGATTCTTGAGACATGCTGTCTCTTAAGCATTGGACGTTTTTTCTCAGAGATTTTTTATTTTCACTGTCCAGCTTTTACTCCTCATAAAAAGCTATTGCTATTGCAGGACCAAGGTGTGTACCAACAACACAGCCTATTTTTGACCTTAAAATAAATCTGGGCTTAAATGATTCTTTAATTTTTTCAGCCATTTCATTTCCCTCCTCTTCAAGATCTGCATCGGCAACAGAAACAAAAAGATCAGGCTTTCCTTTTATTGTACTTTGTATTGAGTTCAGCAGTTCATTTTTAGCCTGGTTCCATCTCCTAGTAGTTTTGTATTGTGAAACCTCTCCAAGATGCAGTGTCAAAATAGGTTTGATTTCCAGGAGGGAAGCAATAAGCCCTTTTGCTCTCCCTATCCTGCCGCCTTTTTGCAGGTATTCAAGTGTATGCGGGATAAAAAGCGTATTTATTCCAG
>CAYGYY010000040.1:0-19478 GCA_964354265.1 uncultured Actinomycetota bacterium
TAACCATTTATTATATCAAATAATTATTATTTAGTAATAAATATTAAAAAGATGCTTTTGCAGGTATTTTGGCAAAAATTAGGTTAAAATATGGTTAAAATATTTCTGTTCTTTAAATGTCATTGGGATTATGTAAGTTTATTTAAAAATTTTATATTACAGGTATGCTTTTATCAATATAAATATAAGAGGTGGGTAAATATGGAACTGGACGGTAAAGTAGCAATTGTCACAGGTGCAAGTATGGGTATCGGCAAAACTATCAGTATTGCACTGGCTAAGCAAGGCGCCAGTGTGGCGCTTGCAGCGAGAACTATGGAAAAACTTGAGGAAACTAAAAAAGAAATCGATTCATTTAATGGAAGATCTATTATTGTCCGCACAGACCTGGGAGAGGAAGCGCAGATACTAAATCTTTTTAAAAAGACAGAGAAGGAATTTGGAAGGCTTGATATCCTTATAAACAATGCTGGTGTTACAGTTACAGGCAAGCTTATCGACTTCAGTCCAAAGGATTTTGACAGGATTATTAATATCAATTTAAAAGCCGTTTATTTATGCTGCCAGCAGGCGCTTAAGATAATGGTCCCTCAAAAAAACGGAGTGATTATAAATATTTCAAGTAATGTTGTGTATAAAGGATATCCTGAGCAGGCAATTTATTCCGGAAGCAAATGCGGTGTGTTGGGAATCACCAAATCTATTGCTAACGAGCATCATAAGGACGGTATCTCAGTTGCAATCATCCATCCTGGAGCTGTAGATACCAGGCTTGCTACACAGGCAAGACCTGATATTGACAGGTCTTTGCTCATTCATCCGGAAGATATAGCTGATACCGTGCTTTATATGCTTAAGCTGTCAGACAATGCATGGGTTGATGAAATGATTATAAGGAGAAGATCTGCAAAACCTTTTTAGTGAAAAAATTTAAATGTAATAATTATTTGGTCCAATCTTAAGAGGTATCAGTAGTGGAAGACTTCATTGCGGCTTTCATTTCAAGTTCGTACCTGTGTTTTGAAATATTTATACCTTGATAAACCTTACTGTATAATTCCAGTAATTACCGAATACACCCTGGAGTGTAAAACCCCCGGAAAGCCCCTGTTTTACAGTAGTTTTTCTTAGGGGATAATCCGGGTCAAAAAGGAACTCCGAAATAGCAAGTATACCTCCTGTTTTCAGTACCCTCTTTATCTCAGCCAGTATCTTTGAACTGTCAGGGATTTCCTGGAATACCGATACAAGGTATACAAGGTCAACAGAGCCATCTGCAATAGGCAGCTGGTATGCGCTGCCAAGAATGAGCCTCACATTCTTAATATCACTGTTTTCTTTCCTGTCCATTTTTAAACTCAACTGGTCCAGCATACCCTGCTGTATATCCAGGGCATAAACAATGCCACCATTTCCTGTTGCCCTTGCAGCAAAAGTGGTAAATGCACCGCTGCCGCACCCTATTTCAAGTATATCCATGCCCCCTTGTATGCCACTTCTTTCAATCAATTTGGCAGGGGGTTGCATGCTGCGGCGCAAATCACTGTCAAGAAACCGGCCAATTATTGCGGGCGCAGGGAAATATACAAATTTACGGATTATTCTTATTAAGACCTGGTAGACAAGAAATAAAGCTGTAATGGAAGCTAAAACTATTCCAAGTATTTTAAAGAAATCAATCATTATAATTCCTGTCAATCATTATTTTATTAAGGGGCAATATTATTTTATAATTTATATAATATATTATTAATAAAAAATTGACTAAAGTTTATAATAAAAATTTAAAATATAATTTTTAACAGGATGGAGGTTTGGATGGTTGAATTTAAAGGATTTTCAGTTACGCCTGATAAAGATGAATTAGTTGAGGTTATAAGACGGAACAAACTTCCTGAAAGAGTGCATAGTATTGAAATATTCCATGACCCGGAAATCATTGCAATGATATCTGACCGTTACAACCTTGCAGTGAAACTGGATAAAAATGACCCGGAATACGAATTTAAATTATATATAATTTTTCATCAATTCCTGGGATTTGATGCCTTTCATGTTCCTTTCAGGGACCAGGGTTTTTTTAAAGTTCCACTTAATTATCTTGGTGATACGGCTGCAAAAGAAACAAACAGGGGGCAAAGGGGTTGGACAGAAGAACACCGGGGCCCGATACAATGCTGGGAGGATTTTGAAAAATATCCATGGCCTGAAATAAATAAGGTAGATTTTTCTTGCCTTGAATGGATGGAGAAAAACCTGCCGGGTAATATGGGCTGTTATGAGCTGACAGCGCATATTCTTGAAGAGCTTACTTTTCTTTTGGGTTATGAAACTTTATGCATGAAAATCTATGATGATCCTGATCTGGTAGATGGAATAATTGAAAAGGTTGGATTATTTTATCTCAAATTAACTGAAAGCATGTGCAGCTTCGGTTGTGTCCCATTTATATGGGCCTCGGATGATTTGGGTTTTAAAACCTCTACGCTGGTATCGCCTGATTTTTTAAGGAAAAAAATCTTTCCGTGGCATAAGCGCTGTGCCGATGCTGCACATAATTCGGGTAAGCCCTATCTTATTCATGCTTGTGGAAAACTTGATGCAGTCATGGACGACCTGATTGATTATGTAGGAATAGATGCAAAGCATTCATTTGAAGATACCATCATGGAAGTTACGGAGGCTTACAGGATATATCATGACAGGATAAGCATACTTGGCGGGATTGATATTGATTTTTTATGCCGAAGTGATGAGAAATCCATAGGTGAACGTGTAAAGAAAACCCTGGATATATGCATGGGAAAAGGCGGTTATTGTCTTGGAACCGGAAATACTGTTGCAAATTATATCCCTGTTGACAATTACCTTGCAATGGTTGATGAGGGAAGAAAATACCGGTAAAAGTTGCAATAGATTTTTCTAAAAAATATTAT
This sequence comes from uncultured Actinomycetota bacterium, assembly GCA_964354265.1. Taxonomy (GTDB): domain Bacteria; phylum Actinomycetota; class Humimicrobiia; order Humimicrobiales; family Humimicrobiaceae; genus Fen731. The sequence continues at coordinate 2,937 of CAYGYY010000040.1, forward strand.
AAATACTGCAGATAAGACACAAGAAGGATGTTTACGATAATCTAATCTGAAAAGTCCCTGTTGTTATTTTTCAGCTCACTTAGCTGCGCATGCAGCTGTTCCCACTCATGCATCTTATCATCCAGTTCTTTTTTTATTCTTTCGTATCTGGTAAATAATTGCCGGCTTTCCTGGTCAGAATAATCAGTAGCTGTGGAATCAAACCGTCCTGTTAATTCTACAATTTGTTTTTCAATCTGTTCAATACTTTCTTCACAGTCAGCGATTTTTTTAGTTAACTTTCGGAGTGTTTTCTGGAATTCCTTTTTGCCCTCATAACTTTCCCTGCCGCCAGAAAAGGCTTGGTTGACAGCCACTACATCAGGTGCTTTTTGCTTTATTTCAAGTTGTCGCAGGGAATCGATTTTTTTCTTTTCAAGGAAATCATTTACACTTCCAATATATTTTTTTATTTTATGGTCTTTAAACTCATATACAGTATCTATAAGGCCTTCAAGGAACTGCCTGTCGTGTGAGACAAGTATCATGGTCCCTGTAAAGCTTTCCAGCGCCTGCTTAAGGATGTCTTTTGAGCGCATGTCCAGGTGGTTTGTTGGCTCATCAAGTATAAGCAGGTTTGATGGTTCAAGCAAAAGTTTTATAAGCGCAAGCCTTGACCTTTCTCCGCCTGAGAGTACCTTTACTTTTTTATCGACATCTTCATCCCCGAATAAAAAAGCTCCCAGTATTGACCTCAAAGCAGTCCTGCTCTCCCAGTTTGCAGCCATATCAATAATATTGATAACTGTTGATTTATCTTCAAGGAGTTCATCCTGGTTTTGGGCAAAATATCCGATTTGCACCTTATGGCCCATTTTCAGGTCACCTGTAAAATCAAGGTTGCCGGCAAGGATGCGTGATAGAGTAGTTTTGCCTTCACCATTTTTTCCTACGAAGGCAACTCTCTCACCACGCCTTACGGCCAGGTCTACTTTTTCCAGGACATTTTTTTCTCCATAGTTTTTTGTAATGTTGCTGGCATCAATTACAATATTGCCTGAGCGGGGAGCAGCAGGGAACCTGATGCGTATTGAAGAGGTATCCTCTTCATCTACTTTTATGCGCTCAAGCTTTTCGAGATACTTGATGCGTGACTGTACCTGGATTGCCTTGGTATTCTTATAACGGAACCGCTCTATAAACCGGCTGATATCAGCAATCTGCTTCTGCTGGTTTTTATAAGCTGAAAGCTGCTGCTGCCTTCGTTCATTCCTTAATGCTGTATATTTCGAATAAGGTACTTTGTAATCATAAATTTTACCAAGGGATATTTCAATTGTGCGGCTGGTTATATTGTCAAGGAAAGCCCGGTCGTGTGAGATGATAACGACAGCCCCATTATACCCGGTAAGAAACTGTTCCATCCACTGGATGGATTCAATATCAAGATGATTTGTGGGTTCATCCAGCAGCAGCAAATCCGGCTGCTTAAGAAGGATTTTTGCAAGTTCGATCCTCATCCTCCACCCACCGCTGAATTGATTTGTCTGCCTTGTATAATCTGAAGGTACAAACCCAAGTCCGGCAAGTGTTCGCTCGATTTTTTCGTTCATTTTTGCTGCACCAAGGATTTCAAGTCTTGAATTTAAATCTGTTATTTCATTTATAAGTTCAAGGTATTCGGGAGAGTGGAAATCATTTCTTTCGACTATCTCGGAATGCAGCCAGGAGGCCCTGTTTTTAAGCTCAAGTATTTGGTCAAATGCTGTTTTTACCTCATTAAATAGCGATTTATTGTCTACATGCTTCATTTGCTGGGGAAGGTATCCGATAGTAATCCTGGCAGGCTTTTCAACAATCCCTGAATCCGGAGCCTGAAGCCCAAGGATTATCTTAAGAAGTGTTGTTTTGCCCGAGCCATTATTACCAACCAGCCCTATCCTGTCCCTGGGAGTAATTAAAAATGATATATCATCGAAAAGTACTTTTTCACTGAAACTTAGTTTGATATGGTTGACTGATATCATGTCTAATATTATTCCTGTATTGAATAAAGCCATTTATCATAAAATATCCCCAGGTCTTTTCCAGCAGACTTTTCAAATGCATCGAGCATATCACCAGGTACGGCGATCCTGTATCTTGTCGACTCACTATAGGCCTTAAGAGCCCTGAAAAAATCCTCATCACCTATGCTCCTGCGGAGCTCATTAAAAAAAACAGCCCCTTTAACATAAACGATAGCGCTGTAATGCCGGCTGCCTTTTTCTTCAAAATAATCCAGCCCCTTATAAACAAAGTCATCTTCACCGGCAGCGACTTTATTGTCATAGATCTTCATAAAGTAATCCATTATGCCCTGCGCATACTCGCTGCCCGCTGCTTCTTCGAAGTAAATGACTTGTGAAAATGTGGCTAGCGCTTCATCCATCCAGGGGTCATCTATTGCATCGCTGCCCACCAGGTTATACCACCATTGATGAGCAGCTTCATGTACAATTACATTCTTATCCCCAAAAACAGTACTGTTTATAAGGACCAGTTGTGGAAATTCCACACCCTGTATGCTTTTTAATGGTAATTCCACAATATCAAACTCTTTAAAAGGGTATATGCCGAATTTATTTTCAAATATCTCGAAAGCTTTTATGGCAGTCGCAAGCGATGTGCTGGCCTTGTTGTTATCGCTGTTAAAATAATAACAGTTGAATTTTATCCCGCCATTATCCCTGCTGATTAATTTATAATCCTTGCTGAATACAAATACAAAATCGCGTGAAGGTCCGCTTACAAACATGTAACTTGCCATCTGCTGTCCTGATGCCGGATTTTCTACCTGGATGCCTGTGGAAGCTGCCTTAAGGTCATTATCTGCATTTACCCTGACTTTAAAGAATGCCATATCACTGTAAACAGAGTCCCCGATCTTTGAAGAAGGATCAAGGTTCCACCCATGGCTGTCAAATACTGCAAGAATTGGAAACCATCCTGAAAGCGAAATTGTATTGCCGGTCTTATTGAAAAACCCATAGCTGCCTTCAGAAAATTCCTCAGGTACTTTGCCTGTAAAGTTTAAATCGATTGTTACTTGCTCACCTGGTAATAGCGTATGCGGCAGTTTGATCTTAAGTATACTTTCATCGGGTAAATCAAATGCCTTTGAAGCCCGGCCGTTTATACCAAGATTTATAATTGACAGGGAACCATTGCCATAAACATTTCCGCTATTGGGGAAGAGCCGGAAATAGATCTCATTTAGACCGGTGTCTTCAAGGTTAGTGTAATAAACCTTTGCATTGCCTTTGTATTCCGCATTTTCAAAATCCAGGTCGAGTTCAATTTCATAAAAAGGTATCGAAAGCAACCCTTCAAGCGCTCTAACTTCTTCAGGAAGCATGGCTTCCGATTGCTGGTCAATAATCTGGTAAATATACTGCGGCAATACTACAGTCTGCTCATCAGTTTCAGGTATATTTTCCTGCAGTCCAGGGGCAGTGGCTGCATCGACTGCTCGGGTATCCTTCTGGTCATGTTCTTTTAAACCGGTAGAAGAAACGGCAGCAATAACTTCGCTATTTCCCTTGTTTAAATTCCCATACCAGGAGGATAGCTGCTCACATGCAGAGGCAAAAAAAACAACCAGGGATAAAAGGAATAAAAGAATATAAAAAAAAGCTGATTTAATTAATAGGTTTTTATTTTTTCTGTTCAAAGGACTTCAGGTCTTATTATTTCAAGGCCTCCCGCATATCCAGTGTCTTCATATGTAGCTGCTTCATGGAAATCTATTTCTTTTCTACCCGGGTTTGAAATGCTCTCCAGTCTTATTTTTACTTTAGCATCAATGCTTTCGTTTATCCTTCCATCCATTGCTCCCAGTACCGGCGACAGCAGCACAGCGCTGGTTTCTTTTAAAGCTTCGATAGATATTCTCTGATACTTATTTTCAATGATGCATTTGAATTTATTGTCCTGGGATTGCAGATGCCTTATCCTGGAACCATTATATGTGGCAAATATATGTAATCTTTGCCTGTGCAACAGGCCGCATATAAAACCCGTAAAACTCCTGCCCCTCCATGGTATACGGGCAATAGAAAGCATGATTGACGAGCCCTCGTCCTGGAAGTGGTTTGACTGGAGCCATATCCAGGCCTGCGGAAATGACTGGCCCCAGTCCTTCTCGATATAGCCTTTTCCACCGGAAAAATCTATTTTTTTACCGCTAAAAAATCCACTGCCCTCTACAATATGAGACATTGATACAACTCCATGGTAGCATTCCATAAAAGGTACAAACGCATACCATCCCATTGCGCCAGGGGATAAGGGGTGCTTTGGCCATGTATTGAGATTGTAAAACTCAAGATCTGCATTAAAAATTTCCTGGCCATCTTTCAGGTCAAGATTGAGTCTGTCCCTGGAAAAGGAATTATTGCCTATATTGACCTGGAATTTATCAGTTGAATACCTGAAGTCATTAAAATTAAACCTGAAGTATTTTGATGTTGCATTTTTGCCATCCATTACCTGTATAAAAGAATGCGAGTCATTGCTGATGCCTGAAATTGATACTCCGGGAATTATTGCAAAAATATTTGAAGTCTGTTTATCTGCAAGTTTAAAATACCAGCCTTCAAAATAATTCTTTTTTTTATTGTGGCCCTGGAATATTTCAGGTCTGTATATTTTTTTTATCCTGTAGGGTAGCATAATCTATCAAAAACCTTATAATTTTCTCAATTTCGACTGGCTCATTTGCGATATTATTCATTACACAATTTTTTTCAGCATTCCTCAGGTTCAAGTCATTTATGGAATTGCCGCCGGATTTCAGGAAGTTGTCAATGATATTGTATGCGCCTTTAAAATTGCTGACGTTTACTCTACGTAATATTCCCCTGATATCCAAATTGAAATCTTTTGAGCACTCCGGTATTTCGCAGAAAAGGCATGTAGAGGAAAGCTGCATCATTCCCCTTACTTTTTCCGGATACCTGCTGTAAAGCTTCTCAAATGTAACGGGTTTTTCTAATAAATTTACATATTTGGGCATTCCGGGTTTAAAATAAAACTGTTCCATGCCAAGTTTTTTTAAAATCGCATTTGCAGCACTTATGCCTGAAACTGTAACAGCTGGAGAACCTGTTCCCATTGTAGTCGATTCACCGCAGCAATAAAGATGACTCCATTCACTTTTAATGTGGAGGCGCTTGAACATATGCTGACCTATGGACTGCTTGGGGCCTGCAACACATCCGTGGTTTTTCAATGTATATCTTTCAATTGTTGTGGGGGAGGAAAGCTCTGCAAACTTTACACCCTTTTTAAAGCCCGGGAAATTCTTTTCAAGCACTTCAAGCATCCTTGATATCTCGGCTTCTTTTTGAATGACATACTTCTGTGTTTTATAACCGGGATCCATAAAATCAGGCCAGGTTTTAAAAGATGGGCCTATAGCAACGATTACATGCTTGTCATCCGGGCAAAGCGTCTTATCATCCATGCTGTGTATATAAACAGTGATCTCAGTTTCATCTATAGAATCCGGGTTGCCGATTATCATCTCAATTGGGGTGGTCTGTTCGGGAATGATGCTTGCATCTATTGTGGCAAAAAAAACTACACTTGAATAAGTCGGCTTGATATTCTTTGCCCAATTGCGCCTTTCCTCTGAAGAATATCTTTTATCAATAAGTTTTTCATATAAGTTCCATACTGTACCAGAATAGATTATATTATCAGCTTTAATGATTTCATCATTATCCAGCCTTACCCCAGAAGCCCTTTTCCCTTCGATGATTATCTCTCTTGCTTCATGTTCATAAAGCATATCGCCGCCGTTTTCCTCAATGACTTTTTCCAGTGTTCCGGTAAGGAAAAGTGTTGAACCTGCAGTAAAATAGCTTCCGCCTTCATGGTTATTGATGAACATGATTGCAGAAAGTATTGCGGGAGTCTCTTCAATAGTAGTGTAACAATAAGTCGAAGTCAGTTTATTGAAGAATTTAAAGATTTCAGGGTCTTCAAAATATTTCTCTAAAAGTTGCCTGGTGTTTTTATTGATATAGCTCATGAATTTTATATAGGAAAGCGGGTGGCGGATAAACTTTTTAAGGGCAAGTTTTAAATTTGTTTCGTCAGGAGCTTCATATGCCGGATTTTCTATCATTACATTGTAATACATTTTTTTAAGGTCAGAATAAAACCTTTTAAGGTTTTCTTTCTGGGAAGGGAAGATCCCTGCAAGTTCTTCCACAAACCTGTCTGTGTCCTCCCAGAACCTTATTTTCTTCCCATCATAGATAACGCTGTAAAGCAGGTCATGTTTGATTATGTCTATATTTTCCTCAAGGCAGTTAAAAACAAAATAATGGGGGTTAAAACCCTTTCCCCCAAACCCATATAGCATGGAAGTTCCCTGCTCAAATGTTGATTCATTCCGCTTGAAAATCCCGCAGGAACCGCCAGGCTTGAAATTCTTATCGATAACTGCAACTTTGAGCCCCCTCTTTGCAAGCAGGCTTGCGCAAGTCAAGCCTGCAAGACCTGCCCCAACTATAGCAATGTCATACCTTGCCAATGATTACCTCTGTGATTTATTTAATCGGACCGTAATAATAAAACCTTATGGATTATTAGATTTACCAGAATTAAAGTGTAACTCTTATCAGATATATAAGATAAGCCAGAATATATCTGATAAGATATATTTAAGATCTAAAGCAATCTTAGCTGTATTTTTTTCGGAGTTCCCTGAGCTTGGAGTTTAAATCATCTTTAGGCTTTCTGTCATAGGTCCTTGGACCCCTGTTGTCTCTTGGGTAATCCCTGTCTTTTTGTTGCTTTGCTTCGTTAACGACTATTGTCCTGTTTTTAAAGCTTGACTGGTTGAGTGTTTCCATTGCATTTTTTGCTTCTTCTTCAGTTTCCATCTCAATAAAACCGAAACCACGAGGCCTTCCATCCATGCCGGTTATAACTTTTGAATATATAACCTTTCCAGCTGTAGCAAAATAATCCTCCAGTTCCTTGTCTGTTATCGAGTATTCAAGGTTTCCAACATATAGCTTTTTATTCACTTACTTTTCCTTTCAGGCAGTTGTATTTTATTTTATAAAAACAGGAGTTTATCCCTGTTGGTTTTATTTTTCCACAATTATTCTAAAATTCAATTAAAAAAAATTATTATAGAGCCAGGTTTTTTATAAGAGCAGGGACATGCTTTTCCCATCCAAGCGCCTGTATATGTACACCTGCACAGTATGGTTTGATCCTGGTTATCAGTTCTGCAAGTACCTCAAGGCACATCGATACTTTATCAGTTGTCCCAGCCATTCTGTCTATTATATTCTTTGGAACAAAAATCCCGGGCACATTCTTGTTCATATAATTTGCCATTTTCTCGGATTTTAGTAGAATCACTCCTGCCATGACCGGCACTTTTGTGTTGAGTTTTTCAACTTTCTGAATGAATTTTTCCATGACTCTCTCATCAAATACAGCCTGTGTCTGGAAAAATTCCGCGCCAGCATCTATTTTTTTCTGCATTTTCATCATCTGGAGATTAAGCGAAGAATCGGTATCTGCCCCGGGGTTTACTACTGCTCCCTTGAAGAAAGAAGGTTTTCCTTTAAGAGGGCTATCAACAAGGTCAAAACCCTGCTCAAGTCTTGACATTGCAAACAGGAGAGAGACTGAGTCCAGGTCATATACAGGTTTAGCCTGTGGATGGTCGCCTGTTGTAGTGTGGTCACCTGTAAGGGAGAGTACATTGCGGATTCCAAGAGTATATGCGCTTAGTAGATCAGACTGAAGTGCAAGCCTGTTCCTGTCCCTGCATGTCATCTGGAAAATAGGGTCATGCCCCATGTCTTTTAACATATGACAGGTGGCAAGCGAACCCAGCCTCATTACCGAACTTTGCAGGTCTGTGACATTGATCCCGTTGACAAGCCCTTTTAAAAACCCCCCGACTTCGTAGATTTCTTCAGTATCTACACCTTTGGGCGGGCCTATTTCACATGTGACTGCATAGTCTCCTTTTGCCAGAGCTTCCTTTAATGGCAGCCTGGAAACATTTTTATTGCTATTTAAATCTTCAGCCATTTTCTCCTCTTGAAAACTCACTTATAAAATCAAGTAATTTTAATAGATTTTAAAAGTTTTTAATATATTTTTTAATATTTTTATTTACAAATATACCTTTTTTAAAACAGGGCTTTTAAGATTTATCTTTAACATAGCAGCCCAATGTCTGCACTGCTGCTTTAAATTTGAGAAGATGAAATGATACCCGGAGATTTAAAAAATGCTGACTTTAAGAAAGTAAGTCAAAATGAAAATATCCTGTATATCCTGTATATCCTGTAGGTCCTGTATATCCTGTAAGTTGTATTTTATTTTGTATTTATTCTATAAACCCCAGTTTCTTAAGCTGCCTGTTCTCCCCGATAAGCGTAACTATATCATCAGGCTGGAATCTGTATGTAATATCAGGAGGGCTTTTGATCTCATTTTTATTATTTTTTATGGATATTATAGTTATTCCGTGCTTATGCCTTAAATTTAGTTCTGTGAGGTTATTGCCTATCATGATAGGCGGGGCGATAACCTCTATAATGCTTATTTCAGAGCCTACCTCCAGGAAATCAAGGACATTTGAGCTTATAAGATTTTTTGCAACTCTTTCACCCATATCCTTTTCAGGATACACAATAGTATCAGCGCCGACTTTAGAGAGGACTCTTCCCTGGGTCTGTGTCCCGGCTTTTGCGATTATTTTTTTTGCGCCTTTTTCTTTAAGGATAAGGGTCACAAGTATAGAGTTCTGGATATATTTTTCTCCTATTGCAACTATTATGGCCTCAAAATCACGGATACCTAAAGACTCTAATATCTCAGCATCAGTTGCATCGCATTTGATTGCATCGTTTATTTCTGCAGCTACTCTCTGTATCCTGTCTTCAGATTGGTCTATACCGATTACATTATGGCCTGCCTTTGCAAGTGTCCGCGATACACTGGCGCCAAACCTGCCGAGACCGATAATCAAAAATTGTTTTTTCATAACATCAGATCAAATAATAAAAAATAAAATATTAAACTACTGGTTAAAAAATAAATTTTCACCATAAATAATGGCAGCTAACCTATTGTAACATTTTCTTCAACATGGAACAGCCTGTCTGCACTGCTCCGCATAGCAAGCGTCAGAGCCAGTGTGCTGATGCCAATTCTACCAATATACATACAAAGTATCAATATTGCCTTACTGGCTTCTGTCAGCCCAAATGTGATGCCTGTACTTAGTCCAACTGTACCAAATGCAGAAGTTACTTCAAAAATCGCTTCAGTGAGGCTGCATTTTTCAAAAACCAGTATGCCGATTGTTGATATGACTATAAGTACAACTGCTGCAAAAGTTATTGTCAGAGCTCTTGAAAATATCCCGTCAGGCAGTTTTCTTTTAAATATAACTACCTGGTGTCTTCCCCTGAGTGCGCTAAGCGAACCGGCAGTCACTACTGCAAAAGTTGTTGTTTTTATTCCGCCTCCTGTTCCGCCTGGAGATGCGCCTATAAACATAAGGATTGTAATGAAGAAAAGTGTAAATTGCGTGAGTTTTCCTATAGGGAGGGTGTTAAACCCTGCTGTCCTTGCTGTCACCACCTGGAAGAAGCTGGAAAGGACCTGTGTGCCCAGGGGTTTTGCCCCGATGGTTTGAGGATTATTGAATTCAAAAAGGAAAAACATCAAAGCCCCGCCAAATATCAGGATTGATGTAATAAGAAATACTATTTTTGCATGAAGGGAGAATTTCCTGGTTCGGCGGTAATTGATGATTTCAGACATCACCGGGAAACCAATACCTCCTATGATTATAAGCAGCATTATATCTACATTTGCAACAATATCTGAAACCAGCCCCTCCAGGTTGTTGGAATAAAGGGCAAATCCTGCATTGTTAAATGCACTGACACTGTGAAATAGTCCATATAAAAATGAGGTCTTTAAAGTATAATCATATTTAAAATGAAGAAGTAGAAACATGACAAGCGTGCCGGTCAGTTCAATGATTATGGTAGTTATGGCAATAATTGCAAAAAACCTCGAAGCCACGAAAGGCTGCCTGGGGCCAAAGCTTGATTCTATATAGAACCTATCCTTTATCTGTATCTTCTTGCCCAGTATAAGGCCGAATATCGAGCCGATTGTCATTATACCCAGGCCCCCAAGCTGTATCAGGACAAGTATTACAGATTTGCCAAGGTCAGTAAAATATGTTGCAGTATCCTGGACAATAAGGCCTGTCACACAAATTGCCGAGGTGGATGTAAAAAGTGCATCAATAAATCTTATACCGCCTGATGTTGTCATCTGGGGAATCATCAGTATAAGTGCCCCTGTTAGTATGGCGCCTGCAAATGCTGCCATTACCTGTATGCCTATAAGCCGCTGAGTCTTGGAGGATATGACCGGTAACTCTTTCATTCAATTTCCAGTTTTTTTAAAGACCCTTAATATTTAAATTTAATATAAAAAATTAACATACACAAAATTGAAACAATTGTATACTAATATTTATTAAGTTAAAATAGAACCAGGATGCATCCTGACCTTTAATAATTCATCTAAGGAACTGGCAATTTACCATGCATGATAATGATAAAAACTTCAAGATAATCGAACACCCTTCTGATGTAGGCATAAGCATCTCTTCAACCAGCCTGGAAGGCGCTTTTGAATCTGCTGCCAGGGGGATGTTTTCAATAATATGCGACCCTGGCGGTGTAAAACCATTGGAAATAAAAAAGATCAGTATTTCCTGCAGTCCGGGTATGAACTACGAGGACCTGATGATATCATGGCTTGAAAGACTTCTGTATTTGCACGAAGTCAACAAGATGCTGTTTTCCAGATTTGAGGTGATTATACATAGCAGCGCAGCGGGAAAAGTTATGCTGAAGGCAACGGTTTATGGAGAAAAAATAGCACCTGAGCGTCACGAGCTGTATTTGTCAGTAAAAGCCCCGACTTATCATAAGCTTTCACTGCATCAGGACGGGGTAAGCGGGAAATGGCAGGGCCGGGTTATTTTTGACGTATGAGGGATGTATAAATGATGTATGAGTATCTTTTTAGACTAAAACGGTAGAAGCCAGTTATAAAATAGCTGGGGGTGGATAAATAAATGTCTGAATATAAAATAAAAAAATTAAGTGAATATAAGTGGGAAATAGAAAGAAACAGCGCAAGGGGCATGCATGTCCCGGGGATAATTTATGCAGATAGCAACCTGCTGGCACATGCAAAGGCAGAAAACACTATCGACCAGGTTATAAATGTTGCCGGGCTGCCTGGAATAATCAATGCTTCTTACGCCATGCCTGATATTCATTTCGGTTATGGTTTTCCCATTGGCGGCGTGGCTGCATTTGACACTGAAGAAGGTGTGATATCTCCAGGTGGAGTAGGCTTTGACATATCCTGCGGGGTAAGGCTTTTACGAACTAATCTTGCAGCATCCGATATACTCAGCCGCCTGGATGATATAATGCACGGGCTCTACGCGGCAATTCCAAAGGGAGTTGGAAGCAAGGGAAGAATCAAGCTTTCAAAACAGGAATTGAAAGGGTTATTTACCAAGGGTGTCAACTGGGCAATAAAAAGCGGTTATGGCTGGGAAGAGGACAGTATTTACATGGAGGAAAACGGCTGTATGGATGGCGCAAATCCTGATTATATAAGCAGGGAGGCATATGACAGGGGTAATGACCAGGTCGGGTCCCTGGGTTCAGGCAATCATTTTCTTGAAATACAGAAGGTCAGCAAAATATATAATGAAAAGGCTGCAATGGCCATGGGTTTATATGAAGGGCAGGTTACGGTAATGATACATTCAGGTTCCAGGGGCCTGGGGCACCAGGTATGCGGGGATTATATTAAAATAATGCAGCAAACGCCCTACTGGCGAGCTGCAGGGATTTCTGACAGGCAGCTTGCATGTGCGCCTTTTAATTCACCTGAAGGAAAAAGATATTTTGGCGCGATGGTGTGTGCAGTAAATTATGCAATGGTAAACAGGCATTGTCTTGCGCACTGGGTAAGGCTTGCCATGCAATCCATTTTCGGTACCCCTGCAAAAAAACTCGATATGGCGCTGGTTTATGATGTTTCACATAACATTGCAAAAATAGAGACTCATAATATCAACGGTAGTTTGCGCAAAGTCTGTGTCCACAGGAAGGGCGCTACAAGAGCATTCGGTCCAGGAAGCTATGGTATCCCGGAAATTTATGCGGATATAGGCCAGCCTGTTATAATACCGGGGGATATGGGTAGGTATTCTTTTATTATGACAGGTACAATAAAGGCAATGGAAGAATGTTTTGGTTCGACCTGTCATGGCGCAGGGAGGGTGTTAAGCAGGACACAGGCAAAAAAACAGATAAACGGCTCTGCCCTGCAGAGGGAGCTTTTAAGGGATAAGGGGATAATAGTGCTCGCGCAGAGTATCTCAGGCCTGGCAGAAGAAGCGCCAGCCGCATATAAAGATGTAAGCGAAGTCGTGGAAGTGGCACAGAATGCCGGATTATCAAATAAAGTCGCTAAGCTGGAACCACTCGGTGTGATAAAGGGTTGATGATATTTTTTAATTCAATCAGCCTGATCAGCCCCAGGAATCTCCAATTTAGAAACCCCTACTGAATTAAAAATTCTAAATTATTTAAAAATAATTAAAAATAATGTCTATTGTAAAAATTTTATTTATTGTTTCGTAAAAATAAAAAATAATTCATAATATATCGGTATATTATTTATTTTTTCCTATTTTTATGATAAAATTTCTAAAAATATATTTTTATAGGTTGTTTTTGTTATTTTGTTAAATATTTCAACGTAATTTATATTTTTTTACTGATTATCATTATTTTAATGAGGTGACTAAAATGCGAGGACTTGATCTTCTTACAGAGTTTTCAAAAAAAGCGGGCGAAAAACTCGAACCCAAAAACATAAAAATAGACGACACCACGCTTAGGGATGGTGAGCAAACTGCAGGAGTCGTTTTTGCAAATGATGAAAAGATTTATATTGCAAAGATGCTTGACCATATAGGAGTACATCAGATAGAAGCCGGTATTCCAACCATGGGAGGGGATGAAAAGGAAGCAATAAAGGCAATAACTTCCTTAAACCTTAATTGCAGTATCCTGGGCTGGAACAGGGCAGTAGTTTCTGATATAGATGATTCAATAGAATGCGGAGTCGATGCTGTAGCAATTTCCATTTCTGCTTCTGACATCCATATAGAGCATAAACTCAGGAAAAGCAGGGAATGGGTGCTTGAAAGCGTACGCACCGCAGTTGACCATGCAAAGAAATACAATCTTTATGTTTCTGTCAATGCAGAGGATGCTTCAAGAGCAGATATGGAATTCCTGCTCCATTTTGCGAGGACTGCAAAGGATACCGGAGCAGACAGGCTGCGCTACTGTGATACTCTGGGAATTCTTGATCCTTTCGAGACTTTTATGCGGGTAAAGACAATAATAGACATAGTCGGCATAGATATCGAGATGCATACCCATAATGATTTCGGTATGGCAATTGCAAATGCTATTGCAGGAGTAAAGGCCGGAGCCACGTATGTTAACACTACTATAAATGGTCTTGGCGAAAGAGCAGGCAATGCATCATTTGAGGAATTTGTAATGGCGCTTAAGTACCTTGAAAATGTAAACATGGATATAGATACAAAGCTTTTCAGGGATCTTGCCGAGTATGTGGCTACTGCAAGCGGAAGGTTTATTCCTACCTGGAAACCTATAGTAGGGGCTAACCTTTTTGTCTACGAAAGCGAAATAAGGGCTTCAACCACGCTTAAGGACCCTAAAACTTTCGAACTTTTTGGACCAGAGGATGTCGGACTGGAGCGTAAGCTAATCATTGGAAAGAGCTCGGGTTCCAACACTCTTACCCATAAACTTAAAGACCTGGGATATAAGATAGGGGAAAAAGAAGCTGCTGAGCTTGCTGAAATAATCAGGGAAAAAGCGCTGCTTTTAAAAAGGGCTCTTTTTGATAGGGAGATAATCGATACGTTTAATTCATATATGGGCGCAAAAGTTTCAAAAACTGTTTCCAATGGCAAGGGAGGTCAGTAAATCATGGCTGCAGAAGTAAAAGAGAGAAAAATCAACATCATAGATACGACATTAAGAAATGGCGAGCAGGCTGCAGGAGTGGTATTTTCCAAGCATGAAAAAATAAGGATAGCAAAGATGCTTGACGAAATAGGCATACCTGAAATAGAAATAGGCACGCCGGCAATCGGTCCGCTTGAAAGGGAAATTATAAAAGAAATTGCTTCTACAGATGTTAAATGCAGGCTGTTTACATATTGCGAAGCATCGCCGGAAAATGTAAAGATTGCTGCTAAATGCGGTGTAAATAATATAGTATTGAATATTTCTACATCCGATCTGCATATTAAGGTTAAATATGGAAAAAACAGGACATGGGTCTTAAACCAGCTGAGGGAATCCATAAGTGCAGCAAAAGAGTATGGCATGGCATATATTGTAAGCGCAGAGGACGCTACAAGGACAGATCTTGAATTCCTCCTTAAAGTACTTAACCTTGCAAAGAAAAGGGATGCTTACAGGTTCAGGATTTGCGATACTGTGTCCAGGCTTGATCCGTTCAGGACTTTCCTGCTTATAAACACTATACTCAATACCGTTGATTTTCCGGTAGAAGTGTATAACCACAATGATTTCGGTATGTCGACCGCTAATGCCATGGCATCCATAAGGGCAGGAGCCGTAAGCCTTGTTACAAGCGTAAGCGGAATCGGTGAAGGAACAGGAAATGCTGCCCTGGAGGAAATAATCATGGCATTGAAGTATCTTGAGGATGTCGACCTTGGAATAAATACTGCCAAATTCAGGGAGATAGCGGAATATGTTGCAAAAGCTTCTGCAAGGGCTGTCCCTGTATGGAAGGCAATAGTGGGAACTAATGTTTTTGCACATGAGTCAGGCATCCATGCAGATGGGGTTTTAAAAAATCCAAGGAATTATGAAGTCTTTGACCCAGGTGAAGTGGGGCTTACCAGGCAGCTGGTAGTCGGAAAACACTCAGGCTCCCATACGATACTTCATAAATTCAAAGAATTCGGCATAGAGCTTACCATAAATGAGGCAAATGATGTCCTTGCTCTTTCCAGGGCGATGGCTGTAGACCTTAAACGCCCGCTTTTTGACAAGGAACTGATGTATATATATAAGGATTATGAGGGCAGAAAGCAAAGCCGGACAGCACCTGATGAAGATGACGCTTAAACAGATATAATTAACAATTAATATATTTATTGATTTATAGATTTATTTTTCTGTTTTATAATTCATTAAGATTCCAGAGTTATATTTCTGAGGAGGGAGTTTTTTTTGTCAAAGACTATTGCTGAAAAGATACTGAGCGAGCATGCAGGGTGCGGCCTAATTGCCGGTGATATTTCAGTTGTTGACGTAGATGTTGTTATGGCCCAGGATGGTACCGGGCCTCTTGCAGTAAGCCAGATAAAAAAGATGGGTTTTTCAAAGGTAGCAAATCCTGATAAGTCAATTTTTTTTATAGACCATGGTGCCCCAAGCCCCCGCAAAGAGCTTGCAGATTCACATAAAATACTCCGTGAATTTGCTTCAGAAAGCGGTGCAAGGTTAAGCGACATCAACCAGGGTGTCTGCCACCAGATACTTGTTGAATCTTATGTCTGCCCGGGAAATATCGTAATTGGGGCAGATTCGCATACCTGCACTTCAGGAGCCCTTGGCGCTTTTGCAACCGGCATGGGTTCAACAGACATCGCAGTAGGGTTTGCTCTCTCCAAAACATGGCTGATGGTCCCGCAGACCATCAGGGTAAACTATAACGGAAGGCTTCCAGCCGGTGTATATGCAAAAGACCTTATCATTTATCTTATCGGTAAGATAACTGCAGACGGCGCAACATATAGAGCGCTGGAATTTGGCGGGGAAGTTGTGCCGGCACTGGGTATGGAAGAAAGGTTTACGATTTCCAATATGGCAGTTGAAGCTGGCGCAAAGACCGGGCTTTTTGCCACTGATAATACAACCAGGGTGTACCTGGAACAACAGGGCAGGAAACCGGATTGCTACAGGGAGATGTATCCGGATGCAGGCGCAAAGTACGAACTGGTGCTGGACATTGACTGCAGCTCTCTGGAACCTGTTATATCCAAACCCCATACTGTTGATAACACTGTTTTCGTTTCAGATATAGAAAAAATAAAAATAGACCAGGTCCTTATTGGCACGTGCACAAATGGGAGGCTAAGCGACCTGGCCCTTGCAGCAAAAATCCTGGAGGGTAGGAAAATAGCGCCGTGGGTGAGGCTTTTAGTAGTTCCTGCATCAAGAAGCGTCTATCTTGATGCTATAAGAGCAGGAATAGTTGAAAAACTTATAGAAAGCGGCGCAACTATAATAAATCCCGGCTGCGGTCCCTGTGTCGGGGTACACGAGGGGACACTTG
>CAYGYY010000041.1:0-19109 GCA_964354265.1 uncultured Actinomycetota bacterium
GGGGAAGGGGTGTCCTTTTTCTTGTAAAAAATTATACAGGCGACAGAGCTAATTTTGAAATGGCAAGCGAAATGCTGGAATTTGAAAATGGGCCCGCAGTCGACACAGTCATTATAAATGATGATGTCGCTGTAAAAGACAGCACGTTTACTGCAGGAAGGCGCGGAGTTGCAGGAGCAATGTTTGTTTATAAAATTGTTGGCGCAAAATCTGAGCATGAAGGCGTCAACCTCGCAAGCCTTAAAAAGCTGGCAATGGATGTAAATGATAATGTTCGGACAATGGGTTTTGCGTTAAAATCCTGTACTACGCCGGCGAAGGGCTCCCCGACATTTGAGCTTGGAGCAGATGAGATGGAACTGGGCGTGGGCCTGCATGGCGAACCGGGGAGGCAAAGGCTAAAATTTATGCCTGCAGGCGGGATAATAAAAATAATTACGGATGCTGTAATCGAGGACCTGCCATTTATTTGCGGAGATGAGGTGGCGGTCATGGTAAATGGCCTTGGCGGCACCCCAATCGGCGAGCTTTATATTGCTGCCGGGATCGCGCTTGAGATCCTTAAAAACAAACGCTTAACGGTGTTCAGGACATATGTGAATAATTTTTGCACCTCGCTGGACATGGAAGGCTGTTCAGTTAGCTTATTGCGCTTAAATGAGGAATTCAAGAGCTTGCTTACAGCTCCATGTGATATTCCAATAAGGTATTTCTGATATATTCCTGATTGTTTTTTTCCGGGTATTTTATTGCTTCCAATATAATTTAACTATGAGACTTTAGTGTGAATTTTAATTGCAGGTTTTGCCTTGAGGTTTTCTATGATTTTTAAAAGATTTTATAAGGTTAAAGAAGTTTATCAAAAAACATTCCAGAAGCCGGCCAATAGTACTGGCAGACGAGTTAATATTTATCCTGCGTTTTTTACACTTTTTTGTATCATCCTTGTACTTATTTTGGCATTTCCAGCCCTGTCTTTTGCAGACAACCCTGGAACCAAACCAGGCTCCAGCCCAGAAGAAAATCCAGGCAGGGAACCGGGCGTAAACTCATTAACGGATAATACTGCAAATCCTGGCCCATCAGCAGAATACGACTACATACTTGTAATTGATGAATCCGGCAGCATGAAGCGCAATGACCCTGCGGAAGTCAGGAAGGATGCTGCAAAGCTTTTTACATATCTTGCGGAGGTTTTAAATCCGGGCAACAGGGTGCTTGTTGCAGGTTTTGGAGAAAAAACAAATATTTATCTGCCGCTTACAGAGGTTGAGGGAAATGAAGAAAAAATAAGCTCAGCAATTGATAAAATAAAGAGTAACCAGGACCTTACTGATATGAAAGGCGCCCTTGAGGAAATAAAAAGTATCCTTGATTTAAGGAAAGAAAAAAATAATACCCTCGTGATTTTTTTAACAGACGGCTCACTTACATTAGCTGACATCCCGTTGCCGGAACAGGAAGATGAAAAGCCAAAAAGGGATAAAACTACAAGGTCAGGAGATGAGGAATCAGTAAGGACAGCCCCAGATACTTCTGCCAGCCATGATGCAGTAAACACTGCCGGCAATATTAAATACGATAAAGGCAGCCGGGACGGTGGCGGCGCTATTATCAAAAAGGGCCTGCTGGCACAGGAAGATAATACAGAGTCTTCAGGCGATAATAAATCCTACCTGGAACAATACAGAAAAGACTTAAAAGACCTTTGCTACAGCTACCGCAATGATGGCATAGTAATCGACCCGATTGCCTTTACAAATGAAGCTGATTTAAGCCTACTTGAAGAAATAGCCTCAATAACACGGGGCGCATGCTATAAAGCAGAAGAAGCAAAAGACCTCAGGGTGTCTTTTATAGAAATACTTAAGAGCATCACCAGCCGCTTTATCAAGGTCCATGAGCAGACAGGTGATCCAGATATAACAGGAGAACTGGCAATAGGAAAATATATCAGGGAAATGATAGTTATAGGCCTTAAGAATAATTTCAATTCAATCCCCCAAATAAGTATTACCGGTCCCTCAGGAGAAGATGCAGTTTATGATGATGTTATCGATGAAGGCATCTTCAGGATAGTAAAAATCAAATCTCCCGATGAGGGAATTTGGAGTTACCAGATAGCAGGGGATGCAGTCTTCGTATATGACATGTTTTATACAAATCTGCTGGAGCCATCGTATTCACTCTTTCTAACTGGAGCCCAACTTATATTAAAAGCAGGTATGTCTGACTTGATAGAAGCAGGTTTTTCAAAAAATACCGGTGATTTTAAGATAGCTGCAAACATAACGGACCCAAAAGGCAGCTTCAAAGAAGGGGTAGAACTCCTGGATGATGGAAAAGACCCGGATGAAAATGCTGATGACGGGATCTTTACCGGAATATTTAAAGAAACGGACTCAAAGGGATTCTACACCATAGATTTTATCATCAACAATATCCCGACAGGTTCTTCAGCCAGCAGAAATATAACACTGGAGATGATGGAACTTCCTGTAATAATTACATTTATGGAACCTTCAGATAATTTCTACATCACTGAAAAACCGATAGATGTCAGGGTAGGGCTTGAGAAAAACCCGGATTATTCAGGGTCTTTTGATATTAACGATTATAAGCTTACATATAATGCAACAGGAGCAAACGGTGAAAAAGCATTGGACCTTGTCCTGCTTGATAGCGGAAGCGGGTCTGATGAGAAGGCTGGAGATGGTTTATACAGCGCATCTTACCTGAATACTGAAACCGAAGGCAAATATACACTGGAGTTCTTTATAAGGGATGCATCTGAAATGAATATTCCCGCATTTACAGGTAAGGAAGCATCATTTGAATTGCGGAATACGCCGCCCGTAGCAATAACTTTTGAGAATAACCTTTTTACAGGTGAACCTACTTCCATGGCTGTTTCATTTGAGGACTTAAGTGCGGGCACTTTCAACTACTCGCTGACTGCTCCTGATGGAACTGTCAGTGATGGCGCCTTATACGATGACGGAAATGCCGGCAACATGGATAAGGTTTCAGGAGATGGGATTTATTCTGCAAGTCTGGGAAACACCGGGGAAATTGGTAATTACAGCATTAGTTTAGATGCTTTATATAAGCCAGGGGAGAGTGATATCCTGGTAAAAGCGGATGCTGGATTTAAAAAAGAATTCCAGGTAAACGGTCCCGGGGGAGAAATAGCTTTTAATGACGGCATAAAGACTTCCCAGGCGTATTTTACGATAACTTCTCAAAGCGAACAGCCAAATACCCTTTCAATAGATATGCAGGACTATAATAGAGATTATCTTGATAACGGGATTATAAGATCTATAAAAATAAGCGGAAGTCCGGATATCAAAGCTGGCGAAGATACAAAAATCATTCTTGATGTTGAGCTTGCCGATAAGGTAAAAAGCGGTCAATATAAAATATCAGTGCCGGTAAGCATAAATGCAGATTCCAGTACGGATATTGACTTTACTTTAGTTGTAGAAGAAGTATTTCCTGCATATCTTACGTGGATTGTAATCGGCGCCTCTGTGCTTGCAGCAGTTGTTATTTTTTTCTTTGTATATTTCCTTTATATAAGACCCCGGAAAAGAGGCTACTGAAGATAAAAATCAGGGATTGACCCAGACTTTTAACTTTCTTATCCTCTCAACTGGAGTATCCCAGATAGGATCCATCCTGTGCACATAGCCTGGCGGTACTTCCCCGTATGGTTCCTGTATATATTGCACATGAGTATATCCAGCCTGGAAAAGTATATTATTAGCATCCAGCATGGGCATCAGGGTGATATTAGGCAGCAGTGGAATATCTTCCGGCCTGATAGGAGCCTGTGTCCTCGGTTCTGAGCCATAATTGTATTCTGACATTGTTATCTGTTGCGAAAGTGTAAACCTGTTAGGCGCCATAACCTCTCCTGTCTCAGGATTTACTGTTATCTGGGCGCTGATAATGCTGTCTTCAGGTTTTACAAAATCTTCCACGGGAAGGTTAGCCGTTGCTCTTTCCATAAAAAGATTCCATATCATGGCAGGCAGTGTCCCGCCCTGAACCCTAACGTCATGGATTACCCCCATTTTCTTATTGACTTCAGGATAACCCATCCATACGCATGCTGTAAGGTTTGGGGTAAAGCCTGTAAACCATGCATTTTCTGCTTCCTGTGTTGTCCCGGTTTTTCCAGCGCAAGGCCTGTCTTTAAGTTTTGCCCTTGTGCCTGTGCCTCTTTGCATTACCTGCTCCATTATCTCTATTGCCCTGAAGGCATTTATTGCTCCTATTACTTGCTCGCTTTCAGGTTTGAATTCTTCAATTAACTTTCCATCTTTATCCGTTATCTTCAGTATGGCTATTGGTTCATTTTTGGCCCCATAATTAGCAATTGTTGCAAATGAGTTGCAGACTTCAAGCGGCGAAACCCCTGTAGTTAATCCACCTAACCCTATTGCCGGGTAACCTTCAAGAATGGTCTCTATCCCCATGTCATTTGCAGTCTTTGACACAATAAATCCGCCTATTTTCATTATCAGCTGAGCATATACGACGTTGACTGAGCCCACTGTTGCTTCAAGCACGGTCATCTCGTTTGTGTCATATTGCGTACCTTCATAGTTAGATATCTCCCACGGTTCACTGCCCACAATATCGTATATTATTGTTCCGTTAGGATTGAAAGTCATGTTAGGACTGAGACCCTGCTCAAGCGCTGCTATCAGCGCAAAGACTTTAAAAGTCGAGCCTGGCTGTCTTTTTGCCTGAGTGGCAAGGTTAAACTTCAAGTCACCGAAATCCTTGCCGCCGACCATAGCCTTTATATAACCGGTCCCGGGATCCATTGCCACCAGGGCTGCAGACGGATCTTCCGGGTCATAGAGTACCTGCTTAATGGAATCCTCAGCTGCAACCTGCATTGCCGGGTCCAGGGTAGTATATATATTGTAGCCGCCTTTAAATACCTTGTTTACGCCATACTTTTCAATCAGTATCTGTTTTACATATTCTACAAAATATGGGGCAAAGCCCACCTCTGTTTCCTGGAAAGGTTTTTGTGTAATGATAGGGGAATTGATTGCCCTGTCATAATCTCTCTGGTCTATATAATCCAGCTCCAGCATTTTTCCGAGAACGATGTTTCTTCTTTCAAATGAAGCTTCCATATTCAAATAAGGAGAATAATAATTTGGAGATTGAATCAGGCCTGCAATCGTTGCGCATTCGGAGAGGCTTAAGTATTCCACATCTTTATTAAAATAGACTTTTGCTGCAGCCTGCACTCCATAAGCTCCTTCACCAAGGTAAATGGTATTAAGGTACATCTCAAGAATCTCATCTTTTGAATAGATCTTCTCCAGCTGGTACGCCAGTGCAGCTTCTTTTATCTTCCTGTCATAAGTCACTATTGTCTTTCCCTGCGGGATATAAATACTCGTAATGACCTGCTGTGTAATGGTGCTTGCGCCCTCAACTATCTCCCCGGATTGAAGATTTATCAAAAAAGCTCTTGCTATTCCTTCAAGGTCCACGCCGGTATGCTTATAAAACCTTTCATCCTCTATTGATATGACGGCATTTATCAGGTTATCCGGCATTTGCTCGAGAGCGACAAGCTCCCTGTTTTCTTCACCATGAAAAGTGGCTATCATTGTTCCATCTGCAGCATATATTCTTGACGTAAGCGCGTCCTGTGTTGGCGTATATTCTTCAAGATCGGGCAGATCATCGATAAACGCAGCAACAGCCGTAGCTGCAGTAAATGTAAAACCACCAATTACTGCAGTTATTGCAATTGAGGTAAGAGCAAAGATGGCAAATACTGCAAGAAATATTTTAATTCCCAGAGGGATACTTTTTTTGCTTTTACTTTTTTGTTTTCTTCTATGCCTGGACATTCTTTTATATTATTCCTTATAACAACTAAAATAATACGAAGCTATGATATTAACATATTTTTTGTTTTAATAAAAAGAAGGGAAAACCTGATCCCCTGATTATTTTCTTATAAAAATATTTTTTCAAATTTAGAGTAATTTTAAAAAAATAGAATCCTTAATCCGAATCGATAACTTTTTTATAAGATTTTAATCTTTTGATAGGAATATTTTTTATATACTAATAATTATATTCTTAAAATTTAAAGTAATATTAAAATAAGATTAAAATTTCTTAATTTATCACTACTCTACTGAGGATTGTTTTTTTACTGGAAGAATAACGTTGTATTACTATACACAGACCTGAAGGGCTGAAATCCTGCCAGCATTATCCAGGTTCTAAGGTACCCATATGCCTGTCAAGGGTTTATATTTTTTCTCTTGCACCCTGGTATATTATCTGGTAAAACAATCCCTATAGTATAAAGTAAACCTAAAGAAGGGGATGAAGATTTGAAAAAAGTCAAATTAGGTAAATCAAATATCGAAGTTTCAGTCGTAGGATTTGGTGCGTGGGCCATTGGCGGAAGGTGGTGGGGCGGAACAGATGAAGCCGCATCCATCAGGGCAATACATGCTTCGATTGATGCAGGGATAAATTTTATTGATACCGCGCAGGCATACGGCCAGGGCCTATCAGAGCGGCTTATCGCAAAAGCAATTAAAGGTAAAAGAGACAGGCTGGTTATTGCCACAAAATGCGGGCTGAGGTGGGACCTGCAAAAAGGACTTTACTTTTTTGATTATGAGCCGGGGGTGCCAATGTACAGGTATCTCGGAAAGGAGTCGATTGAGCACGAAATCGACAGCAGTTTAAAAAATCTTGACACTGACTATATTGACCTTTACCAGTCGCACTGGCAGGATCCAACTACGCCGATATCTGATACAATGGAAACTTTTTTAAAATTGAAGGAAAAAGGCAAAATTCGGGCCATTGGCGTTAGCAATGCCAACCTGAAAGAAATAATGCAATATGCAGAAGCCGGCATAATTGAGACTGACCAGGAAAAATACAGCATCCTGGACAGGGAAGTTGAAGAAGGACTTCTGCCCTGGTGCGAGAAAAACAGTGTGACAATGCTTGCATACAGCCCGATGTCGAAAGGTCTTTTAACAGGGAATCTTTCGCCAGAGAGAAAATTCAAGGGAGATGATATAAGGATAGGAGATCCAAGGTTTTCTCCTGATAATATAAAAAGCACCAACAGCCTGCTAGACAGGTATCTGCAGCCAATTGCCCAAAAACATGGTGTTAATGTCGGCAATATTGCTGCAGCATGGCTGATAAGCAGGGAATCAGTTGTGGCGCTTTGCGGAGCTAGAAATGAGAACCAGGCACTTGAAAATGCTGCAGCAGGAAATGTTGCCCTTGACAAAAGCGATTTGGAGCAGGTCAACCAGTTTATAAAAGAGTATTCTAATAAATAGTGGCTCACCAGCATAAACAGTAATTTATAGACAAATAAGGGGAAATAATGTCGATTACTTTTTTGCATTTATGCAATTAATTGCATATAATTTACCTGTAATTGGAACCTGGCCAGTATCAATCTATGCCGGCTCTATTGATTCAATATTTAAAGTATTAAAAAACCAGAGAGGATATTTACAGAAATGCAAAAGCTGAGCGAAAAAGAGCTCAAAGAGCTTATTAAGAAATCATATAAATGCAGGAAAAACATCTTAAGGATGATGCGTAACGGCGAAGGACACATAGGGGGCGCCTTTTCAAGCCTTGATATAATCACAGTTATCTACAACAAGATTTTAAGGCATGACCCGAAAAATCCCCGATGGGCTGATAGGGACAGGTTTATCCTTTCTGCCGGCCATAAGTGTCTTGCGCTATATGCTGTTCTTGCAGAACAGGGGTACTTTGAAGAAGAAATACTCTGGAAATATAATAAATTTGATTCCCCGGTAGCAATGCACCCTGAAGAAAAAAGGCTTCCGGGAGTAGAATTCTCGACAGGTTCCCTCGGACACGGTCTTCCAGTTGCAAATGCAATCGCGCTTGCTGCAAGGCTTGATAAAAAAGAATACCGTGTATTTGTCGTGCTTGGCGACGGTGAAAGCGCAGAAGGAAGCGTCTGGGAAGCTGCAATGGCTGCAGCCCATCATAAGACTGACAACCTTACAGTGATAGTCGATAGAAACGGGCTCCAGGTAAACGGAAGGACCACTGATATAATGGACAGTTCTCCGCTTGAAGAAAAATTCAAAGCTTTTGGATGGGTAACAACGACAATATACGGTCATGATTTTAACCAGATATATGAAACACTCTCCTTAGTGCCTTTTGTTGCTGGCAAGCCATCATGCATTATAGCTGATACTGTAAAATGCAAGGGACTTCCTTATGGTGAAGATAAATTCCAGTTCCATCACTGGCATTGCGAGACTGGTGAAATCGATAATGCCATAAAACTTATAACTGAGGAACAGGGAAAGGAGCTTGATAAAGTTGGCAGATAAAAATGTCGAAAGCGATAATAATCCGGCAGCTGAGGAACCTGCTATTTACCAGGGACCTTCCCAGGCCATAATGGAGGACCCGCGAAAAATATTTTCTGATGCTTTTGTCGAACTTGGCGAAAAAAATAAAAATGTAATATATGTTTCCTGTGACTCTTCCCTGGGGGCAGGCGGCGGAGAGTTTAATAAGAACTACCCGGACAGGCATTTTGAATTCGGCATTGCTGAGCAGAATGCAATGGGTGAGGCAGCAGGATTTGCAACCTGCGGGAAGATACCTTTCATTGCTGCGTATGTGCCATTTGTGACTTTAAGGTGTTTCGAACAGATAAGGGACGACGTATGCAAGCCAAAGCTTAATGTGAAAATAATAGGAAACAATTGCGGTTTTTCTGTAAGTGCCCTTGGTCCCACACATACTATACTTGAGGATGCTGCAATAATCAGGTCTCTTCCTAATATCACAATAATCTCGCCCTGTGATGGACCGGAATATTACCAGGCTGTTTTTGCAGCCGCAGAAATAGATGGCCCGGTATATATCAGGATACACAGGATAAAAGCCAGAAGGCTGCATCCCGAAGGTTTCAGTTTTAAGGTTGGAAAAGGCGAGATCCTTTGCGAGGGAAAAGACATAACTGCAATTGCCTGTTCTACAATGGTGCAGAACACTTTAGATGCCGCACAGGAGCTTGCAAAAAGGGGAATAAGTGTAGAAGTTATAAATATGGCTACAATAAAACCAGTAGACATGGAACTTATTATTAGTTCAAGTTCTAAAACTAAAAAAGTAGTTACAGTTGAGGAACACAGCATTATAAATGGACTGGGCAGCGCTGTAGCTGATGTGCTTATAAAAGAAAATCCTGTAAAAATGAAAATGATCGGTACAGATGATATATTTGCTACAGTAGGCGATTACAGGGAAATGATAGATTATTATGGACTGACAGGTAAAAAGATTGCATTATCGATTGAAGAATTTTTATTACATAATAAATAAAGAATAAAGAAATAACTAAAAATAATTAAATGAATCAGTAAAAAAATAAAACAGGACTTTTCAGGGAGGAACGGATGAAGATTGCAATAGGCTGTGATGAAAACGCGTTAGACCTAAAAAATGCATTGGTTGAAGTATTAAATATTAAAGGTATAGAGTTCAAGGATTTCGGCGTATTTACAAAAGACCCTTCTGACTATCCTGATCTTGCAAAAGCACTGGTGCCGGAAGTCCAGAATGGCAATTACGACAGGGGCATACTGGTCTGCGGCACAGGAATCGGAATGGCGATTTGCGCAAATAAATTCAAGGGTATAAGGGCAGCGGTCTGTCACGATATTTATTCTGCACAGAGGTCCATACTTTCAAATGATTGCCAGATTCTTTGCATGGGTTCCCTTATAGTGGGCAAAAGCCTTGCCCAGGAAATATTAAAAGTCTGGCTTGCTATTGAAAGAACCGGAGGGACTGCAGCAAAAGTTAAAAAAATAGAACAGCTGGAGGATTGATTATAATAGAGGTTTGATAATTCTTGATGATTGACAAGAATAGAAAGTATCATTGCCTGGAGGCATTATTATTACCTGGCTGGATTTAAAAACTTAAGAATTAAAAAATAAAATGGGATATAACATAAAATTGATGGTCAAGGTCTCAAGCCTTTATTATAAGGATAGCCTTACCCAGGAAGACATAGCAAAGAAACTCAAGATATCCAAGTACCAGGTCAACAGGATACTCAAGAAAGCAATAGATTCTGGTATTGTACAGATAACGGTAGTGGACCCTTCAACAGGTATTTCAAATCTTGAAGAGGAAATGGAAAAAAGATTTGGGCTGAAAAGGGCTATAGTCATCGAAAATTCGGGTCTTTCAGAGACAGAACTGAAATCAAAACTGGGCGCTGCAGGAGCTGAATTTTTGCTTGAGGGGGTTAAAGACGGGGACATTATCGGAGTTTCCTGGGGCACAACTGTTAATGAAGTGGTTAACCATCTTCCTTCAAGGATAAATAAGAATGTCGATATTGTACAGGCAACAGGCGGAAGCCACCAGATATCAGTAGATCTCAATTGCCATGATATAACCAGCAGGCTTGCAAAAAAATTTGGAGCAGAACCACACCTGCTTTTTGCTCCTGCCATAATGGATTCAAAAGAACTGCATGATATGCTTTTAAACGAGAAATCCATTAGGGACACCTTTGAATATTTTGATGGAATCTCGATTATGCTCACTGGTATTGGCTCGATATTTCCTGAAATCATTTCTTCATTTATCAGCACCGGCCAGATAAGCAGTAAAGATTTTGAAAAATTAAAGGAGAAACACGCAGTGGGAGATATTTATTCATATTTCTTTGATATCGGGGGCAATATCTGTGAAACAGATTTAAATGAAAGGATTGTTTCAATGCCTGTTGGCGCGCTGAAAAAAATTCCTTACCGGGTGGGGATAGCAGGGGGCGCGCTGAAAGCGGAAGCAATACTTGGAGCCCTGAGAGGCAATATAATAAATATACTCATAACAGATGACACAGCTGCAGAGCGAATATTGGAGATTGACAGTATTAAATAATCCAGTGACTTGAATGTGTTTTTGATTTCATTTTTTAAATTTATTGCAATACTGCTAAAAATTGCATATAATTCTTTTTGGTTTTTCTAATTAGTTTTACACTTTTTAATAGATAATATCGGCTGTAATATTACATTTGTTTTTATTTACTAAAGAAGAATATATTTAAAGAATTTTTAAGTATTTATATATGCAGCTCTAATTTGAAAGGAGATTCATGGCGGATTTAACCAAGGCGCAAAAAAAAGATCTTTTAAAGACTATCCTTAAGATAAGGAGATTCGAGGAGAAGACCATACAGCTTTACCAGATTGCAAAAATATGGGGATACCTGCATCCCTATATTGGGGAAGAAGCAATTGCAGCAGGAGCATGCGCAGCAATCGAGAAATCGGATTACATTATTTCAACACATCGTGGACACGGCCATAGCATAGCTAAGGGTGCAGATTTAAACAGGATGATGGCAGAACTTCTTGGAAAAGCGACAGGCTACTGTAAAGGCCGGGGAGGCTCGATGCATATTGCAGATACAGAGCTTGGTATGCTGGGCGCAAACGGAATAGTAGGCGGAGGCATACCTATTTCTGTTGGCGCTGGTTTTTCCTGCAAGATGGAAGGCAAAGAAAGGGTAGTGATATGTTTCTTTTCAGACGGAGCTACCAACAATGGTGTTTTTCACGAAGCATTGAACATGTCTGCAATATTCAAGCTTCCGGTCATTTACCTTTGTGAAAACAACATGTATGCGATTTCAATGTGTTCTGAAGAAGCAATTGCATGTAAAGATGTTGCAAACAGGTCGGCAGCTTATGATATTCCAGGAGTCATTGTCGATGGCGAAGACCCTGAAGCTGTCTACAGGATAGTCTTAAAAGCAGTAGAGAGGGCCAGAAAAGGTAAAGGACCTTCACTTATCGAAGCAAAAACTTACAGATTCGGGGGACATCATCCTAATGACCCGGCCGAATACAGGGATAAGTCCGAAGCAGATTATTATAAGAGGGAAAAAGACCCTATTATTAATTACAAGGCAAAATTGATAGAGGAAAAGGTCATTACTGAAAGAGAGATAGATGAATATGAAAAGGAAATTGCACAGATGGTCGAGGAATCAGTAATCTTTGCTGAAGAAAGCCCGGAGCCTTCACTTGAGCATTTCCTTGAGGAAGTTAAGTCAATATGATTTTTTTAAACATTAAATAATTTGCAGTCTTTATATAGAAAGGATTTTTATGCGAGAGATCGAATACAGGGAGGCCATAAGGGAAGCTATCATTGAGGAAATGAACAGGGACCCGAAAGTTTTCCTCATAGGAGAGGATATTGGAAAATATGGGGGCGCTTTCAGGGCATACAAGGGGCTTCTTGATATGTATGGACCTGAGAGAGTTATCAATACGCCTATTTCTGAAGCTACAATAATAGGCGCAGGCATTGGCGCTGCCGTTACAGGATACAGGCCTGTTTCCGAACTTATGTTTATAGATTTTACAACACTTGCAATGGACCAGATTGTAAACCAGGCAGCCAAGATAAGGTATATGACTGGCGATAACCTCCGTTGCCCGCTTGTAATAAGGACCCAGGGGGGCGCCGGCCGCGGTGTTGCTGCCCAGCATTCACAAAGCCTTGAAGCCTGGTTCTATCATGTGCCTGGTTTGAAAGTAGTCATGCCTTCAACTCCTTATGATGTCAAAGGGCTTTTGAAGACTTCAATCAGGGATGACAACGTTGTGGTTTTTATTGAACACAAAATGATATATCTCAATAAAGGGCCTGTGCCCGAAGAAGAGTATACTATTCCTTTTGGTGTTGCAGATATTAAAAGGGAAGGAAGTGATGTGACCATATTTGCTTATTCAAATATGGTATTTAAATCGCTCGAAGCAGCAAAAGAGCTGGAAAATGAAGGAATAAGCTGCGAGATAATCGACCCGAGAACTCTTGTACCGCTGGACGAAGAAGCGCTTTTGGAGTCTGTTAAGAAAACAAACCGCCTGGTTATAGTAACTGAAGCTTGTGAAAGAGGTAGTGTTGCTTCTGATATCAGCGCAAGGGTTACAAGGAAAGCTTTTGACTGGCTTGATGCTCCTGCAAGGATAGTTGCCGGGCTTAACACGCCGATACCTTACAATTCCACCCTTGAACAGGCCTCTATACCCCACAAAGCTGATATCGTAAGAGCGGTAAAGGAAGTCCTTGGGTAATAAGGAATGGTAAAAAATAAGTTATAACAAATAATTATATAGAAATGAAACGGGAGGGATTTATTATGGCAAATTATTCAAAATCAGCAATGCAGAGGCTTTCAGAGACTGGAGAGGATTTCGAGATCTGGTGGGATTCTTCCCCTCTTATTTTTGGCGCCTGGGCAAAAAGTATGCTAGGGAAAGCGCCACAGGAAAAAAAAGGTGAGCTTGAGAAACAGCTAAAAATACTTTTTGATTATGAAAATCAGGCAGATACCCTATTCTGCGGGGTCACCACAAACCCGAGGCTCACAAGGAAGGTGCTTGACCTTATCCCTGAAGATGTAAATCCTCTTATCGATAAGATAATCAGGGAAAACCCGGCCAAAACAAGCTATGAACTGGCGTGGGAGACCTATAAGGCCATCACTGCAGAGGGGACGCAGCTGTATATGCCTCTTTTTGAGAAATCAAAATATAAAAGAGGCTATGTCAGCGCCCAGGTCGACCCCAGGCTTGTAACCGATGTACAGAAAATGCTTCTGCAGGCGCTGGAGCTTAAAAATATTGCTCCAAACATAATGGTTAAATGCCCCGGTTCTAAAGAGGGGATATACCTGCTGCAGATACTGACTTCACTTGGTATAGCTACAAACTCCACCCTGGTATTTAATGTTCCAGGTGCAATACAGGTCGCAAAAGCTGTAAAGCGCGGGTATGAGACAGGAAGCGCCTGGGGCGTAGACTACAGCCAGTGGAGGTCAGTCATTACAATCATGATAGGGAGATTTGAAGGAAGGCCTGAATTTGCGGAAAGCGCAAAGTCAGCAGGAATAGAATTTAATGAAGAGCTTGCAAGATGGTCAGGGATTGCAATTGCCAAAAAAATTCACAACCTTCTTACTGATCCGAAGAACGGATATATGAGCAAGCTTCTTTTGTGCTCGGCAAGACCTGGTCCAGGTGAGGGTAATATATACCATATTGAAAAAGTTGCTGGCGGCAATATGGTCTATACCCTGAACCCTGAGATAATTGATGACTTCATGAGGATATGCCAGTGCAAGGATATATACAGCCAGATGGCAGACCCGGTCCCGAAAGATATAATGGAGAAGCTTCTGAAGATACCCTATTTTGTAGCCGGATATGCAGAAGACGGCATAGCAATAGATGATTTTATAAACAATCCTTCTTTTGTATTTACAAGAGAAGAGTTCTCGGGCTCCATGAAGGAAATAGAGGAATATGTCGAGGCACGAAAAAAGCCGTAAACTAAAAATGTTAAGCTGGAATAATAAAATAAAGCAGGAAATTTAAATAGAAATTTGAATAGATAATGAGTAAAATAAAATCTTTTGTATCAAAAACAATGGAACTAAACAATGGGCTATTGCACCTTCTTCCCGCATGGGTGCCCAGGGTTTTTTGCATACCAGGCAGAAGGCTAAAACTTCATGTCGATGACTTATATGCCTTGGGAGCAAAAAGGGGCGGTATTGATGAAAGGTGGTTTTCCTCAACATGTTCTGCAGATAACGGCCCGGGAACTCCTGCCGACGAGGGGCTAAGCTATGTCTATACAGATGGGCATAGGATGCTGCTTAAAGATATAATAGCTGAGCTTGGAACAGATATACTTGGCGCTAAGGTAATGAACAAGTGGGGCGGCCTTAAAGTATTTTCAAAATTCTTTGATAATATGGACGCCCTTCCACATCATATACATCTTGGGGAACCACATGCAAAAAATGTCGGTATGGAAGGAAAACCTGAAGCATATTATTTTCCTCCGCAGGTTAATTTTGCCGAAAATAACTTCCCATTTACATTCTTCGGCCTTGAGCCAACTACTACAAAAGAAGAAGTAATAAAATGCCTGAAGGACTTTGAGAAAGGTGATAACAAGATAACAAACCTTTCCAGGGCATACAGGCTCGAAGTGGAAACAGGATGGTTGCTGCCCCCGGGAATATTACATGCCCCGGGCTCGCTTTGTTCTTACGAGCCGCAATGGGCATCCGATGTTTATGGTATGTTCCAATCGCTAACTGCAAATAAACCAGTAGATAGATCACTTCTTGTAAAAGACGTACCAGACAAGTATAAAAATGATATAGATTATATTATGGATATTATAGACTGGGAATTAAATGTTACCCCATATTTTAAAGATAGGTTTTTTCTAAAGCCAATACCAATAAGTGGTACCAAAGACAAGGGATATGTCGAGCGCTGGGTGGTTTATGGAAAAGTTAATGGCAAAGAAGTTTTCAGCGCCAAGGAGCTTACTGTTTATTCAGGCAAAAAAGTAACTATAAAGGACACTGGCGCATACGGGTTTATTACTGTACAGGGTCATGGAAAGATAAATGATATTAATTTTGAGAGCCCCAATATGATAAGGTTTGGCGACATAACGCGTGATGAGTTCTTTGTGCCTTATCCCACAGCAATAAAAGGTGTCACCATTGAAAATACAGGACAGGAACCACTGGTAATACTCAAACATTTCGGTCCTGACTGCAACCCGGATATGCCGGATAAAGGGTAAAAAAGGATCAACTTGCTTTGCAATGCATAAATCCCCCCCCCAGTTAATTCGAAAGGCATCATCAAAAAGGAAAGGGAAGAAGAATTTGTATCAGGGACCGGTACTATAGATTGCTTGTTAGATTTGTTTCCTGCAATTTGTTATAATCTTATAATCCAGGAATTTTTAAAAAAGTTTTAATTTGCAAAATAAGCCATAGGGTTTTTAAAAGAATGCCTGACTCAAAAAACTATGACAATGGTGATGATGATAATAATCACAAAGATAGTCACCATCAAAATTTTAGTGACCCCGGTGCCGGAAATACAGTCGCAGGAAATAATGCGCCTGTTCTTAACGACCCGGCAGTAAAAAAAAGAAAATTGCGAAACCTCATTTTAAGGATATTGAACATCGTCATTGTTGTAGGTTTTGGAATATACCTGGTAAGTGTTCTGCTCCGCCAGGTATCATTTGAAGAGATAAAAAATGCAATAATAAATATATATAAACCATCCATTATTGCAGCGCTGAGTATAATATTTATAAGCGACCTTTTCAGGGCATACCGCATGCAACTTCTTGTGGGCATTGGCGAAATAAGGTTTATAGATATGTTTTTGACAGCCCTTATAAGAAACGCTTTTGTAATGGTGCTCCCTGCAAGGACAGGGGAATTATCTTATGTTTACGTGTTGACAAAGAAATTCAAGTTCCCTGTAGAAGTAGGAATTTCGACTATGATCCTTGCAATGGTCTTTGACCTTGCAATAGTGTTTTCCCTTATTGTAATAAGCATCATAATTGTATGGCTCACGATGGGGTTCAGTAACTTTTCTTTTTCTTCATGGCCTGTAATACTTATTGCTTCAGTATTGCTTGTGGCTTCCATGCTTCTATTGTTTTATCTTTCCCCCATTATCAAGTTTTTCATAAAGATAATTGACAGATATATCATGAAAAAAAAAGCAGGCAAAAGCAGATTTATGCAGTTTATTTTCAGGAAACTATGTGATATCAACACCAGTATTGAAATAATCAGGAAAAGAAGGGTTTACGGCAAAGTATATTTTTATTCGATAATCTGCAGGGTGCTTAAATTCCTGGCCTACTACTTAGCAATCCATGCTGTGCTGAAACCTATGGGTTATGGATTTGCAAGCTTAAGTTTCTGGGTGATATTTCTTGCAACAGTTGTGGCCGAAATATCTGCTGTGCTTCCAACCCATGCGCTTGCAGGTTTTGGAACCTATGAGGGCGCTTTCGCACTTGCATTTATAGCGCTTGGGTTTTCGAGCAAGATTGCCATAACAGTCGGTTTCAGTTACCATCTTATAATGCTTTCATTTGCAGTTACACTCGGGTTGATCTCAATGATAATAATATCCCTTCCATTTTACAGGACAAAAAATCCAGTCCAGGCATCTCAACTTTCATAAGATTTTAATGATGACAGGCTAGTTTTAAGTACCTGTTAATCCATATTTTCCGGGAAAAGAGCTTAAAATAAAAAAAATTATTTTTTATTTTAAGTTATTAAATAATTATTTTAGGTTTATTATTGATATAATGTTGATATAATGTTAATATGCTTTTAGCATAATCAAAAATAAATCATATAAATATTAATAATAATAATAATAATTTATGATTCGTCAAAGACACTATGACAAAATTTATCACCTTATAACCTTAGGAGAGCAGGCATGGATTCAGTAATTAAAAAAATCATTGATTTTAAACAGGAAGATATTGCCGAATACGGAAAATATCTTATGCTTGGCGGTGGTACGCCAGGGCCAAACCTTGTAAAAGGGCAGGGGGTATATGTCTACGATATGGAAGGCAGGCAATATATAGACTGCACATCTCAGTCCTGGGCGCTTCACCTGGGCTATTCGCATCCGGAAATAAACCAGGCTGTAAAAGAGCAGATGGATCTTTCGGTCCATTTCCATACAGGGTTTTATACAGTGCCGCGGTACCTGCTTGCAAAAAAAATCGCAGAGCTTTTCCCTTCCAAAATGAACAGGGTAATGTTTACAATAGGAGGCGGGGCCACAATAGAAGCAGCGTTAAAAGTTGCTATACTTAACAACCCGGGCGCCCATAACTTCATTTCGCTTTTTGGCGGATATCACGGAACATCTTTTATGACTACCGGGGCATCGCTTACCGGTACTTTTGCATATGGCAAATACCACGGGGGCGCATCGCTTGCCCATTTTTCCCAGAACTTCATAAGGGTTCCTGCCCCGTATTACTTCAGGCCTTATTTTGAGACCTGCAACCGTGACGATAAAGAAGAAGTCGACAGGAGATGCCTTGAAGCTCTTGAAATGCAGATAAAATACGGTTCAACCGGACCTGTCTGCGCAGTACTGATGGAGCCGCTCCAGGCCAGCGGCGGACAGCTCATCTTTTCAAAAGAGTACCTCCAGGGAGTAAGGGATATCTGCACAAAGCACAGGATAATACTTATCTGGGACTGCATACAAACAGCATTCGGAAGGCTTGGCGACTGGTCTGCATCAAACCACTACGGAGTGACTCCTGATATTATGGTATGCGGTAAGTCTATGGGCGCAGGTTTTCCAATCAACTGCATTGTGGTTTCAGATGACATAGAAGGTGTAAAGATGGACGGAATAGACCTCCATACCTTCGGTAACAGCCAGGTTGCCCAGGTTGCTGCGCTCAAGCAGATAGAGATAATAGAGCGGGATAATATCCTGGAAAATGTCCGCACAGTGGGCAGCTATATTGCAGGCGAGGTAAGGTCGATGCAGAAGCGTTATCCGCAGATAGGCGAAGTAAGGGGTCTTGGCTTCCACATAGGAGTAGAGTTTATAAAGGATTCAAAGACAAGGGAAGCTGACTATGCAGGCTGCGCCGCAATGCGGGATACAGGTTTTGATTTTGGGATAATTTTTGGAGTGGGAGGCTCCGGTAAAGGCAAGAATGTCCTTAAAATAAAACCGCCACTTATAACTACAAAAAAACATGCAGAGGAAATACTTGAAAAGTTTGCAAAGACATTAAAGAAAGTCTATGGAAATTAAATGTACCCTGAAGACAGAAGAGGCAGGATATTGAATTTCATAAAATCCAGGGATTTCACTGATGTGCAGGAAATCGCCCAAAAGTTTGCTGTTTCTGATATCACGGTAAGGCGGGACCTGCTGATACTGGCTAAATCAGGCCTTATAAACAGGGTTTATGGCGGTGTGAAATCTTCTATGCCATCTATTGGTGAGCCTGTTTTTTATGAGCATATAAAGGAATACCATGAGCAGAAACAGGCTATAGCCAGGAAGGCTATAAAGTACATAAATGACGGCGATACGGTTTTTCTTGATTCAGGCTCTACTGTCCTTGAGCTGGCAAAAATC
>CAYGYY010000042.1:0-11595 GCA_964354265.1 uncultured Actinomycetota bacterium
ACTTTATCTAAACTTTTTTTAGGATGACAGTTTTTAACATTCAAACCAATAACTGTTCCGGAACCTGGATTGATCCTTCTGGTTCTGGTACTCATGAATTTACCATGTCGGCAGACTGCAAAAGTTTTACTGGTGAATGGTGGCGTGATGAGGGTGGAGGCCCATATGGTTGGGACGGGACAAGGGTAACAAATAAAAGTACTCACAAAGCTACTGAGCCCCAGCCCTGGGTCCGTAACCATGAGTTTCAGTGCTGGCAGGTATGGGTAAATGAGGCCAACCAGTTTGAATTCGTATTTGTATGGGAATATGCCAACAACAACCATGTGCAGATACTGGATAAGGATGGTAATATTGTATTCTATATAGACCTTCCAAAAGGAGACTGCCACTTTGTAGCAAACCTTCCTGATGGTACCTATACTGTACAGAATTACCATGAATATGGGCACATACTAAGGGAGTTTGTTATAGGTAAGCCTTAAATCCTATTTTCCTAAAACTAAAGATTTTTAATAAGACCTCATAGATAATATGGGGCCTTATATTTTATAGCAATCTAAATCCTACTGGCTGTCCCAAGTTACGAAATTTCGAACCAGTTGATCAAAGAATTAATTAACTTAAGGACTCTGGAAAATATTTTTATATAAAAATTATTATATCAATCAAGAAGCTTTTGAAATAAATTTGATTTCAAGTTCAGCACCTAAAACTTCAGCGATTTTTTTTAAAAAATCTATAGAAGGATTATAATCACCACTTTCAAGCCTTGCAATACTTGGTTGTTTAGTATTTAAAAGCTCGGCAAGCTGTTTTTGTGATAATTTCTTTTTATTTCTTAAGTCTATGATTTGACTTATAATCTTATATTCTAGGGCTAATTTATCATATTCTTTTTTTAATTCTGAATCTTCTTCAAACCTTTTTTTCTTGAAATCTTCCCACTTCATTTTAAATCACCTTTCCTTTTTAAATAATCGTTCATTCTAGTTATTGCAATTTCCAGGTCTTTCTTTGAAATCCTCTGAGTCTTTTTTCTAAAGCCATGCAATAGAATAAATGCATTTTTTACATGCAAAAAATACATTATCCTTATATTATTTGAACTAAATTTAATTCTTAATTCCTTTAATCCCTGATACCCGGATATATCAGAAGAGTGGGGAAAATTTAAATAAATGCCTTTTTCCTGAAGTAAATCTACTTCTCTGAATACTTTTGCTTGCTCTTTTTTAGAAAGACTTATAATAAAATCCCCGACAGGATTTTCACCATCTTCAGCTATATAGAAGATAACTTTCCACATGGATAATAATATAACTTATATGTTATATTATTTCAAGTGTCAATTGAATAATTCTGAGGAAATATTTGATGTTTTATCAAACCTGGCTGGGGAGAGAGGGTTCGAACCATAAATATTAATGATTATTTTAGGATTTGGTTGACATGGAAGTGAAAGGAACATGCATATGGTTTTGAGAACCCTGACAGTTCATTTCATATAAATCAGTAAATCATTATTGATTCAATGCCATTATAAATTTTCTTAAAATCACTGGTATTTAGGAAAAATGAATACTTTTCCTCAAAACAGGAGAGTATTTTTGAAAGCAAATCATTTCTATCTATTTTTTTCCCCAGTATTTCTATGATAGAGATTGCATTTTCCGCTAAATCATAATTAGTTTTTACACAGTTATTTACATTTATACCGATGCCGATTACCAGATAAATAATATTATTTAAATTCTCTGACTCTGTTAATATTCCTGCAAGTTTTTTGCCTTTATAATAGACATCATTCGGCCATTTGATGTTTACGGATATTTTATAATAGTCATTCAAGACTTCAGCAATTGATGCAGCAGATATTATAGTTATACCGGAGACATTTTTTATTAATGCTCCAGGGCTTAGAATTATCGAAAACCATAAGCCGCCGGGGGGAGAAAACCATTTTCTTTCATGCATGCCTCTGCCTGCTGTTTGTGTTTGCGCTATTATGACAGTTCCATTGATTTTACTGACTTCATCCAGGTTTTTTGAAGACACGGTATTCCTTACCAAGTTAAAAGCATAATTATTTGTTGAATCAACAGATGGAAGAATAACAAATTTTTTTCCTATGAAGAGTGTTTCAATAGAATTCAATATTTTATTTTCATTAAGAGAATCAATATTTTTCATATTTTAAAATAATATTAATTATATTATCAATATTACAGATAATATATTATATCTTCGAAGTTTTACTTTCCATAACCAGCTAATTCCATTATGAAACTATATAATATTTAACCACGTCTAACTGAAAAGCAAAATGTAAATATTTATCCTGGAACTGAAAGGCATATATATTGGACAGATTAGTAAAAGCTGATATTGAAAAAATAATCCCCCACAGGGAACCATTTCTTCTGATAGATGAAGTTCTGGAAATAGTGCCTGGAAAAAGAATAAAGGCATTAAAACACGTCAGACCTGAGGAGTATTTTTTTAAAGGGCATTTTCCTGGAAATCCAATCATGCCGGGAGTCCTTCTAGTTGAAGCAATAGCTCAGGCTGGAGCGATTTCTATTCTTATACTTCCTGAAAATAAAGGGCAAATCGTCTTATTTGCTGGCATTGATAAAGCCAGGTTTAAAAGAATTGTAAGACCAGGAGACGACATCCTGATTGAAGCCGAAATAACTGATTTCAGAAGGAATATAGGCAGGGCTAAAGGCAATGCAACTGTAAACGGTGAACTGGCATGTTTTGCAGAAGCAATGTTTGCAGTGACTTCACAGTAAGTTGATTTTAAAGAAAGGCATAAATGGTAGATAAGATAAATGCCGGTAAAAAGGGTAATAAAAAAATGGATAATAAAATCAAGGATATAATCCTGATGTTTCCGGGGCAAGGCTCGCAGAGCGAAGGTATGGGTCTTGAATTTCTCTCAAAGAATGAAAGGTACTATAAATACTTTAATATTGCCAGCTCGATATTTGGGGAAAACCTGGTAGACATCTTAATCAATAAGGGTGAAAAGGGCAGTCTTATTGATATGACACAGTATTGCCAGGTATTGATATATAGTTTAAGCTGTGCTTTGAATGATTATCTTTTCAGCACATGCGGGATGGATGCTGATAGAGTCGGGGCTGTTTTAGGGCATAGCCTGGGAGATTACAGTGCCCTTTATTGCAGTGGGGCATATGAATTTGAAAAAGGAGCTGAAATTGTATGTTTACGTGGAAAACTTATGGCTTCAATTTCTAATCCGGGACCGGATTCAGACACTGCACAGCCTGTTAAGCAAATGATGATGGCAGCGGTGATTGGTTCAGATTTAAACACAATATCTGATGTTGTAAAAGACCATAAAGATAGCGTTTTTATTGCAAATTATAACGAATATTCACAGATTGTAATAAGCGGATATACTGAGGAATTGCTTAAAGCTGGCGAAGAAATGAAGAACAGGGGAGCAAAAAGATTTCTGCCTTTAAAGGTTAAGATAGCTTCACATTGTCCACTGATGAAAACTGTATCAGAAAAGCTTGAAGAATACTTAGACAAGGATTTTACTGGTTTTAATGATTTTAAAATAGATTTTTTTTCATCGACAAGTGTAGAAAAAATAAGCAAAGATAAAATAAAGGATACTCTTGTAAATCAGATTATAAGTCCTGTCTGGTGGGTTGATAGTATAGAAACAGTAATAATGGCAGGGATAGTTACGTTTATTGAAGTAGGTCCGGGAAAAGTGCTGTCAGGGCTCGTTAAAAGGATAGCTTCAAAAATGGGCAGGGAAGATATACAGGTCTTCAACATGGACAGTCTTGCTGAAATAAATATTCTGCGCGAATATTTACAAACGAAATAAAAGAAGATATCAAACAGTTATACATCAAAAAAGTCAAAATACCAGGAAAGGCCATAAAAACAGAAATGAAAAAACTTGAAGACAAAATATGTATTGTAACCGGAGGTGCCGCAGGAATAGGTAAGATTATATGCGGGGGGCTGCTTGTTGAAGGCGCAATAGTATGTATATTTGACGTAAATGAGATAGAAGGTGAAAAGACAGCAGGCGAATTCAGGGATATTTATGGTACGGACAGGGTTTGTTTTTTTAGGGTGAATGTTTCCGAAGATTTCCAGGTAGAGTCCTCGATAGAATATATAATAGAAAAATACGGCACTGTTGATGTACTTGTCAATAATGCGGGCATAACACTTGACAATCTCATAATGCGGATGAGTCTTGATGACTGGAAAAAAGTCCTGGATATAAATCTTACGGGAGCATTTATTTGCTCAAAACATGCAGTAAAACACATGATAAAGAAAAGAAGTGGAAAGATTATCAATATCTCATCGATAGTTGGCATCAGGGGCAATGCAGGACAATGTAACTACTCTGCATCAAAGGCCGGGCTTATAGGTCTTACAAAATCCCTGGCGCGTGAAGTATCAAGCCGCAATATCACTGTAAATGCAATTGCGCCGGGCTATATTGAGACTGAAATGACTGCAAAACTTGATGAAAAAGTAAAGGAAAAACTCATTGCGAATATACCCTCAGGAAAACTGGGTGTACCCGAAGATGTTGCAAAAGCCGTTCTTTTTCTTGCATGTCCTGACTCGGATTACATGACCGGAACAGTTCTAAATATTGACGGCGGAATGGGGATTTAAAATTGGTTATTTTTCCTGGTGATGATTGAATATCCTATTTCTCGAATTTAATATAACATGCAAATATCAATAGAAAATTTAGTACTGGGAGCATATTGAAAAAATGGTAAAAAACAATCAATGCAATAAAAGGGTAGTGATAACAGGTATGGGCGTTATCTCTGCTATAGGTACAGGTATCGAAGAGTTCTGGGACAACCTGACTGCTGGAAAATCAGGGGTAAGTTTAATTGATACATTTGATGCATCAAAGCATGGCTCAAAAATTGCTGCCCAGATAAAAGGTTTTGATCCTTCGAATTTTATGGATTTCAAGGCTGCAAAAAGAATGGATCGGTTTGCACAGTTTGGTGTGGCAGCAACTGCAATGGCATTAAAGGATTCAGGCCTGAAAATAGATTCTTCAAATGAATATGACACAGGCGTTTTTATAGGCAGCGGAATAGGAGGCCTGCTTACCATTGAGGCTCAGCACCATGTGCTAATAGAAAGGGGAGCAGACAGGGTGAGCCCATTTCTTATACCAATGATAATATGCAACATGTCAGCAGCCCAGGCATCAATATTCTCTGGTGCAAAGGGTCCTGTAAGCACTGTCACAACTGCATGCGCTGCAGGTTCAAACTCTATTGGGGATGCTTATGAACTTATAAAAAGAGGAGCTGCAAAAATAATGATAACGGGTGGCAGTGAAGCAGCGATAACACCTCTAGGGATGGCAGGGTTTTCTAATATGAAT
Source organism: uncultured Actinomycetota bacterium (assembly GCA_964354265.1). Classification (GTDB taxonomy): domain Bacteria; phylum Actinomycetota; class Humimicrobiia; order Humimicrobiales; family Humimicrobiaceae; genus Fen731. Next base: position 5,429 of record CAYGYY010000042.1, read on the forward strand.
GCAATGTCTACAAGAAATGACGAACCGCAAAAAGCTTCAAGGCCTTTTGATAGAGACAGGGATGGTTTTGTAATGGGCGAAGGTGCGGGAGTCCTTATAATAGAAGAACTTGAATATGCGCTTTCAAGAGGCGCAAGGATATATGCAGAGATATTTGGTTATGGCATGACAGGTGAAGCTTATCATATGACTGCTCTGGAGGAATCAGGGACGAATGTGGTAAGGTGCATTAAAAGCTGTCTTGAAGAAGGAGGAGTTGGCATTGATGAAGTGGATTATTTGAATGCCCATGGAACATCGACTCCTTTAAACGATATTGTGGAAAGTTTTGCAATCAGCACATGTTTTGGAGAGCATTCCAAAAAACTTAATGTAAGTTCCACTAAATCAATGCATGGCCATTGTCTGGGTGCCGCAGGTGCGATTGAAGCAATTGCAGCGATAATGGCCATCAAGAATGACCTGGTGCCTCCAACTATAAATCTTGATAATCCTGATGAAAAATGCACTCCGCTAAATTTTACCCCAAATAAGAATGTTAAAAAAACTGTGAATTTTGCAGTTTCAAATTCTATGGGTTTTGGGGGCCACAATGTCACGCTGGGGTTCAAAAAGTATGAAAACTGATTAATAAAATCATGAATAAAATAACTTGTAAAATCTGCAAAAAAGATACAGAAGCAGAAGAATTCCTTCTTAATCTTAAAGTCTGTCCGCATTGTAATTTTCATGACTATATGAGCGCCATGGAAAGGATTCAGATCACTATAGATGAAGGAAGCTTTGTGGAAAAGGCAGGAGAAATAAATTCTGTAGATATACTGGATTTTTATGATCTTAAACATTACAATGACAGGCTTTCAGAAGCTAAAGTAAAGTCAGGTTTAAATGAGGCAATTGTAACAGGAGAAGCAAAAGTAGGCGGAAACAGGCTTTCCATAGGGGTAATGGACTTTAACTTCATGGGGGGCAGTATGGGCAGTGTCGTAGGAGAGAGGATAAAGATAATCGCTGATAATAGTATTGAGAAAAATATACCGCTTGTAATATTTACAGCTTCAGGCGGAGCAAGAATGCAGGAAGGCATAATGTCGCTTATGCAGATGGCAAAAACAGTATCCTGTGTTAACAGGCTCCATGAAGCAATGGTTCCTTATTTTTGTATTATAACAAATCCCACTACAGGAGGCGTAAGCGCAAGCTTTGCAACTGTTGCAGATATAATAATCTCAGAACCAGGAGCTCTTTTCTGTTTTGCAGGCCCAAGAGTAGTCGAACAGACTATTAAAAAATCAGTCCCGGCTGATTTTGGCCTGGCAGAAAGGAACCTGAAAAACGGCCAGATAGATATGATACTTAACAGGCAAGAAATCCGGGGTATACTTAAAAAACTGATGATATTATTTGAAAAAACTGGTAATGACAAAGCAGGGATTTAAAGATGGTAGAACTTGAAAAACTTAAAGGATTACCGAAAAATTTTTTAAAGGATGCGCTTCATTCGATATTTAAGCTTGAAAAACTGAAAAGAATCAGTGGTTTTTCAGGTGTTCATTTCAGTGATGCAGAAAAAAAGGTTACTGAGAAAATTGAAAATTACAGGCATGTAGAAAGGGAAGCTTTAAGGACATGGAGTGTTGTTGAGTTATCAAGAGATGAAAACAGGCCTCATACCCCTGATTATATTAGAGGTATTTTTGAAGATTTTGTGGAACTGTCCGGGGACAGGATTGAGATGGATGACAGGTCAATAATCTCAGGTTTTGGGCGTATAAACGGCCAGACAGTTGCTATTATTGGACATAATAAAGGTAAAGACATAAAGGAAAGAATTGCTTTTAATTTTGGTTCAAGCATGCCCCAAGGCTACAGGAAAGCAGACAGGATAATGGAGCTTGCAGAAAGGTTTAACTTTCCTGTTATAACTTTTATAGATACACCCGGAGCCTATCCGGCTCTTGAGGCTGAAGATTCGGGACAGGCAGGAGCAATTGCAAAAAGCATTCTTACAATGTTTGAACTCAATGTTCCTACAATTGTTTTGTTGATAGGTGAAGGCGGCAGCGGAGGTGCGCTGGCACTTGCGATAGGCAATTATGTGATGATGCTTGAAAACTCAACCTATTCAGTAATTTCTCCCGAAGGTTGCGCATCTATTCTCTGGAGGGATTCTGCTGTTGCAAAACTGGCGGCAAGAGCGCTAAAACTTACATCCAAAGACCTTTTAAAACTGGGTGTAGTAGACAAAATAATCTATGAACCTTTAGGAGGAGCCCAGAACAATCCGGAAAGGATGATACGAATAGTAAGAAACTTAATAACAGGTATTCTCAGAAAATACGAAACCCCTGGTGAAAAATATGATTTTAAAAAAGAAAGAGCTAAAAAGTATGAAAAAATGGGCTTTTTTAATTCCCCACAAAAATAATAATCTTTTCTCCAGCGACAATTTTACCTCCAGCATCCGGATATTGCGCTATGACAGAATTCTTTTGAATTGAATAGTCCACTTTTATGAAGCTTACTTCATAACCAATTTCCATTGATTCCAAAAGCTGCTGTGCCTGGGTAAACTCCATAGAAATAAGCTCCGGTACAGTTTGCATCTCTTCGCTGGTGGCTAATATTAATGTTACAATATCATTTTTTTTAAGGACTGAGCCGGCAACAGGCATAGTGCCGATTACAATGCCTGGCGGATATAAGCTGGATGTATCTTTTTCAACAAATACTATAAGCCCCAGCGTTTCAAGACTAGAATTTGCAAGGATGTAATCCAACCCTGCAAGTTCAGGTATAGTAATGAATTCTTCACCTTTGCTGATTATAAGATCAATTGGGCTATATTCATTTACAGTCTTTCCGCCTGCAGGGCTATGGTCAATAATTTGACCGGAATCAAAATAATCATTGAATTCTTCAATAATATTCCCTGTAGTAAGACCGGATTCTTCTATTTGTTCAAGAGCCTGTTCTTTTTTCAAGCCAATCATATTAGGAACAATGATATCAATAACCTCTTTGCCTTTGCTTACTACAATATTTATAATACTACCTTTGGCCAATTCTTCATTTTCTGCTGGCTCCTGCGAGATGATAAAATCCTTCTCTACTGTATCGCTATATATACTGTCTATAATTTTTAAGTCTAAACCAATGGTTGAAAGTATATTTTTCGCTTCCTCTGCCCTTATATTTACAATAGGAGGAACAGAAACATAAGAAGACTCAATCACCAATAATTTTAATCTTGAATCATGTAGCAGGAAAAGTGATAAAAAAATGAAAAAAAGTATTGAAACAATTACTATAATGGAAATAAGGAAGTTTCTAAGCCTTATTGTCCTGCTATAATATTTTCCATATGCTTTTTCAAGTTGTGAAGCAGTGCCGGGATAGACCCCTTCTATTTGAAACTCGGCAGGCAACTTATCCAAATCTGTCCTATTAGTATTTTTCCCGAAGATGCTGCGCTTTTTTGGTTTTGTTTTAATTATGCCCGCGGGTTGTCCGCTCTCTATTAACAGTTTGCGTCCTTCAAGAAAATTCTCAAGATCTTTTTTTAATTCAGATGCTCCTTCATAACGAAATGCCGGGTTTTTTTGTATACACTTCATCACGATTTTTTCAATTTTTAATGGTACATCGCGCATGATATTCGAAAAAGGCTGAGGGGTATCGCTTATATGACGCAAGCTTATATCTATTGAGCTCCCACCTCTGAAAGGTACATCTCCAGTTAACATTTCATACATGACAATACCGAGGGAATATATGTCTGACCTGAAATCAAGGATTTTGCCCTGGGCTTGCTCAGGAGACACATAATGCGCCGTACCAAAAATCCCCATTGTCTTGGTAATGTCGTCTGCTACAGTCTTTGCTATACCGAAATCTGTAAGCTTTACCTGGCTGTCATCAGATATCATTATATTCTGTGGTTTTATATCCCGGTGGATCAGGTTATTTGCATGTGCTTCCTGGAGAGCGTTACATATCTGGATGGCATATCTGGCTGCCTGCCGAGGATTTATTGTACCGTTTTTTTCAATTACTTTTTTCAGGCTTTCACCGCTTACATACTCCATGATTATGAAGTAGAGGTCATTGAATTCTCCCCATTCATATATGCTGACAATGTTAGGATTTGAAAGACGGGTAAGGATCTTTGCTTCGGACCTGAACCTTGCAATAAAATTTTTATTGGAAGAATAATTCTCATGCAGGACTTTTATTGCGACTTTTCGTTTTTGCTGGGTGTCGAATCCTAGATAAACATCAGCCATTCCACCGGTAGCAAGACGTGATAATATCTCATATCTTTCATTTATTTTTAACCCTGTAAGTCTGTCCGTGACCATTCTTTAATTCACTATCTTTATAGTTATCACAGTTATATTATCCCGTCCGCCTTTTTGGTTGGCATTTTTGACGAGCTCTTCTGCGATAGTCTTCGGGGTTTTGGATTTTTGGATTATTTTAAATATCTGTGTGTCTGTTAACATTGAGTTCAAGCCGTCTGAACATAAAACAATTATATCCCCGTTTTTTAGCTCTTTTTTTATATAATCACTTTCAATTCTGCTGTCAGTACCTATAACCTTATTTAAATAATTTCTTAAGGGGTGGTTAAACATCTCATCATAAGTGATCAGGCCTTTTTTATACATCTCACCAACAATAGTATGGTCTTCAGTTAGAAGTTCAAAACTTCCATTACGTGCAAGGTATGCCCTGCTGTCTCCAAGGTGTACAATGTTTGCAGAATTTTCATGGATATAACAGCATGTAAATGTGGTACCCATTCCCATGTATTCTTTATTGGAAACGGACATTTCATAAACCCTGGTGTTTGCAAAATCCATAGACGAGTAAAGTAATAGTCTTATTTTATCCTTTCCGGAATAAATGGATCCTGCTGCTGGTTCTGCTGGCTTAATTCCATCTCCTGCTGGCGTATCACTGGTTTTTTTAGTAATAATGTTTGTTCTTTTAAGCTCATCAAACCTGTTTACGAAGCTCTCCACAGCAAGCCTGCTTGCAACCTCGCCTGCATTATGGCCGCCCATTCCGTCAGCAACTGCAAAAAGACCGGTTGTGATGTCTGCATAATAAAAGTCTTCGTTTTGTTCACGAAATTTTCCGATATCTGTCAATGCGAAGTATTCCATAGAAGGTATTATATGCTATAATTTACCAAGATTAAAATAGTTTGGAATTTAAGGGCGGATAGGGAAGCCAAAGCAAACCTGCAAAGGAAACCGAGGAAACTAAAAAAACTGAAGAAACTGCAAAAAAGGAATTAACCGCAGATTTAAATTAATTCTTGCATATAGGCAGGATACCAGCTGCCCCTAAATCAACAGTAACAACCAAGTCTACATCTGATACTACGCAGGATTATAGTTCGGATGGTGAGGGGGGGCTCCGGTGGCGGTGGCGAATCATCAGGGTCCAGTTTTGAGCCTTACGAGGTAGACCTTGAGGGGATATGGGAGCTTGCAGGAGAGTACGCAGACAATGAGATTAATCCGCAGCTTGAGGCAATAGACCAGGCACTAAGAGACGCAGGCTATACAGCAGACGAAAGCCAGAGGGCAATTAGTGAGGCTTACCCGTTAGCAAGAAGGAGCCTTCAGAAGTCAATATATGAAAACTTTGTAGCAGGTGAGCAGGGACTTGCTGCTATGGGTACAGGTCGAGGTGGCGCAAGAGCTGAGCTTATGGCAAGGGCATGGGAGCGTGAGGCAATAGGCGTCGAGGGTATAGAAACACAACGCTCAAGAGAAATGGGCGCAATACAGAGATCTTTGAGTAAGTGCAAAACACCGATATGGCTACACAGAAAACAAACCTTGAAGGGCAGCGTGGACGATTGCAGAACATCTATTCAGAAGATATAAGGGCTAACCGCTTTAATGAGGCTAATCTAATGAATGACATTGCACTCAAAAGGGCAGATTTACATAAATTATATTTACGGAATTCAGTTCTTCCTGATTTTATCCCTGACATTTCTTTTTTTGTCAAAATCCATCTTTTTGGTTAAACAATCATTAACTGGGCAAAAATATCAGTAGTAAAGTATTGTATAACTGAAAAAACCACCAAATTCATATAATCTACTCAATCAGTTATTGGTAAAACAATCTTAATTTTATATAATA
>CAYGYY010000042.1:11695-18526 GCA_964354265.1 uncultured Actinomycetota bacterium
GCACTGTCGGGCGAATGGCGGAACTGGTAGACGCGCTAGGTTCAGGGTCTAGTGCCTAAACAGCGTGGGGGTTCAAATCCCCCTTCGCCCACCACTGAAAGGTTTTTCCTTGGAACATAGGGGAAGAAGAGACGTTATAATAATCCTTGTATTGATGGTAATAATCGCTGCAGTTATAGTAAGCTGGTTAAGCGGTCTCTGGAGTTGTGAAGCAGGGCGTAAAGACCTTACCGAAGAGGAAAGGTTCACCATTGCTGACTACATTAATTCGATCTCTGTTTTAGTGCAGCATTCAAATAAGGTATCAGTAAACTTCTTTACCACATTAAATAAAGTCAAGGAATTGCCACGAGACGAGCTAGAGGCAAACTTATCCCAATATATTGAAGAGAGCCAGGTAATTCTTGAGAATAGCCAGGAAATCAATCCACCGCTGTTTTTTGAAATAGCGCATGGTTATCTGAAGCTGGTTTTTGAAACAAGGAACAGGGCTTATGAAAATTTTAAACCTGCATTATCTAATGTCCTGGATGATTTAGATTTTGAAAATTCCAGCGACCAGGTAAAGCAGTCTTTTCTATTCATGTATTTGAGCGACGAGATTTACAAATATTTCCAGGAAGAGCTTAAAAATGCAGGTGAAGAACTTGGAATTGGGAATCTTACTATAATCGACTCAATGATACTTGAAAACCCTGAATTACTTGATTCTGAAAAAGTAGGAAACATGATAGCCGACTATAAATCTGTGGCAAATCTACAGGAAAGAAGGGGAGTTGCAGTTATAACGCAGAGCATAGTATTTAATCCACAGATATTAAATGAACAGGACGAGTACCTGATTATAAAGAATGGCACACAGATAAGTGTTTCTATTAATATAGAGAATCAGGGAAATATTTCAGAGAATGATGTAGCCGTTAAGGCTACTTATACAGTACAAAATGGCTCAAAACCGGAAATTAAAGAAACGACTATTGAGTTGATAAATCCTTCAGAGCAGAAATCAGTGACTTTTACCGGCTTTAAAGCGTATCCGGGCGCCAGATGCGAATTAAAAATTGAAGCGGGACCGGTTGAAGGTGAAGTACTTCTGACAAATAACATCGCGATTTATAAAATAATGATGGAAAAGTAATACCAGATTGGGCACAAAAGAAATATGAGCTCAAATATGAGATCTATGCTAATGGCTCTCCGGTAAATCCATTTGATTTTCTATCCTGAGACCCTAAAACTATCCTTATTTGAATTTTAATGGATTTAATTTAATATATTATTAAATTTAGTATAAAATGTTTAAGTCTTTTTTATAAGAGGAACATTATTATGAATGAAAGTAAAAAAATATCATATCTGGGTCCTGAAGGAACATTTACTGAAGAAGCTTTGATAAAATATCTGGCAAAAGCTATACCCGAAAAGGACAATAAGAATGAAAGGTTTGACCAAATACAAAAAATTGCTTTTTCGACAATTCCCGATGTCATAAAAAGCGTTGACAGGGGAGAAGTAAACCAGGGCATAGTCCCTATTGAGAACTCGATAGAAGGCTCGGTAAATCTTACACAGGATGTCCTTACTTTTGAAAGTGAAGTTAAAATAATATCTGAAATCACTATACCGATAAAGCACCACCTTATTGGTAAAAGCAGGACCAGGATAAAGAATATTAAGCAGATAATCTCGCATCCCCATGCTACAGCGCAGTGCAGGATTTATTTAGGCCAGTATTTTCCTGATGTTGAGATAATAGCTGCAAATAGTACTGCTGAAGCAGTTAAAAAACTAAAAGAAACAGAAAATGATTGTGCAGCTATAGGGACAAGGATAGCAGCACGGATTTATGGACTCGATATCCTTGTAAGCGATATTGAAGATAATAAAGAAAACAAGACAAGGTTCATACTTGTGGGCAATTATGTGCCGCCCAGCACTGGTAACGATAAGACTTCTATTGTATGTTTCTTAAAAAAAGATAAGCCAGGGAGTCTTTTTAATATATTAAAGGAATTCGCTGAAAGGGATATTAACCTTACAAGGCTTGAATCGCGTCCTGCAAAAAAGGATCTGGGCGATTATGTCTTTATGATTGATATGGAGGGCCATGTGCATGATAAGCTTATATATGAAGCGCTGGAAAGCCTCCGAAATAAGGTTTACCTGGTAAAGATTTTAGGCTCTTATCCTGTATGGTCAGAATAATAGGACTGCAAAAGATAAGGTTGATAATTTTTCTGAAGGGTCAGGTCAAATCGATGCGTTTCTGGTCAATCATGTTTATGCTGTTCTTAAAGTTATTCTGATAGCTAAGATTATTAAGTAAATCATTTATGAATTTTTAAGGGAAGGAAAATCTGTGATAGATTTAGAGCTTCTTAGAAAAAATCCTGAAATCTTCAAGCGGGAAATTGAAAAAAGAGGGATGCCTATAAATGTGGATGACGACTTAAAACTTGATGCGGGGAGAAGGAAACTGATTTTTCAGGTTGATGAGATAAGGGCTAAAAAAAATGAAGCATCAAAAATAGCGCCAAACCTTCAAGGTGATGAAAAAAATGAAATGATATCCAGGATGAAGGTACTTAATGATGATTTAAAAAAACTTGAAGATAATCTTGCAGAAAAGGAAAGGCAGTTTTTTGAAAAAATAGCCTCTTACCCGAATATTTCTCATGCTTCTGTTCCTTCAGGAAAAGATGAAAGCGGCAATGTAATAGAGTATTTTGTTGGCGAGAAGCCGGTTTTTGATTTCAGTGTTAAAAACCATATTGAACTTGGTACAGCGCTTAACATAATAGACGAAGAAAGAGCAGCAAAAATATCAGGTTCAAGATTTATATTTTTAAAAAATGAAGCTGTCAGGCTTCAATTTGCCCTTGTATTATATGTCTTAAATAAACTCATGCAAAAAGGTTTTACTCCACTTATTCCGCCGGTCCTAGTAAAAGAGAGGGCAATGTACGGTACGGGATTTTTCCCTGTAGAGGCTTCCCAGTATTATAAGACTGAACTCGATGATCTTTTTCTTGTCGGTACCGCAGAAGTCCCGTTATGCGCATATCACGCAGACGAGATCCTTGATGCGGAAATGCTGCCACTAAAATACGCTGCTTACTCAACATGTTTCAGGAGGGAAGCTGGGAGCTATGGCAAAGACATGGGCGGGCTTTTCAGGGTACACCAGTTTGACAAGATAGAGATGTTTATATTTTCACTTCCTGATAAAAGCTGGGAAGAATATGAAATGCTGCGTGATACCCTTGAGGATATAGTCAGAGGGTTGAAACTGCATTACAGGATAATGAACATGTGTACAGGTGATATAGGCGCACCGAATGCAAAAAAATATGACCTTGAGGCATGGATACCATCGCAGCAAAATTACAGGGAAATCGCCTCATGTTCAAATGATACAGATTTTCAGGCAAGAAGATTAAACATCAAGTTTAAGGATGGGGACAGGAAGGGTATTCTGCATACCATGAACAGTACAGCCTGCGCAATGGGAAGGATGCTCATGTCAATAATTGAAAATTATCAGGATAAAAACGGGAATATAATGGTTCCTGAAATCCTGCTTCCATATGCAGGAGGCATGGAAATTATAAAAAAGAAGAATTGATTTTATTTTATAATTTCCCATGTGTGTTATAATCATGAATTCTGGAGAGGTGGCTGAGCGGTTGAAAGCGGCGGTCTTGAAAACCGTTGAGGGCTTTGTCCTCCGGGGGTTCGAATCCCTCCCTCTCCGCCAGCATTGTATAAAATCCATTTTATGCGCGCCTGTAGCTCAGTGGATAGAGCGATGGTCTACGAAACCAAAGGTCGGAGGTTCGAATCCTCTCAGGCGCGCCAGTTTTTAACCTTTAATATTTTTTAAGTTAATTATCCTGTAAAATATGCTTATTCCATATTTTTTTATGGTGCTTTTTTAAAAAATTATTGTTATTATATTGATTTCTAATTTAAGGTGCGATATTTTATCAGGAGAGGTGCTTGAGAGGCCGAAAAGGGCCGCCTGCTAAGCGGTTAGGCGGGTTTAAACCCGCCTCGAGGGTTCGAATCCCTCCCTCTCCGCCATTTGGAAAATAATATGAGCATTATCCAGGAAATACTTCGATCCCAAATCAAACCAAAGGAAAAACAGTCCATGCTGGTTGAAGATGTTGTTTCAGGAAAAATACCGGCAAAACAGTTAATTGACTTCTTTGAAGCGGCTTCTGATGTTGATAAGTGCAATTGTGCCGATGTGATGAAGCATGTTTCAGCTAAAAGCACGGGAGTCCTTGTGCCATATATTGATATCCTGTTAGGGTATATAAATTACAATTCGCCTAGAGTAAAATGGGGCGTTCCGGTAGCTATTGGCAATATGGCAAAAGATTATCCGGAAGAGGCAGCAAAAGCAATCCCTTATCTTTTAAAGAATACACATGATGATGTTATTAACACGACAGTCATAAAATGGTGTGCAGCATTTGCACTTGCAGAAATTGCAAAGCATAATCCTAAAACCAGAAAACAGCTATTGCCGGTTTTCGAAAAAATAATTGAATCAGAAAAGAATACTGGTGTGAAGAATGTTTATATCAAAGCAATGAAAGTAATTGAAAAGGAAAAATAATTGGTTAACCTTTATTGCTGACAGGTAGAAGAAGAGGGCTTCAGGTTACCTCTTAAAAAGCAAAGGGCCACTTAAAAATAAAATTGCTGCTCTAAAATGCTTTTGGATGAAACTTGCTTTTGGAGCTATAGCAAGAAAAATATCCTGTGTGAAGATTGAATTAAATGATAAAAAATATAAAAGAAGAACTTAAGTCCATTTCAAACCCGCAAAAAGCTGAGATATTAAAAAGGTTTTTTAAGACTGGAAAAGGCCAGTATGGAGAAGGTGACATTTTTATAGGGGTCCAGGTTCCCTGCTTGAGAAAAATAGCTGTAAAATATTCGATGATTCCCGGAGAAGAGGCCCTGAAGCTTTTAAAGTCACCAGTTCACGAAGAAAGAATGGTAGCCCTTTTTATCCTTATAAATAAGTTTGAAAAAGGTGACGATGAGGTTAAGGAATGGATTTATAAAAATTATCTTGCACATACATCATGGATAAATAACTGGGACCTTGTAGACCTTTCTGCAGATAAAATAGTAGGACAATATTTGTCTGATAAAGAAAAAGAAATTTTATATAACCTTGCTGACTCAGCAAACCTGTGGGAACGCAGGATAGCAATAATTGCGACTTTCAATTTCATAAAGAAGGGCAACTGCTGTGAAACTTTCAGGGTATCGGAACTGTTGCTGGGAGACGGGCATGACTTAATACATAAAGCTGTAGGATGGATGCTGAGGGAAACAGGGAAGCGCTGTTCTGAAGAAGTTCTTAAGAAATTTTTAGCGGAAAACTACAAAAAAATGCCAAGGACAATGCTAAGATATGCTATTGAAAGAATGCCGGCGCAAATAAGGGCCCAATATCTAGATGGAAGAATTTAAAAATATTCTCTTAAGGGGTGATTATTTTGAAAAATTTGATTTCGCTTCCCCACAGGATATGTGAATCGACCTGCTACATTAATGGTCTTGAAGATATGCTGGAAGCCAGCGGAAGAAGATACCCGGATTATTTACTGTCAGTACTTGGTGGTATGGGTGAATTTTCATATTTTAAATTTAAAGGCGCAAAACCTCCAAACATGGTTTATTTTGGCGCAAACCCGAAATATCTTCTTGCAGATCTTGAAAATATTATAGGGTTTAAACAGGAAGTAATTGAAAACAGGGTTTTTAAGAACACTTTTACCCTAATCAAGGATTATGTCTCTAACGGCCAACCGGTTGTTGCAGGTGCCATGGATATGTTTTACCTTCATTATTACAAAGACCTTTATGGCAAACAGCATGTCCCTATTCATTATATACTTATAACAGGATACGATGATGACAGGGAAGAGGTATATGCGCAGGACTGCACATTTGAAGGAATTCAAGCTGTCTCCTATGCTGATTTTGAGAAAGCTCTTAATGTAAATGTTCCAGGGATGAGCAGGAAAAATACAATAAGGGTCTTTAAAATTACAGGAAATCTTCCATCTGAGCTTGAGGCAGCAAAAAAAGGTTTTAATTTCAGGGCAGAAAAAATGCTCAAACCTCCGGTAAGCCTGCTGGGTATTCCTGCTATGAAAAAACTTGCAAAAGAAATATTTGACTGGCAGGATAAAGAAAGTTTTAAACATCTGGTTATGTATGCAACAGTGCCGCCTCATATCCCTAAAAATTTCAATAACAGCAACGGAATGCGGTCATGGAAATCCAAAATATTGAAGGAGCTTGGAGAGAAATACCTTGTGCCGGATTGGGTGGAAGCATCCATATTATTCAGGAAGTCAGGCAACCTTATAATAGAAATATGTGAATCAGCTATGAGGGGGGACTGCGAAGCTATTTCAAGACTAATCTTTAAAGTTGCAGAAATAGAAGAAAAAGCATATATGCTGATTAAAACCTGAAAAAGCTTGTGATATAATTTGGAAAGTTTTCAGGGCTGACTGATACTGGAGAGATGGCTGAGCGGTTTAAAGCGCACGCCTGGAGAGCGTGTGAGCGGCGTGAGCCGCTTCGAGGGTTCGAATCCCTCTCTCTCCGCCAGATAATGTCCAGGTATTACAGAATAATTTAGTTTCAATCAGTGTAAAATATGCCATAAGCGCATATTTTACGGGATTCGAAAGGACGGAGCGAACAGGGGTGAGCGAGTCCGCGGCTCTGCAGCGAGCCAGCAGGCGAGACGAAAGACCGGATCCCTCTCTCTCCGCCACTTCAAATGGAGAG
>CAYGYY010000043.1:0-17169 GCA_964354265.1 uncultured Actinomycetota bacterium
CCTGTAAGTCAGGTGTGATTCAGTATTGCATGATTTTTGTGATTTCTTCATCTTTCTTGTATTCTCCACCTTCCATAAAATACTTATCGAACTGAAGATCGTCAGATATCGGGACAGGGTAATCACCATTAAAACACGCAAAACAAAACTTGTCCCTGGATTCTCCTATAGCTGTAACCAGTCCATCAATTGACAGGTATCTCAGGCTGTCAACATTCAGGTATTTCCTTATGTCCTCCAGTGTCCTGTGGTTTGCCACAAATTCCTTTTTTGTAGCCATATCAATTCCATAATAACACGGGTATAAAAGCGGGGGGGAACTTATCCTCATGTGGATCTCTTTTGCCCCTGCAGAATACAGCATCTGTATGACCTTTTTGGATGTATTGCCCCTGACAATCGAATCATCGACAACTACCAGTCTTTTACCTTTTATTACATCTTTAAGCGGATTAAGTTTTAATTTCACGCCTACTTCCCTGATCTCCTGTGTAGGCTGGATAAATGTCCGGCCGATATACCTGTTCTTTATCAATCCTTCACCGTAAGGTATTTTTGATTGAGCAGAATAACCAATAGCTGCAGGCGTGCCTGAGTCTGGAACAGAAATCACCATATCAGCTTTTACCGGGCTCTCAAGAGCAAGTTGCCTGCCCATTTTATGCCTGATATCAAATATGTTCTTATTGTAAAGATAGCTGTCGGGCCTTGCAAAATAAATGAGCTCAAATACGCACATCGAAATCCTGTCTACAGGCAATATCATTTGCGACCGCAGTCCATTTTCATCTATTATTATGATCTCGCCCGGATCGATTTCCCTGATAAACCTGGCATCTATTATATCAAGAGCGCAAGTCTCTGATGCAATTATATAGTCCCCGTCCCTGTCCCCAAGGACCATTGGCCTGAAACCATGCGGGTCCCTTATTGCAAAAAGCTTGTCCTTGGTAAGAATCAAAAGCGAGTAAGAGCCCCTTATCCTGCCCACTGCCTCCCCGACGGCGTCCTCAAAATTATCACATTCGGAGCTTTCTACAAGGGAAGCAATCACTTCAGTATCTGTTGTTGTCTCAAACCTTATACCTTTTCTCATCTGTTCTTTCCTGATCTCATCAGTATTTGTAAGGTTGCCATTGTGCGCTATGGCAAAAGCTTCATCCTTGAACATCCTGTAAAGGGGTTGTGAGTTCTTCCAGATATTCCTCCCTGTAGTTGAGTACCGATTATGGCCAATACCGATATTGCCCTGAAGAGGCGCCAGGTTCTGCTCGGAAAAAACCTGGGATACAAGCCCAAGGTCCTTAAATACAAGCATATCTTCGCCATCTGAAACTGCAATCCCTGCACTTTCCTGCCCCCTGTGCTGAAGTGCCTGCAATCCATAAAAAATAAATTCAGCAACATTTTTATCCCTTGTAAATATACCGAAAACACCGCACTCTTCTTTTATTTTTTTTGAACTTATAAATATTTTTTCCATATTCCTTATAATATCATCTATTTATTTTCTTCACACCACTCTCTTGCATTCTGGAACATTGTAAGCCAGGGTGAAGATTTCATTTCTTTTGCGAAAACATCAGGGAGCCATGGCCATTGCCATAATAAAAATGCTCTTTCAGGGTGTGGCATCATTGCCAGGTGCCTTCCATCCGGGGAACAAAGGGATGTATACCCGCCGGGTGAACTGTTAGGGTTGAATGGATACTCTTCTGTCAGGTTACCGCAGTCATCTGTAAATGCAAGAGGCAGCAGATCCGAAGCCCCTGCTTTTTTTAAGATGGAGCCATCGGGAATGTATAGATGACCTTCCCTGTGCGCTACCCAGATTCCAAGAACCGAACCCTGCATATTTTTAAGCATTATTGAAGGGCTATCCAGCACTTTTACAGTCACCCATCTTGATTCAAAACGGCCTGAAGGGTTGGATATAAATCTTGGCTGTTTTCTTTCATCAATGCCTCTCCAGGGAACCCATCCCAGCAGGGTCATCAACTGGCAGCCGTTACAAACGCCAAGTGAAAAAGTATCATTCCTGTTATAGAAATCTTCAAAACTTTTTGCAAGGTTTTTATTAAACCTTATTATCCCGGCCCAGCCTTTTGCGCTGTCAAGAACGTCTGCATAAGAGAACCCTCCTACAAATACTGCCCCCCTGAAATCCTCAAGGTTTGCCTGTCCAGTCAGCAGGTCTGTCATTGTAACATCCCAGGGTTCAAAGCCTGCCATAAAAAATGCTGAGGTCATTTCCCTGTCGCCATTGCTGCCTTCTTCCCTGATTATTGCAACCCTGGGTTTTTTCGCCCTGTTTATAATAGAATCTGGTGTCACCTCAGGTTTAAAGCTTAACCTGTATGGCGGATTTTTCCTTGAGTGTCTAAGGCTTTGCCTGGCTGCATATCCGGCATCCATCTGGTGTTTCTCAAGCGCATCACTTGTTGATTCCCACCAGCACAGAAGCTTTTCAAGGCCTATTTCTGCTGCATCAAATCCTTCATCCTTAATTACAAGCTTTTTTTCTCTTAGAGTGTTCCCAATTACAGCATGAGCCAGGTTAAAGCCATCCAGGACCTTGATGATTTTCTCTTCATCCGGTATTCTGCATTCTATGACCAGCCCGGCCTCCTCTGAAAATAATGTCTGTATCCTTTTTTTGTTTATATCATTTATAGCGCAACCTGCATGTCCGGCGTTATTTTTTTTACTGTCCTTATTTTCCTTATTTTTAGTATTGCCATAACCCCGTTTTATTTCGGTGCCGATAAATGATATATCTATCTCAGCGCCACAATTTCCTGACATTATCATTTCTGCAACAGTCGTGATAAGTCCGCCATCGCTTCTGTCATGGCCGGATAATATAAGCCCTCTGTCTATTAATTCCTGGATGGCCCTGAAAGCATTTTTCAGCATTTCAGTATCCTCTATATCGGGCACCCTGTCGCCAGTCTGGTTCAAAACCTGGGCAAGGGCGGATCCGCCCAAACGGTTTTCCCCGGGACTTAGGTCTATAAAGATAAGCCTGCTGTCTGCAGGTGATTTTATATCAGGAGTAATCACTTTGTTTATATCGGGCACAGCCGCATATGCTGATACAACTACCTGCCCCGGGGATTTTACTGTCTGGTTTCCAACCTGCGCAGCCATTGAAACGCTATCTTTTCCGCCATCTGCAGCTATCCCAAGTTCCTTCATTATCCGGACAAGAGCACAGGCGCAATCCCACAGGTCGGCCCCTTCTCCTGGTAGTTTGGCTGGCCACATCCAGTTTACAGAACATTTGATGCTTGAAATATCTTCGATTTTTGCCCATAAAATATTTGTTATAGCTTCTGCAGCAGCCATGCGCGCGCCCGCTGCAGGATTTACCATTATCTTCAAAGGCTGTTCACCTATTGAAAGCGCAGCTCCTGTAAATCCGAAATGGCTTTGCGCTACAACAGCTGTATCTGAAACAGGGAGCTGAAGGGGTCCGCAGCATTGCTGTCTTGCAATAAGACCTGTAACGCTCCTGTCGACTTTTCTCACCAGGTAGCCTTTAGAGCCGACCGAAGGCAGTTTAAAAACCTCCTCAAGGGCAGTTTCGATCTTATAGTTGTCAGGGATTACCAGCGCACCTGCTTTTTTTACCAACCTTTCCAGATAGAACGTCTTTTGGGGAATATTGCCAAGTATTTTTGAAAGTTCCAGGTCAACCGGAGTGCTTCCGTTGCTGCTGTCGTATACTGTTATCTTTCCATCACCGGATATACAGCCCAGTACCTCGCAATTGACTTTTTCCCTCATGCATATGTTAAGAAGTAAATTTAATTTTTCCGGATATATCAGGAAAGCATCCCGTTCCTGGTATTCCGCCACCCATATTTCCAGCACAGACATTGTCCTGTCACCGACTGCAATATTGCGTATCTCGATTTTTCCTCCAGCCGGATCGACTATTTCTGTAATCACATTGCACGGTCCACCTGCTCCCTGGTCATGGATACTTAATATCGGGTTATCATCTCCCATTTCGATACAGGCCCTGATAACCCTGTTCAGCTTTTGTTCCATCTCGGCATTTCCACGCTGGACTGCATTAAAATCCAGGTCCTGCCTGTTTTCACCCTGTATTAGACTTGATGCAGAACCTCCGCCCAGGCCTATCCTGTATGCAGGGCCCCCTGCCTGGATAATAAGCATGCCATCTTCAGGGATTTTTTTCTCTATGTGCCTATCGTCTATCTGCCCTACTCCGCCAGTAAACATAATCGGTTTTATCCATTCCTTGCGCTCGCCGTTTTCAAGCGCCTGCCCGAAGGTCCTTGTAAACCCCTGAATAACAGGCTCGCCAAATTTATTTCCATAATCTGATGCTCCATTGCTTTCTTCTATCATTATCTTTAGCGGACTTGCAAGATTATCCGGGTAAACAAATCCCCTGTCTTCACCAGGTATGGCGTGCCCGGGCATATTCAGGTTCCCTGTGGCATAACCTGCCGTTCCGGCAATAACCAGCCCTCCCCGTCCGGTCCCCTGCACATCCCTTATCCTTCCCCCGGTTCCTGTCTCTGCGCCTGGAAATGGCGCTACGCCGCTTGGAAAATTATGGGTCTCTGCAGTAAAGATTATATGGTACCTGCATCCCGTTTTTTTAAATGCGGAGCATCTGCCGGGACTGGCAGGGATAATAGTAGCTATATCATGTCCGAGGATTGCGCTGGAATTGTCCTTGAATGCTATAATGCTGTTAGCGGGATTACTTTTCAAGGGAGATTTTATTAAACTGAAAAGGTCTTTTCCCGTATCAACTCCATCTATTATAAGGCGCCCCTTGAAGAACCAGTGCCTTGAATGTTCGCTGTTTGCCTGGCTTAACTGGAAGCATTCAACGTTGGTAGGGTTTCTTCCAAAATCTTTTACAAACAGGTTGTAATAAAAACCCAGGTCCCATTCATCAAAACCAAGCCCATATTCAATGTTTATATCTTTTAAAGCCTTAACACCTTTTTGCAGCAAATCAATTTCGCAGGCTTCTTCAGGAATAATGCCGGTTTTAAATGTCTTTATCGGTTCAGGATATACAAATTCAGTCATCCTGTCATGATTTAGAGCAATGAACCCTGGCCTGTCTGTCCCCGGCGCTAAAATATACCGCCTTGAGCGTTCAAAACGCTGGACTTTATCAATTCCGCAGGAATGGCATATTGCAACAGCATTTGTTGAATAGGCAGTCTCAAAATTCAGGCGTGGACCGATTTCAACCAGGGCCGGGAATTTATTATCCTCATCCTGCAGAAGAGCATTTTCCCTGGGTTTAATGCATCTTATGGAACCTGCAAGGCCACCAGTACCTGAAGAACCCTTGGATTTAAGCATGGAATTACACGAGAAATTTCCAGGTTCAAAAGTTTCAGCAATGAGCCAGGACAGTTTTTTAAGCTCTGAATCAGTAAGTTTTTCTGAAGTTTCTACGTTGAAACAATATTCAAAACTCTTATCGATAAACCGATAAAAGCGCAGCAATATATCTGTTCCTTTCCAGTTAATAAATATCTAAAGTGACTTTAAAAAAGACCATAAAACTGTGATGTTTGATTGCCGCACATCCTGGAACCTGGCCCTTAACCGTAATTTCGTCTTTAATTGTCCAGCCTGTTTATTATTGTATCAATGTACTTTAAGTGATAACCGACATCAAAAAGACCTTCGAGCTCTTTGGCATCTAAATATTTTGCGATCTTTTTTTCCTTCAATATGTTTTCCTTAAAGCTTCCCTCTTCCTCCCATGCTTTTAATGCTGAATCCTGGATGATCTGGTAGGCTTCATCTCTTAACATGCCCCTGTCTATGAGTTCCAGCAAGACTCTCTGGGAAAAGATGATACCGCCATACTTCATGAGATTACGCATCATATTTGGCGCAATGACATTTAAATTTTCAACAATAAAGATGGACTTTTCAAGCATGTAATCAAGCAGGATAAAACTGTCAGGTATGATTACCCTCTCGGCTGATGAGTGTGAGATATCCCTTTCATGCCATAGGGCTATGTTTTCAAGCGCAACAATTGAATTAGACCTCAGGACCCTGGCAAGGCCGCATATCCTTTCACAAAGTATTGGGTTCCTTTTGTGCGGCATTGCAGATGAACCCTTTTGGCCTTTTGCAAAAGGCTCTTCTGCTTCTTTTATATCAGTCCTCTGAAGCCCCCGCACTTCAAGCGCGATTTTTTCAAGTGTCGCCCCGCAAATTGCAATTGCACAAAGCATCTGGGCATGCCTGTCTCTTTGCAGTACCTGAGTTGACGCTGGCGATGGTTTTATTCCTAGAAGCTGGCAGACCCTGTTTTCTATCTCAGGAGATGTGTTGGCATATGTACCCACGGCTCCGGATATCTTTCCATAACCGGCTACATCTTTGGCTTGTGTTATCCTTTCCAGGTTGCGCTTCATCTCAAAAGCCCAAACTGCAAATTTAAAACCCAGTGTTACAGGCTCAGCATGGATGCCATGGGTCCTGCCCACCATCACAGTATCTCTATATTTCTTTGCCTGGCTCTTTAAGACACCTGTGAGCTTGTCTATTTTTTTAAAAATAATTTCAACAGCATCCAGTATCTGCAGTGAGAGAGCTGTATCAACCACATCGGAGGAAGTGAGGCCATAATGGAGATATTTTGAAGAATCACCTATATAGGATGAGACTTCTGTTAGAAACGCTATCACATCATGGTGGGTCCTGGATTCTATTTCTTCTATTCTTGCGACATTAAAACTGGATAATTCATTTATGTCCTGTGCTGCGGATTCAGGTATGATTCCCAGTTCAGATTGTGCGCAGCTTACTGCTTTTTCTACTTTAAGCCAATAATCAAATTTGGAGTTCTCCTCCCAGATTTTACCCATCTCAGGATTGGTATATCTAGGTATCATATGCTACTTCGTACTTTCACTGTCATGTTTGCTTAAGATCCTTACACCAAAATCTTTAAAACCTTCCGGATCCTTGAGGTCAAAAAGTTCTTCACCCATATCATAAAAAACCTGCTCATACTCTGAGATGCATATGCTGCTTATTTCCTTAAGCCACCTGTTTTTGAATTCCCAGCTTTTTAAATCCGCTAGCCACTCTTTATCAGGGCCCGGTATTCCGGATTTAATGAAGGATAGAAGTTTTTCAGATTTTTTTGATACCTGCAAAAGGAATTTTTCATCTTCTGATAGATGAGAAAGGTTTGCAATACTCAATTCAAATTCAACCGGCATCAACATTCCCCTGTTAACAGTTTAAAATAAAACATGCAAAGATAATTTGAAGATAGCCATACAGACTGATAAAAAAATTTAATCATAAAACAAAAATTATTTCTACATTTATTTATGAAATAGTAAATGATTTATGCTACTGCAAATAATCAGACAGAAATTCCCTGACTTCTTCTTCATCTGAAATCACATATGAGACCCCGTCTATTGTTGCGCTTTTTCCAGGAATTGTGATCTGCTCAAAATCCCTGTCTGATAAAAGAAATATACTGCCAAGTTTAATATAGTCAAATAATGAGAAATCAGACTTTGTCTCTTCATCCAATATGCTTATAAGCTGGGGCGCTTTGCCTATTATTGCTGCATTGAACTTCTGCTTTATAAGCTCGCTCATCAGGTATTTCTGCCTGTCGACCCTGTCAAAATCACCCTGTGCCGTTTTCCTGCATCTTGAATAAGCAAGCGCCATTTCACCGTCCATCAGGTAGGTCCCCGGCTCAAAATTAGCGCCGGAAAGCGGGTCATTCATCGGTTCATCGACAGTTATTGTGACTCCACCCAGGGCATCGATAACCTTTTTAAAACCCTCAAAGTTTATCAGCATCGTTTTATCGATTTCTATGCCGGTCAGCTGGTATATTTCTTCTTTGAGCATATCTTCCCCGCCATATACATATGCTGCGTTTATTTTAGCAGCACCTTGTCCCTCAAGATCTACCTTCGTATCACGGGGAATGGATATGAGGACATCTTTTTTTCCAAATCCCGAGTTATGCAGGATCATTATAGTATCTGTCCTGCCTTTAAATTCTTTCAGGTCACCGCGTTCATCAACGCCCAGTAAAAGGTAGTTATTTGACCCTGACCCAGACAGGGTATCCCCTGAAGCAGCGCTCTCCTGGGAACTAATGTCCGGCTGCTGGCTTCTGATATATGGACATGATATTAGAAGAACAATAATCAGGCCAATTATAAAAATTAAGAGAAAAGCAATAAAACAGCCCCTTGCTTTATTCATAAGTTAACCTTTATATGATGTATTTGATAAATAATAAAGAGTGTGAAGAAGCTTCTCAATCGGGTCATTGGTCTGTACATTTACTGTCCTTGGTACTTTTATAGGAACAGAAGTATAGTTGATTATAACCTTTATTCCAGAAATAACAAGCAGGTCTGTGACCTTTTGGGCAGAATCCTCAGGAACTGTAAGAATAGCAATATTTATACTTTTTTCTTTTGCAATATTGTGTATATCCCCTATATCTTTTACTTTCCTGCCCGAAATCGAACTGCCTATGACTTCAGGGTCATTGTCGAACACATTTTCTATCTTGAACCCGAATTTGTTAAGCATCCTGTAATTTAAAACTGCTTTGCCAAGATTTCCTGCGCCGACCAGGGCAATGTTTGCACCCACATTATACCCGAGTATCTTGTTAAACGAACTTATAAGTTCATCTATATTGAAACCTACCCCTCTTTTTCCTTTAAGACCAAAATAAATCAGGTCTCTTCTTATCTCTGCACTGTTGATTTTTGTATGACTTGAAATCTCCAGGGAAGTCACTGTCCGCTTACCGGTATCT
This sequence comes from uncultured Actinomycetota bacterium, assembly GCA_964354265.1. GTDB lineage: Bacteria > Actinomycetota > Humimicrobiia > Humimicrobiales > Humimicrobiaceae > Fen731. The sequence continues at coordinate 8,837 of CAYGYY010000043.1, forward strand.
TTAAGATTTACAATAAATTTCAGGTACTGCGAAAGCCGTGTTATTATTCCTTCTGAATATATCTTTGAACCCATGATAAAAAGTCGCCCCTCACTCTAAGAATAAGTTAAAAATTTTCATAAATTGACTTTGTAGCATAATTGTAACAAATAAGACCTGCTTTAACAAGTGCAGGTTCTGATACTTTTTATTTGAAATCCCAGGAATTGTTGCCTATGACTTAAAATTGAATATACCTTCTATGACAGGATACTGATTCTGGCATTTTTTACATTCAATATTGCCGGAAGGTAAAGAAGTAATATTCTCACCGCCACATGCTGGACATATGAAAAAATCCAATGGGCCTGTAGTTCCAATAGAAGTTTTATTGCTTACCGGAAGTTTCTGCAAATGGGTTTTTGGTTCTACCGTTGAAGTATTTATAGTTTTTAAAAAAATACTGGGCCCTGTATTTATAAATGAAAAGATATTCTGGTAAAAGCTTTCAAAAAAAAGAAGTGTTTTAAGCTTTATGTGCCTTTTTAAAAAACCCAGGCGGAAATTTGATGCACTTATCATTTTCTTTACCTTAAAACCAGCTTTATCAAGCAAAGACATTATATACCTGGGATGATAGTCAAGAATCGTCGTCCCTATCTGGAGAGGTTCAATACTAAAAGGCGACTGCTTTATTCTTCCGGAAAGAAAACGGAGGATATTTTTCAGGTTTCTTTTATTTGCAAACTCGAGCATGAATATCCCGCCAGGTTTTATTATCCTGCCAACCTCTGTAAAATATTTACCTGGATTTTCAATATGATGGATGACCCTGACAGTAATTGCATTGTCTGCAATAGAAGACTTGAGCGGAAGATTAGTGACATCTGCCGCAATAAAAATTACCTTACTAAGAAGTTTTTCATCATTTTTTAAAAATCTGTTAATTATCTCTTTTGCATTTTTAAGGTTGTTTATGGAATAATCCACCATGATTATCCGGCTGAAATCCTTATATTCATTGAAAAGTCTTCCAAAACCGCACCCCAGGTCTATAAAAACTGAATCTTTATTTTTAATGGATGAAATGAATTTTTTTATTACAAGCCTTTCAGCGCTATCCTCATACAATCTTTTATCGTCCTGCCAAAACTGCCTGTAATCATAATTCTCATAATCCGATTGCCTTATCAAACTATTCCCCTTTTTTCTTTTAAGCCTATACGGAAAATTTTATCTGTATTACATCGCCGTCTATCACTGTATATTCCCTGCCTTCGATTTTCACTTTGCCCTCTTCCCTGGCATGATGAAATGACCCGGCCTTTAAAAGATCCCTGCAGTTTATTATATCTGCTTTTATAAAACCCCGCTGCATATCTGAGTGGACTTTCCCTGCGGCATCCAGTACTTTGCTGCCCGATTTAAGCGGCCAGGCCCTGGTTTCATTTTCATTTATCGTATAAAATGTAATAAGGTCCAGCATTCGGTAACATTTACTTATAAAGACTTCAAGTCCATTTTCATCAATGCCCAGCTCTTTCCTGTATTCATTACTTTCATCTTCAGTAAAATCTGAAAGCTCATTCTCTATCCTGCCGTAAATCTTCACAATCTCATATTCTTCGGCTTTTCTGCTTAATTTTTCAAAAATTTCCATGCTTTTGCTGTCGTCATTTAAATTTGCAACAAAAAGCATTGGTTTCGCACTTAAAAGATTTAAGTCTGATGAAAGCTCTGCATTACCGCTTAACATCTCGATTGCCTCGCTGGTCCTGCCGGTATCTAATTTTATAATAAGGCTTTTTATCAATTCAAGATAGTGCCTTGAAAGCTGGTCACCTGATTTTGCGAGGCTTAAATATTTCTCTTCCCTTCTTTCCAGTGTCTCAAGGTCTGCAAGCAGGAGCTCAGTGCTTATTGTCTCAATATCGTTAAATGGATCAGGTCCTCCGGACACGTGCGAGACATTCTCATCATGAAAACACCTGACAACATGAGCTATCACATCGACTTCCCTGATATGAGAAAGGAACTTGTTTCCAAGTCCTTCTCCCCGGCTTGCGCCTTTCACAAGTCCTGCAACATCCAGGACCTTGATTGCAGAATACGTGATCTTTGAAGAATTGAATATTTTTGCAAGACTTCCCAGGTTTTCATCCGGGACGCTTATAAGTCCTGTATTTGGTTCTATCGTAGAAAAAGGGAAGTTTGCCACTCCAGCGTTTGCCCTTGTAAGCGCATTGAATATTGTTGATTTTCCTGCATTAGGAAGACCTATTATACCGACCTGCATAATCTTTCCCGAAGGTTAAATGAGTTTTTGAATTTAAAAAATAAAAGATGCAAGATAGCGCTTCTGGTAAAAAAGACTTGTAAAATTATCCGGCAAATTATGTTTATCAGTAAAGTTTTCTAAGAATAAGAAGCGCCTGCACTGTATAAAAAGTCCTGTATTCGTATACAGGACTTTAAAAATAATCTATCTTATTTCTTTTTACCTTTGCCTTTTGATTTTTCTTTTTTTCCAGATTTTCCAGCTTTACCAGATTTTCCAGCCATTTCCACCTTCTCCTGCATTTAAATTACTAATTCCTTGGCAAATATTAATTCTAAAAAAAACAAAATGCAATAATATTTTAATACTTACGCTATTCTTCTTCTAATCAGTTTGTAACTTCAACAATACAGGTTGATTCTTTCTGGTCCTCTTCTTCAGCAGGCTTACTACTTTTGCCCGTACTGTCAGGTTTTTTTACAGGTTTCTTTATCTCTGCTGTTCCATGTTCAGGTTTTTTTGCAAACTCCAGGCTTAATCCAACAACATCTGCAGTTATGCTGACAATATTGAATTTTTTACCTTCCTTGTTTTCCCATGTCCTAAGGTTTATATGTCCTCCAGCAAAAACCCTGTCACCTTTTTTTAAAGAATTGGCACAATTTTCTGCCAGATGATTCCAGGCAGTTATATTAAAGAAATCAACTGTATTGTTTTCTTCACCGCCAGAGTCCTTCCACCTCTTATTTATCGCCATGTTCATTTCTGCTATTGCCATTCCTTCATTAGTATATTTCAGTTCAGGATCCCTGGTCAGGTTGCCAAGAAGAAATATTTGATTTATGTTAGCCATCTGTCCTCCTTAAATGTTTAACGGTCTAGTCTATTACCTGATAAAAATCATTTTCCAATATTCAGTATTCAAATTTATATATGTCACACATTCCCCACACCTGGTCCCATGGGAATATAACTTTAGAGCTTGAAGAAGAAAATACTTTGCAGTCCCAGTACCCTAACTTATCTATCAAAATAAAATGTACGCTTTTTTCAACTTTTACTATTACCTCATCATATGCCACCTGGACTTCTGTTATATTGCAGTTACTGCGATATGCTATATCTTTTGCAATTTCCAGCATGCTCTCTTCATCAAAGAATAAAAGATTCTGCGCAATTGCAAGCGTGATAGAGTCCGAAGCATTTTTTGCCTGGGATCTTGCTGCAAAGATCCTGCAACAATCAAATAGCGCAGCCATGGTAAAACCGGTTATCAATACTGCAGCTAATGCCAGAATAGATATATTGCCGCTGGATTTTACCAATAACCCTAAAGTCTTTTTGCTCAAATACCGCATTCCATCCTCATAAGACAAGTACTTTCAATGTAAATGTCCCTATTCATTATTATGCTTAAGAAATCACCAATACCGCCATATCTGTAGTAAAGATCAATTGAAGCAAAATCTCCAGTGCTTCTGGCATTATTTGACGGAGGATTTAATTCTATATCAAGCATCCCTATTTCCAGGCTGTTACAGCTTTTAAGAACTTGCTGGATGGCAAGACTATTTGAATTTGTTGTAGCCAGCACCCTTGCGCCTTCCCTGGCTGCGTGGATAAGGATATTCTTGCAATATATGTAATACCCCAGCTGGAAAACTGCAAGAATTACTATAATAAGTACAGGTATAACAAGGACAAATTCTATTGATGACTGGCCTGTAACCTGTTTTTGCCATCCAGGACTCCTTTTTGCAAGCTCATTTCCAAATCGTGGTAAGATATAAGGAAACCTGTTAGATATTGATATATATTTGTAATTCTTTTTAATCATATTTCCCAGCCGGGTATTATAGTAATAACTTGAATAATTTTATTAACCTTATAAAAATAATCATGTGCATAAATAGTATCAGACCATTTGTGCTATTTTACTGAATACTTTTGATATTACGTCAATTATCATAGGTTTGCCCACTGCTACTAGGATTGCGCTGATTATTCCAGCTATGACCAGGACCAGCGCATATTCTATTGTCGACTGCCCTCTTTCGTTTGATAGTTTCATCCTTTGATTTAGCTTGTATATTAAGATATCGATATTTATCACCTCCTTTTTTTTAATTTCCATGTTTTTCACTGCACCTCCTTTCTCTTAAACCGTTATAAAACTTCCTGCAATAGAGAATATCAGGGGTCCTCCTACCAGCAGGATAAAAGCAGGAAGAATAAGGAAAACAAGTGGAAAAAGAATGGCAATAGAAGACCTCCTGGCTCTCGTCTCAAATCTTTGCAATATTTCAAACCTCAAATACTTTGATTTCTGTTTCAGGATTTCGCTTATGGAGGAACCGTATTGTTCAGCCTGGATAAGCAAGAACAAAAGGTTGCTTAAATCTTCAGCGCCATTCCGCCTGGCAAAATTTTTATATGCATCCTGCCTTGTAAGACCAAAATCTAGCATCTTTATAAAAATTGCAAGTTCAATTGCAAACTTGCCCCTGCATGCCTGTGCAAGTATGCGGATCGAATTGTAAATGTTCTGTCCAGAAAGGGCAGTTATATAAAGAAGGTCAATTATATATGGCAGATCCCTGGCGATTTCTTTTTCCCTGTCATTTATGATTTTTTTTAAAATCAGGTCAGGAAAAAAATATCCGGCAATTCCAGCTGTCAATGCTACCGGAAATACAAGATATAAATTGTGTATAAACAAGATTATGATAAATCCAGCAGCGCAAGCTGATAAAAATTTATATCCCAACAGAGTTTCCGCATGTAGTGCAGACGGACTTTGGGGATATGCGCTCTCAACAATTGCGCTGTATTTTTTCAATTTCTTTGAACCAATAAACTTCGAAATAAAAGCTCCTGTTTTAGAAGCAAGAACATTAAAAAATGAATAAGCTGTTTTTTGCCTATATACCATCTGTTCCCCCTGAACCAAGAATTTTTCTTATAACAATTATTCCTGAGATTTCCAGTACTGCTCCTGCAATCAGGCAAATATTGCCTGCCCCGGTTGAAAAAAAAACCTGCAATGAATGACTCATCGAAAAAAACATGAAAATAAGCATAATAACCGGAAGCATGGCAATTATACTTCCAGAGTACCTGCCCTGAAGCGTTGCTATATTAAGACCGGATTTTAACTTAAGGCTATCTCTCAGCGTCTCGTCAATACTTCCCAGGATAAATACTAGATCCCCTCCAATCCTGTTATTTAGCTTTAATGCAGTAGCCAGGAGAAGAGCTTCCCTATTTGCGCAGTTTTTTGCAAAATCATCCATAGCGCAGTCAAAAGAAATATTCATTTCAAGCTGGCTTGATAGTATCCTTAGATAATTCCCAAGCGGGGGTTTTGAAAGGGAAGCGGTCTCCGTTATTATATTCCTTACAGTTTTACCTGCCCTTAGCATAACAATCATGTTAACAAGAAATTCTATTAGCTGGTTATTTAACATCCGGGCCCTCTTTTCCATCAATGCTTCTGAGACTTCAAGGAATACAAAGACAAGGCAAGTCGATATAAATAAACTGAATATTATGTTCCTGAAGAATATATAAAAGATAAATGCAGTGAGAAGGAAAAACAGGATACCCAGTATCCTTGCCTTTTTATCGCTTTTAAAATCCTTAAAGTAATCAAAAAATCCCGTAATCAATTTTCTTTCCCCTGCGGTTGATCTTTTTGAATAAAAATTGCAGATTTTCGCAAAAGTCGTAATCACTTCTACCGTCTCTTTTAACAGATGTTATAAGGTCCCTTATTTCAAGCTCCATAAATTCTCCTATCCTGGCATCAGGCCAAAAAATCCCTGATATCTTTGACAGGTATCTCTGGCCGTTTTCATTTCTTTCAAAATGAATTATAAGGTCAACAGAAGAAGCAATGATTCTTCTTGCTGAAGAAGGATTAAGGTTTAAGCCTGACATTAGAAGCATCGTCTCGAGCCTGGATATCAAATCTATGGGAGAATTAGCATGAACAGTAGTCATTGAGCCTTCGTGACCCGTATTCATCGCCTGTAATACATCTACCGCCTCCGGCCCCCTTATTTCCCCTACTATTATCCTGTCCGGCCGCATGCGAAGGGAGTTTCGAACAAGTTTCCTTAAAGTTATTTCACCCCTGCCCTCTATATTTGGGGGACGGCCTTCCATACTGATAACATGTCCGGTCCTCAAGTTTAATTCCAGTGTCTCCTCGATAGTTATTATCCTTTCTGTTAATGGTATAAAATTAGCTATGATGTTTAAAAAAGTAGTCTTACCGGTAGAAGTGGCGCCTGACACAATAATGTTCAACCTGCAATTAATGCATGCTTCGATGAAACTTGCTACCTTACAAGTTAGAGACCCATGGGAAATCAGGTCTTCCATGCTTAAAAGGTTCTTTCTGAATTTCCTTATAGTCATTACCACACTGCCATTTGCAGAAACCGGTGAAATCACTATATTTATCCTGGAACCGTCTTTGAGCCTGGAATCAGCCATGGGGAAGCTTTCGTCTATTCTCAGCCCCAGCGGGCTTATTATTTTTTCTGCAAGATTGCGCACATGTTGCCTATTTTTAAAAGTAATATCAGTCTTTTTTATGATTCCTCCCACCTCGACAAAGACCTCATTGTAATCATTTATCATTACCTCTGTTACTTTTTCATCTTCCATCAATGAACTGACTGGCCCAAACTCAAATGCATCTTCATAAATATCCCTGACAATAGATGACAGCTGCCTGTCGTTTACCATCAATTTATCCTGCAGTATAATTCTTCGAAGGATGCGGTATATTTTTTCTATCTTTTTCCCTGGAGGCAGATTATTAAGGTTATTTATATCTATTTCCTTAATAAAACGGTCTGCAAGATGCCTGTTCAAATCTTCAACCATGGAAACGTGGATTTTATCATCCCCGGTATTGTCGGCATGTTCATATTCAAGATTTTTTAACTTACTTTCAGGCATTTAATCACCCCTGGAAGATATTTGAATAAATATTTTCTGCAAAATCACATATAGCTTTTATAATCCGGAGGTTATAATTAAACATTGGCAACGGCCCCCGCGTGAGATAAAGGAATTCGATATCATGGTCATAAGGAATAAAAGCACTAACTGGTAATCTGAGTATATTGGTTATCCTTGCAGGTGAAATAACAGGTTTTAGATTATACTTGTTTATAACTATCTCAAACCTTGAAGGAGGGTTCTCCATAAAAAGATTACTGAAAAGCACTTCTAGATTGCTTATTGATATATAATCAGCCTGCGAAACAAGGATAAACTTATCGCAGTATTCAAGGAAATCAAAACCCCGGACCTGAAGCAGGTGAAATGGAAAATCAACGATTATTATATCGAAGATCTTTGTTAGCTGGTCCAGCAGGTCATGGATATTTTCGGGGCAGATTACCTCCATCCTTTCAAATTTAAGTGGCGGCAGTATAATATTGAGGCTGCTTTCAGTATTGACCACAAGCTTTCTTAGGATACTTAAATCAATATCTTTAAAGCTGCAAGCCACGTCTCCCAGGTCTCTTGTAACCTCATCTTTTATATTAAAAATAATCTTTGTATCTTTCTTCCCGGCATTCAGGTCGAGTAAAACCACATTTTTATTTTTAAATCTGGCAAACCATGATGAAAGAGAGTTAGAAATAAAACTGCACCCGCTTCCACCCTTTGCACCTGATATCATGATTATTCCAGACTGCATGCCTGCAACAGGCCCTTCAATGTTTTTACCTGTAGCGGACATCCGTGTTTTGGCAAAGGATGAGTGGCAGCCATTTCCCTGCATATAATCATTGTTTTCCATTTAAAGCGCCTTTCCTATAAAAGATAAAAAATTGCTTAAAATCAATCCTCTATAATATTTTCATTACCCCCCGGGCAGACAGAGGCATTCAATGTACCGCTTTCAAGAGATAGAAAAATCCTTTCAACCTCATTGGGGCTCAAGTAAAAAGTCATTATTACCGGTCCGGAACTGCTTCCGGTTTTTTCATTTCCTGTAAGAATTCCATCAAATCCTCCCAACATTACCGGACCACTTCCATCAATCTTTCCT
>CAYGYY010000044.1:0-16919 GCA_964354265.1 uncultured Actinomycetota bacterium
GCATCATGCCCTCTTCAGTCCATTCAGCAAATTCAACCTCTGCGACAAGCACTGGTTTCAGCCAGTGGGCAGTAATGCTGGTCTTTGGAAAAGTTTTAAAAGGAGGTTTTCTGGTCTTAAGTTTTTGAAACATCTTAAACAGGTTTTCCAGCTCCTCTTCATCAAGACCGCTGCCTACCTGTCCCGTAAAGACAAGTTCTCCATTATCATATGCTCCGGTAATAATAGCGCCGATCTTCTGCCTTGAGCCCCTGGGCTCTGTATATCCGCATATTATTACTTCCTGCCTAAGCCGGGTCTTTATTTTAAGCCACTGCCGGCTTCTGGCTCCGGGGATATATTTGCTGGCCGCCTTCTTTGCAATGATTCCTTCAAGACCGTTATCAACAGCAGCATTAAAAAAAGCAATGCCTTTGCTGGTAATATGGTCACTGTATTTAATGTTTTTTAATGTCTTTCCAGCGTCGGAATAAAGGATTTCTTTAAGTAATTCTTTCCTTGCAAGCAAGTGAAGGTTCAAAAGCTCATATCCTTCAATGTAAAGTATATCAAAGATATAATATACAAGGCTACCCTTCTTATTCTTAATATATTTCTGGAGAAGCTGAAAACGTGATATTCCCTGTGAATCCACTGCAACGATTTCTCCGTCAAATACTGCCCGAATCTGCATTTTTCCCAGGGAATCTGCAATTTCATAAAAATATGAATTCAGGTTTTTATCATTTCTGGAGTAAAGTACCACACTGTCTTTGTCCACTTCTGCAATAACCCTGTAACCATCCCACTTAATTTCAAAAAGCCATTTACTGCTGTCAAATGGCTTCTCTAAAAGTGTTGCATACATCGGTTTAAAATGGCTGCTACTGTCAGATTTTTTTAGATCGGCTGAACTAAAGCCGGATCTTTTAAGTATTTCTTCGAGCTTAATTACAGTTTTTTTTTAGATAAATCTTTTTCCTGGACTTCATCAGGCGCTTCCAGTTTAGATATATCGACATCTGCGGCAAACTCGTCATTCTTTTTTATTAGAAGCCAGTCTTTTGGTGAAGCTTTTTTAAGGCGTACCAGCGCAAACTCACCTTTGAGTACATTACCATTCAATACAAAAGTCAGGTGGCCCTTTTCAAGTCCTTCCCTGAGCAAAATGGCGCTTTTTTCCCTGTCATCTGTCCCGAGGGCATGATAGGTCCCTGAGTCCCAAATATACACCCTGCCTGCGCCATAGTTGCCTTCAGGAATTATTCCCTCAAAGTTCCTGTAATCAAAAGGATGGTCTTCTACCATTACTGCAAGTTTTTTTTCCTTTGGGTCAATGGTGGGGCCTTTAGGGATAGCCCAGCTTTTAAGCACGCCATCAAGCTCAAGCCTTAAATCAAAATGCAGGTGTGTTGCAAAATGTTTATGCATTACGAATTTAAGCATACCGGAGCTGGTCCCTGCCGTGCTGCGTTGCTCTTCCGCAGATGGTTCTGATGTATTTATAAAATCTCTTTTCTTTTTATAATCTTCAAGAGACATTTTTTTCCTTTGCCTTTTCAAGGCTTAGCCTAAGTCTTTCGAGCAGGTCAATGACTTCCGGCGGCTTTTCGGTTAAAGCATTATCCGTTGAGCTGACTTTCCCGGTCTTTATTTTTTCATCAATTATCCTGTTTATATCTTCCCTGAATGTATCCTTAAAATCCTCTGGTTTGAAAGGGGAGCTCAGCTGGTCTATGAGCATAATGGCGATTTCAATTTCTTTTTCAGCCAGGTCGCCATCAGCAGGGATCTTTAGTCCTTCCGGCTTCCTGATATCGCTATCAAATCTTATCTGGTTTAAAACAAGCATATCTCCATCTGTTTTTAACACACCAAGATGCTGCAGATTATGGAATACATATTTTGCTATACCAACTTTTTTTGTCCTCTTAAGCGCCTCTCTTAATAGCGAGTAAACCTTTGCGGCACCTTTTTCCGGTTCAATAAAATAAGGTTGTTCATAATATTTGGAGTCTATCCCGGCTATATCTGCAAAAGCCACTATTTCAATATTCTCGCTTCGTTTCTGGTAAGCCTGCCGGAAGTCTTCATCATGCAGTATTACCTGGTCGCCTTTCCGGTACTCATAACTTTTTGCAATATCGCTGAAAGATACTTCTTCGCCGGTGTTTTTGCAGACCCTCATATAAGTGATAGGGCACAGGTCCTTCTCTCTTACAAGGTGAAAATCTGGTTTTCTATCCTGTGTTGCCTTGTAAAGCTTTACAGGTATGAGGATCAAGCCAAAACTAATAGCGCCTTCCCATAAAGGTTTCAAAATTTAACCCCTTTATATATTGTATTCTGAAAAGGTAAATAGCTAAAAGTGTATATTAAAGTTTTTGTCTAAACAAAAATGCAATGTTAAAATAATACAATATCAATTATTCCTGGCAATAACAATATAATAGTAATTATTTTTAATTCATTAATATTTTAACAGGAAGGTGAGTTATGTGGAAAGAATTCAAAGCTTTCATCAGCCGGGGTAATGTCATAGACCTTGCCGTAGGCCTGGTTCTGGGAGTCTCTTTTACGGCAATAATAAATTCACTGGTAAATGATATTATAATGCCGCCGATTACCCTTGCAATAGGTAAAATCGACTTCTTCTGGGTCATGAAGGAAGGAAGCCCACCCGGTCCATATGTTTCCCAGGCAGCAGCAAAAGAGGCAGGAGCAATTACCCTTAACTATGGTTTTTTCATCAATACGGTGCTTACATTTATAATCGTAGCAGTAGTTTTGTTCTTTATTATTAAAGCAGTGAATGTATTAAGGAAAAAAGAAGAAGCTAATACAAAAGCCTGCCCATTTTGTTTTTCAACAATAAACATAAACGCAACAAAATGCCCTGACTGCACTTCTGAACTGGATAAAAGCTAAAGGCAGGGTAAACAGATTACAGTACAGGAAAAAGACCGGATATTCTAATTTATCTTTAATACAGGAGCATAAGAATGGAACGGAAAAAAATACTTGCATGGGAAATGTATGGAATATTGTTCATATTCCTTTTTGGTGCATTACTGCATTTTATTTTTGAACTAAGCGGGGAGCTGCGTCCGGTTGCTATAATCGGTGCAGTAAATGAAAGCGTATGGGAACATATAAAAATAGGTTTCTGGCCTGCATTTATATGGGCTATTATCGAATTTTTTGTTTTTGGCAAAAGAATAAAAAATTTTATGATAGCAAAAGGAGTTGCATTTACCCTGCAGGCGCTTCTTATAACCGGGATATATTACATGGTTAAGGCAGCAGGCATAGAGACCCTTGCAATAGATATAACAAATTTCTTTATTTCCATAGCTCTAGCGCAGGTAATAAGCTACAGGCTTTTACTGGTGCAAAAATATCACAGGGTCTTAAGCGTCATCGGGGCAGTACTTATAATTGCAAATCTTGCAGGTTTCTGTCTTCTATCATATTTTCCGCCAGAAGGATGCCCTATTTTCCTGGATCCTGTAAGTGGGGGATATGGAATAGTAGAATAAGTGCAGCCGGCAAATTTAATTGTTTGTATTGCTTATAAATCTGTGGTTAATTGCCGGTTAAAAAAATTTATTAATATTATTAAAACCCCTTGGTAATGGATTTTGGGTCAGGACCATGTTCCTGGTTAATTGTATTTACCAGTTTTTCCACGATATCGGGGTCAAACTGGGAACCGGCATTTTTCTTTAGCTCTTCCAGCGCTTCATTTTTAGATACTGCTTCCCTGTAGGGCTGGTTGTTCGTCATTACATCGTAAGCATCAATAATTGCTATTATCCTTGACTCAATGGGTATCTCTTTTCCTATCAGGCCCTGAGGGTATCCGGAACCGTCATACCATTCATGGTGGGCCAGCACTATATCTGCTATATGGGCAAGCTGGGGGGAAGATTCACAAATGCTGAATCCTATCTCGGGGTGCCTTTTTACTATATCCCATTCTCTTCTTGTAAGTTTAGCTTTCTTTATCAGAAGCTCATCAGAGATTGCTATCTTTCCTATATCGTGAAGAGTTGCAAGGAGGGAAAGATTATCCAGCTCACTTTGTGACAATCCGAATGTTTTACCGACTTCCACTGCCATTTCACGCATTCTTGTAGTATGCTTCTCTGTTTCAAAACTCTTATCAAAAAGGGTTTTCGTGAGTGAAGATATTATAGAACTTGAAATACTCTTTTTCTCAAGCAGTTTGCTTTTGTACATGTTGTCTTCTGCTTCGCTGATGATTGCATTTATATCCTGTTCTTCTTTTTCCTTCGATGCAAGCCCGAGAGATATGCTTATTGGTATCTTATGCCTTGATGTCTTACTGCACGCTTCCCTTATTCTTTCTACAATTTCAGAAGCATAATCCTTCGGGGTCTGGGGAAGCAATATTGCAAATTCATCCCCGCCCCACCTTGATATGATGTCTTCTTTTCGGCAAAAACTCTTCATAAGGGTTGCAACATTTCGCAGCAGGGCATCACCTTCCTTATGACCAAAAGTGTCATTTATGAGCTTTAAGCTGTTTACATCTCCCATAATGAAACTAAGGGGCAACTGCCTTTGTGTATTAAGTCTTTTTAATTCTTCCTCAAAATATGCCCTGTTATAAAGGTCCGTCATGCTGTCATGAAAAGAGAGGTATTTTATTTTTTCTTCAGCTATCTTTCTTTCAGTAATATCCCTTGCAATTCCGTCGAATGCTATTATTTCTTTTTCTGTATTGTAAATAGGGGAGACATTCTGTTCCGTCCATATTGTTTTGCCATCCTTATTTATCCACCTTATTTCAAAGGGTTTGCTAAAACCTTTTGATGAACCTATAAGTTCCTGGATAAGATGCCTGTCTTCAGGATGCGCTATATTAAAGATGATTTCAGGGTTATTATAGATTTCCCGGGGGGTGTGACCTGAAAGTTTTTCTATAGACGGGCTTAAATACTCGAATACTACCAGGGGCTTTATCTTTAACCTGAAAACTATGTCTGTAGCATTTTCTGCAAGCATCCTGAACCTTTTTTCATCCGCCTTCAATTTGAGTTCCATGGCCTTTTTTTCGGTAATATCACGGCCCACACAAATGATTGTTGCAATTTTACCTTTTTTATCAATAGTGGCCCTGTTTGACCATTCAATCCACCTGATCCTGTTTTTAGTTTTGACTCTTTGTTCAGTAATGCTTTTATTAGGAGAGCGCGCCAGCATTTTAAGTGAATTTGTAACCTCCAGCCTGTCTTTAGTGTGTACGAATTTCAGGAATTTCTTACCAAGTATTTCTAATTCAGTGCGATTATAGAATTCACAGCAGGAAGGACTCACAAAAATATAATTCCATTCAGGATCCAGCTTTACAATAAGGTCTGCCTGGTTTTCAACAAGAAGCCTGTATTTTTCCTCGCTTTCCTTTAATTTTTCTTCTGCAACCTTTTTTTCTGTTATATCTTCACCGGAACTTAAGGATGCCGTTATGTTTCCATTATCGTCTTTGATTACAGCATTCTTCCATGAGATTATTCTTTCATTTCCGCTTTTTGTTAAAACTATATTTTCATATGTTTCAGGGAATTTCCATTCGCCTGATATGAATTTCCTGAACTTTGCTTTTAAATCCTTGGATTTTTTCCTGGGAATGAAGTTATCAAACCAGCTCCTGCCTATCATCTCGCTTTTTTTATATTCAAGGAGTTCGCTGCCGCGGCGGTTTATAAGAGTGACTTTCCCTTTTTTATCAAGGATCACTATTATCACTGCTGCAATATCCAGATAGTTCTGTGAAATTGCTATCTGTTTTTCATATTCACTGAAAAAAGTGACATCTTCAATTATGCACATCATGCCATTAAAATTTTTATCCTTTACCATTGGGATTAACTCAATGGACTTCAGGTTTTCCTTACCGTTATTGCTATCAACTGGTATTGATTTGATATAAAGGGATTTCAGGTTTCTTTTAGCTTCATTGTAATAGGGCCTGATGAATTTTGCTGAATGGTCTATTATATCCCTGGAGATATTGGTCCCCAAAAGATCTGTTTTTGTTTTTTTACTTAACCGGGCAGCCTGGTTGTTTACAAACACTATTTCATCTTTAGAATCAGTGACTATTATGCCCTCATATATATTTTCGACGACTCTTCTTAAAGTCTTATAGTTGTTATCTCTAGCCATCTCAATTCAAAAATAGAAAATTTTATAATAAATTTTATTAATATCTCATTTTTATATCTTTGCTGACGGACCGGGAATATGGAACACAGAACAGGGATTTAAATATATTATATAAGCTGTTTATATTCTAATAGTTATGTTAAATATTTATAATATTATTTTAACAATTTTATTATAATTTTTAATTTATATTTATTTCTAAAACTTTTTTAATTATTTTATTTAGAAATTTTATAACAATTTATAATATTTTTCAACATCCAGCATATTTTTTAGAAGTTTTCCATTTATTTTTTCACGCCGCCCGTGACGAAAATTTTTGCGGACTTTTAAAAAAGATTGGTCATATAAGCAGAGATTGTGGGATGGCAGTCCACTTTATTCGCTGTCAGCAGTTTTTATCCTCTCCAGTATCGGGGGATGGCTATAGATTATGTATTTTAAAATGGGGGAGGGAGAAACATTTGAAAGATTTGATATAGCAAGTTTTTTAAATATATCGACCTGTGCCTGTGGATTTTGAGTAAGCTCTATTACTGATCTGTCTGCAGCCTTCTCAAAGCGCCTTGAAATATAATTTTCAAGCGGCATGGATAAATAGGAGAGAAAACTGTAGATTATGAAAAGCAGCAGAACAAGCCTGATGCCAGAACCGATATTAAATCCTGTCTGAAACAGCTTAAGGATAAACATTATGATAAAGACCAGGATACAGCCAAGTGCTGTGCTGACGAGTATATGCTTATGCTTCCAGTGACCCACCTCATGCGCAATTACGGACAGTATTTCTTCCCTGGAGTGCTTGTTTAAAAGGTTGTCGTAAATAACTATCCTTTTGGTATTGCCGATACCGGTAAAGTAAGCGTTCACGCGGTTTGTTTTTCTGCTTGCATCTGCCACAAGGAAATTATCGACTTTTATGCCAGCTTTTTCAGTGATTTTCTCAATTTCTTTTTTAAGCCCGCTATCTTCAAGCGGAGTGAATTTATAAAAGAGCGGGTCTATAAGGACTGGAAAAACCAGGATTGCAAGGATCATAAAAACTACAAATATTGCTGATGCCGCAATCCACCAGCTGCCGGGCAGCCGGACAATAAGGATATATATAACAGTAAGGATGGCAGTATTAATTACAAGAGACAATCCCCGCTCCTTAAGTACATCAAGAAACCATGCAGAAAGACCCTGGTTTGAAATCCCGAATTGATGGTCAATTACAAACCCCCTGTAATACTGCAGGGGAAGCAGCACTAAATATAATATAAGATTAAAAACTGCAAAAACTGCAACTGCGGTTAATATGCTGACCCTGCCGTCTGCAAGGGGCAATTTCCAGACGACAATTAGGGCTGCTATCATAAAAGCCCAGGAAAGAAACCTTTCAGAGACCGATAAAAGCAGGGCAGTCCTGTTATATTCAGCAGCAGTTGCAAGAAATGCGGAATCAAAATATTTTAATGTACCGGGATCAGCAAAAGCCTTCATGCGTAATGCTGCAATAAAAAGTACTGCAAGCATTGAGATGCATAAGACCGCAATTATTAATAAAACAATAGCTGTCCAGTTGTAATCAATCATGATTTTTCTTTTCATTATCAATGGCTCTTTTAAAAATTACACCACATTAAATCAAATTACCTTCAAGATATTATATTATTGAAATATTTTCAATTTTTTATTGACATATGATACTAATTTAGTATCATTATATTACAATATTTTTGATTGATAATTACAGGATTGATAATAAGATAGTTTGATGATTAACAAGATAGTTTAGTAATTTGATAATTAGTTTTTAAATAGTTTGTTTAAATTTATTCAAGTTGTAAGGAGGAAGAAATGGCTGTAAGAAATATAATAGAAATCGATAATGATCTTTGTAATGGCTGCGGAAACTGTATACCTAATTGTCCTGAAGGCGCGCTCCAGGTAATAGATGGCAAGGCAAGACTTATAAGCGACCTGTTTTGTGATGGGCTTGGAGCATGCATAGGCGAATGTCCTTTAGATGCCATAAAAGTTGTTGAACGTGAAGCAGAACCCTATAATGAAACCAGGGTAATGGAAAATATTTCCAGGCAGGGAAAAAACGTGATTGCTGCACATCTCAAGCATTTGAAGGACCATAACGAATCAGGGCTTTACAATGAAGCAGTTAAATACCTTAAGGATAATAATATAGAAATAATGGTGGAAAAAGATATGGATAATAAAATCTCTGGCAATGAAGACAAACTGCCGTGCGGCTGCCCGGGTTCTGCAGTAATGGACCTCAGGGGGGAAATGCCATGCGCAACTGATGGAGCTGCTTCCGGCGCAGATACTGGTACTGCTGCGGCTGCAGAATCGGAAAAGAGTACTGTACCTGTTGCAAAAGAAGGTGTAAAAGCTGCCAGGATTGCAGAACTGTTAAACCAGCTGGCATCTAAAGAGTCAAAGCTAAGGCAATGGCCTGTCCAGATAATGCTTGTTCCGCCAACTGCGCCGTATCTTAAAGGGGCAGATCTTCTAATAACGGCAGACTGCGTCCCATTTGCATATGCAGGATTTCATGAAGATTTCCTGGAGGATAAAGCCTTACTTGTTGGCTGCCCTAAGCTTGACGATAGCGAGTTTTACATGAAGAAATTTACCGAGATTTTCAGGCAAAATGATATAAAATCAGTAACAGTTCTGCATATGGAAGTGCCCTGCTGTTTCGGGATGATAAGCATTGTGGAGCAAGCTATGAAAGACTCCGGGAAAAATATACCGGTTAAAGCCGTAAATGTGGGGATAAGAGGGAATATAATTTCTGAAGAGTGATTTTATATCAGCTGCTGATTCCCATTTGCATTGAAATTGTAAACTGTGCTATTCTTAATTTTATTGAATTTATCGAAAGGCCGATTGCTAGACTATACGGTTAGCGCTTACATATTCGGCTAAAACTCAGGAAAATGCTTAAGTACCGGTCATCTAGATAAGTTCATTAAAATAATACACCATAAAATATACAGTAAACTTGCACAGTTTTTTATAAGGAGATTCAAATGGGCAAATTAAATTTTGCAGTAATAGGAGCCGGCCATGGAGGAAAGGCAATGGCTGCTCACCTTGCGCTTAAAGGGTTTCCTGTTAAGTTGTATAACAGGACGCTTTCAAAAATAGAACCAATAATCAAGATGAAGGGTATTGAGATAGAGGGCGAAATAAGCGGTTTTGGAAAGCTTGACCTGGCTTCAGATAAAATCGGGGATGTTATAAACGGTGCAGATATAATAATGGTGGTTGTGCCGGCTTTTGCCCACGGTGCCATTGCCGAAAGATGCGCGCCTTACTTGAAGGACGGGCAGATAGTACTGCTAAATCCAGGAAGGACCTGCGGGGCACTTGAGTTTTTAAATGTTCTGAGGGAGCGGGGCAATACAAACAGTGTGATAATAGCTGAGGCCCAGACATTCATTTATGCAAGCAGGGGCATGGGCCCTGCTTCAGTAAAGATATTCAGGATAAAGCAGGCGATTCCAGTTGCCTCGATACCTGCTATCCAGACAGAATCCGCCCTTGATAAAATAAACGAAGCTTATCCGGAATTCATCTCTGCAACCAGTGTCATTGAGACCAGTTTTAATAACATTGGAGCGGTATTCCATCCTGCAATTACAATACTTAATGCCAGCAGGATAGAATCCACTCTTGGAAATTTCCAGTTCTATGTTGAAGGTGTGACGCAGTCTGTTTCAAGAGTGCTTGAAGAAGTCGACAGGGAAAGGGTCGATGTAGCGCACACTTTAAGGTGTAAAAACGTCCTTTCAGCAATGGACTGGCTCACTATGGCCTATAATGTAGTTGAAGACAACCTGTTTGATGGCATTCACAGCAATCCCGGATATGTAGGCATAATGGCTCCAAGGACTACAAATGTCCGTTATATAACCGAGGATGTCCCGATGAGCCTTGTTCCTATTGCAGAATTCGGCAGGGTTTTTGGCGTAAAGACCCCGACAACTGATGCTTTAATAGAGCTTGCAAATATAATATTCAAGACTGATTTCAGGAAAACGGGCCGGAACCTTACAAGGCTCAGGCTTGAAAACCTGTCTCTTGATGAAATAAGGAACGTCTTTATAGAGGGCACGCCTGAGCGGCTTTTTTAATTAAAGACCGGACCGGATAAAAACTGTTTTTTTGCAGTTCTGTAAATTCTGGAGGTTTGTAAATTCTGGAGGTTTGTAAATGAAAAAAATCCTTGGCGCCTCAATAGGCTGCTGTGTGCATGTTGCAGGCATTATGAATTTCTTGGGGATCGCAAAACTGGCAGGCTTTCAAACAAAGTTTATTGGTTCAGCTGTTGATATAAATCTTTTGAAACAGGAAATTGAAAGGAATAAGCCGGACATAGTCGGGGTAAGCTACAGGCTTTCCCCTGAAAGCGCAGCAGAACTTTTCACGCAATTTGAAAAAATAGTTGCAAACGATTTTAAAGATACGGTTTTTATCCTTGGCACAACAAAAGCGGTATCTGATTATCTTGCAAATAAAGACCTGTTAAGAGCATTTGACAGGGTCTTTACAGGGGGAGAGAAACGTTCTGAGATAGAAAGCTATCTTGCAGGAAAAGTGGAGATAATGATGTCAGGCTGCAGGCCTCCCCAAAATCTGGTTGACAGGATAAAATATAGAAAACCTTACCCGCTGCTGAGGCACCATTTCGGCAGGCCAACGCTTGAAGAAACTGTAAAAGGCATTAAAAAAATATCGAATAGCGGTTTAATAGATGTGGTTTCAATTGGACCTGACCAGAATGCGCAGGAATTCTTTTTTCACCCTGAGAAAATGAACTGTTTGCAGGATGGCGCGGGGGGAGTGCCTGTGAGAAGCGAAGATGATTTTAAAAAGCTTTATGGGGCCGCGCATTCAGGGAACTATCCATTGATGAGATGCTACAGCGGCACCAATGATATTATAAAGTTTGCAGATGTTTTGCTAAGGACAATCAATAATGCATGGTGCGCGGTACCGCTTTGCTGGTATAACGAAATAGATAACAGGAGCGAAAGAAAACTTCCTGATGCAATAAAAGAAAACGTGGATGCCATGAAATGGCATGCGGAAAGGGGGGTGCCAGTGGAGGTAAATGAATCCCACCACTGGAGCCTCAGGTATGCGCCAGACTCGATAGCCGTGGCTGCTGCATATCTTGCAGCATATGTTGCAAAAAAAGCAGGCGTAAGAACTTATATAGCACAATACATGTTCAATACCCCTCCTGAGACTTCATTTATAATGGATCTTTCAAAAATGCTTGCAAAGATAGAATTGATTGAGTCACTGCATGATGAGACTTTCGCAACAGTAAGGCAGACAAGGACAGGTCTCTACAGTATGCCCCCAGTTTTTAATTCCGGGAAAGGCCAGCTTGCATCGTCTACAATGCTTCAGATGCAGATAGACCCTTCAATTGTCCATGTAGTGGCATACTGTGAATCAAGCTATGCTGCAAAACCGCAAGAAATAATCGAAAGTTCAGAAATTGTACTTAAGGTTATTGAAAACTGTCTTGAAGGATGTCCGGACATGAAAAATGACAGCAGGGTAATGAAAAGGAAGGAAGAGCTTGTAAAAGATGCAAGCCTCATAATCGAAAGAATAAGATCCCTTGACGTTTACCGACGATATGAGGATCCGCTTGCAGAGCCCGGGATAATAGCAATGGCAATAAAAAAAGGCATACTTGATGCGCCTCATCTGGAGGGAGCGCACGGAGCCTGCGGCAGGATAAGGACCTTTTTTTATAATGGGGCAAATTTTGCGGTTTCCGGTAAAGGGGAAATAATCAGTGAAAAGGACCGCCTGGACAGTTTATGATATTATTAACATATATCCAGTTTTTAAGTAAATATGTGATTAAAAAAGAGGAAATTACAAGTCAGTTACAACTCATTTATAGTTACTGAAAAGAATAAACGGAGGTGGGATACATTTGCAGATCGCGCTCTGGTCACTTGCAATATTTTTTGGACGAATCGCTGATGTGACTCTTGGCACCATCAGGATAAACTTTATTGTAAGGCACAAGAAAGTTTTTGCTGCTCTGGTAGGATTTATAGAAGTCACAATTTTTATACTGGTGATTTCGCGAGTAATACAGGATATCAACAGCAATATCTTCGGCGTATTGGCTTACGGCGCCGGTTTTGCAGCTGGGACAGTAATTGGCATGACAATATCTGATAAGCTTTCCAGGGACCTTATAAGTATTAATATTATTACGAAAAAGACAGGACAGGAAATAGCAGGATTGCTCAGGCATGAAGGGTTTGGCGCAACATGCTATGAGGGCGAGGGTAAGGAGGGCCAGGTCAGCGTAATCAATGTAGTCTGCAAACAATCGTGTCTTCCTAAAATAAACGGCATAGTCTTTAATGCAGATCCTTCGGCTTTCCTTTATACCCATCTGCTGGGAACACAGCGCGGCGGATATCTGTATTGTATAAAGAAAAAGTAGCCAAAACATGAGCACAAGCTGGAAAATGAAGTTATTCCGGATGAGGCAAAAATTGAGGGGGCCATAAGGGAAGTTTTAAATAGGGGCAGCTAATAGTCGTAAATATTGAATAGGTAAATATTAAACAGGATGCGAATTTCTATATCTGAAAATATTAATTCGGGCTAATTGCCCACCGCATCCCGAATAGTGTTTATAATGAACTGAAAACCTTCATCTAATGCTCCGGTCAGCATGCTGAATACGAATATAAGCGACAGCGCAACGCCGGCAACAATGATCCCGTACTGTGTAGCGGAAGTGCCCACCTGGTTTGAAAACAAGTATAATGATTTTTTTATTAACTTATTCATTCATATTTTAATTATCAAATTTTTATATATATTAATATAAATTAATATTATATAAATGTCAATATTTTATTTAAAATATTATTTTAATTCTTTTTTTAAATACACCGCTAATATTATTTTGAATTTTAAATAAAAAAAATTAGAATTTAATAGATTTCAACATTTATAAATAATTTAAAAATTTCTTGAAAAATTAGATATTTCTATTAATAATTACCTTAATTTATAATATACTTTCAAAGATGATTCTTTAAAAAATTATCAATCAAAAATACTTTTATAAGGAGGGAAATAATCTATGAAAAAGTCAAACAGGATACTGTTTTCTTTTTTGAATCTTGCAGGCTTTATTGCGACTGTTGTCGTAAATGCGCTTGCTACCCTGCTGCCAATAAACAACAAGGGCACTGGTGAGCTTTCAGACCAATACCCTAACCTTTTTGTGCCTGCAGGACTTACTTTTTCAATCTGGGGGATCATCTATATACTTCTGGGGATGTTTGTTGTTTACCAGATTATAATGGCTTTTAAAACAAATGCAGCACAAAGGGGAATTTTTGAAAAAATTGGAATATTGTTTTTTATTTCATCTATGCTTAATATTGGATGGATCTTTGCATGGCATTATGAAATAGTATGGCTATCCCTTCTGCTGATGCTGCTGCTTTTTGCCAGCCTGCTTGCTATTTATCTTAGATTGAATATAGGCAGGTCGGAAGCAACAAATATGGAAAGGATTTTTGTACATATTCCTTTCAGCGTATATTTAGGCTGGATAACAATTGCGACTATTGCAAATGCAACTGCGCTCCTGGTTGATTCCGGATTGAAAAGCCTTCTGCCTGGCGAACAGTTCTGGGCAGTTGTTGTTATAGCGGTCGGTATAATCATAGGGCTTGCAATGCTCTTCACCAGGGATGATATATATTATAATCTTGTAGTTGATTGGGCACTGCTGGGGATACTTCTTAAAAGGCTTGGAGATACGGGCACATCTTCACAGGGTGTTATAATTATCACAATTATCGGTCTTGTCCTGATATCTGCCGGGATCATCGTGCAACTGGCCAGGAGAAAATGGCTGTATAATAGGTAGCCTAATATTCTGTTTTAATTATTTTAGGAAAATGAGTTGTTTAAAAAAGTTTAAACCAGTAACTAATATAGAAGATGTCAAATATTAATTACCTGCTTTATTGTACTGATGCTAATTACTGGATGGCACTGTATGTTTCGCTGTATTCTCTATTAAAAAATAATCTGGGTAGTAAATTTAAAGTTTTTATAATCTCAGACTCCAAAGACGAAACTTTTTTTAATAATTTGGCCTTTTTAAAAGATTTTAATAATCTTATAGAAGTGCAGCATATTCAGCCCGATTTATCCCATTTAAAAAATGTTCCGGTATCACAATATATTACTATTGCAGCATACTACAGAATACTTTTGAGTCATTTGTTACCTGAAAATATTAAAAGCATTCTTTATCTTGATTGTGATACGATTATCGAATCTTCAATTTCAGAGATCTTTGGCAAGAATATTGATAATTATGCACTCTCTGCAGCTACAGATTGTGAATATATCAAAAATAATATACGTTTGAATTTGCCTAAAGATGCAAAGTATTTCAATTCTGGAGTACTATTAATAAATCTGGAAAAGTGGCGCAGCACAAATGTTGAGGATAGACTATTTGCGTATATCAAAAAAGATTTGGAAAATATTATTTATCATGACCAGGATATTCTAAATGCAGTTCTCTATAACGAATGGGCAGAATTTAATTTGAAGTTTAATTTTCAGGAGTTTAATTCTAAGAAAATATCATTCGCAAAAAAATACCCTAATGTTCGACCCTCGATTATACATTTTTTAGGCAAACCAAAACCCTGGTTTTATATGTCTGTTTATCCCCATAAAAAAAGGTTCTGGGCTTATCTAAAAGAAACACCCTATAGGGATTATAGGGAACCAGATAGAAATTTTAAAAAATGGGTGGCAAAGAAACCAAAATTACATAGATTATTGAAAATGACTAAGAAAATATTTGTCAGGAAAGAAGATCACAAGCTCACTTTTAAATATTTTTTATTTTTCCTGCAAAACCTTTTTTAATTTTCTTTTTAAAAAAAATTTTTATAGATTTGATATTGACCATACCAGTATTATAATTGTGATTGATTGAATGTTATCTAAACATTAAAGATAAAATTAATACTAATCTTGAAGGAGAATATTAATGAAATATTATCCTTTCCTTTTGGTGATTTTAATTACCATATCGATGCTTTGTAATGCTTGCATCTTTGGACCAGAAGTTTCAAAAATTAAGTCTAAGCAAAATATCGAAGACTCTACTGATAGCAGTATTCAAAATGCGGATGAGCAGGCAGTTTCAGGTTTTCCAGAAGGTTTTCCTTCTTCAGTACCAGTATATCCAAATGCAAAAATAGTTGAAGCAGCAAAAAATAAAGTAGACGGGAAAATGACTTATAAGGTTGTGCTGCAATGCAAAGGGGAAATAGAAAAGTTATCAGACTGGTACAGGCAATCCCTGGAAAAAGGATGGAGTATTGGCTCAGTATCCGAAGGAGACATGGGAGACTGGTCAGAATTTTATACTGAAGCTCAAAATGAACGCAACTTTCTTACAGTATATTTATACCAGGACAAGGGAAGCGATAATGTATCAATTGATTTAAATGTGAAGGTTTTGTCTGAAGGTGAAACTATAGTCGAAAATATAGAGCAGGGGGCTGCAGGAGAGCAGGAGAGTGACCTGGAGGGGGACAACATTACAGAAGAATCAACTGAACGCTCTTTACAAAGTTATTCTGGTGAGCTTGAAGGCGCTAGTATTGCATTTGTATGCGCTTCTGTTGGCTCTAATTGGAACATAGGCGAGCATTTCCCCCAGTTAAGTATAAGGGTCTATGATGAATATCAGTTTGATAAGGGAATCAGGATACAGGAAATACTTGATTCTGAAAAACCGGACATAATGATAATTAAAGAATGTGCTGCATATTTTCCTCCTGACTCTCAGGGGTCTACAATGTCAGCATATCAGGGCTTTATAAGGGACTGGATAAATCTGTGCAGGGGGCAGGGGGTCATTCCTGTTTTAACAACAGTTGTTCCTATAAATCCGGATACAAATGAAGGCCAGCCACAACTTGATGCAATACTTGAATTCAATGACTGGATAAAACAGTACTGCAGTAATGAAAATATATCTGTTCTTGACCTTGAAGCAGCTTTGCATATAAGTGAAACAAACAGGGCGTTAGATCCAGCATATGATTCAGGCGACGGGCTTCATCCAAATGAAATTGCGTACACAGAAAAACTTGATAATATTTTAATTCCAGCACTTGAAAGAGCGCTTGAGATAGGACATTAATTACATTCCACTTCCAATCTTATATCTGAAAATAGAGTAGAAACAAAGGATTTTTAAAAAAATTTGATTTAGTGTTCAAATAATTAATATGTATTGGAATTTTTATATTAAAATTAAATATAATCAAATCCATAACTGATAAAATTGTGACCAAGGAGTTTAAAATGAAAAAGAAACATCTTTGCCTAATTTTTTCATTAATTTCTATGGCCTGTCTTTTTGCCCTTGCAGCAACATGCAATATGTGCGGGCATACTATTACTAATGAAACAGAAGAGGAATTTGAAGAGCAATTAGAAGAGGAGTCTGTTTCCATCGCAGATGAAACACAAAACGAGAGCACAGAAAGGGATACACAGACAGAGGATCAGGTTATAGATACAGACGAAACCGATGCTGATTCAGGTGAGGAAGTAAACCATGACCCGATTATTATGAGTGTGGTTGTTAACGGTGCAGATCTGGAACTTTCTGATGAATTCAATATCCTTACTGA
>CAYGYY010000045.1:0-16396 GCA_964354265.1 uncultured Actinomycetota bacterium
AAGTTTATCAATATAAAATGACATAATCCAATAATAATATTACTGAATTAGAAGAAAAAAAATTGCGCAGTTCAGTTAATGTGATAAAATGAGACTACAATCTTTGTTACAAAGTATTGTATTAAATATATGAGAATTACCATAAGCAGCTTGACAAGCCTACTGGGAAATGAGCAAAACCAGGCAAAATCCCTTGATACAGAGGCAATAGAAATACTTAACCATGTACTTAAGTCCCAGGGCGGCCAGGCTACCCAGGTTCAAAGCTCAACTGCAAAAAAAAGATTACTTATAATTACAATAATAATAGTACTGGTTATAGCAGTTGTGGTCTACTTTCTGTTAAGAGCCTGTGGGATATTATAAAAAAACTGATAAGTTACTTAAATATTAATATGATCTAATATTAAAAAATAAAAAAAGGGGGTACAAATGACAGGTATAGTAAAGCTTGAAAGCATTGGTCCGCAATACAGCCAAAAACTGGCAGCAGCGAGAATCAAGACAAGGGAAGCATTGCTTAAAAAAGGAGCAACTCCAAAGGGCAGAAAAGAAATAGAGGAAAAAACAGGTATAGCGCACAGTCTTATCCTGCGATGGGTTAACCTGGCAGATCTCTACAGAATAAAGGGTGTTGCAGAGGAATACTCAGACTTACTTGAGGCAGCAGGTGTTGATACTGTAGTTGAGCTTGCGCAGCGAAATGCTGAGCATCTTTATGAAAAGATCATTGAGGTAAACAATGCAAAAAAACTTGTTAGAAGACCACCAAGCCTAAAAATGGTAAAAGACTGGATCGAACAGGCCAAAAAGCTTGATAGGGTGGTTGAGTACTAAGCTTAAAAACCTTATTATTAAAAAAGCGTTAACACACAATACTGGAGGCTAATATGGGAACAGAAGGCGAAA
The DNA here is from genome assembly GCA_964354265.1 of uncultured Actinomycetota bacterium. Taxonomy (GTDB): domain Bacteria; phylum Actinomycetota; class Humimicrobiia; order Humimicrobiales; family Humimicrobiaceae; genus Fen731. The sequence goes on from CAYGYY010000045.1 coordinate 910, forward strand.
TGGATGCGCGCATAAAGGCAGAACAGATGGCTAAGGCAAAAGCTGCAGAAGAAAGAGAAAATGAGGCAAGAGATGAAGCTTCAAAAAAGGCTATGGAAAAAGAAGCTGCATTAAAGAGAGTACAGCAAGAAATCCTTGCAGAACGCAAAGCTGAACAAGCTGCTGCAAAGCCTGCTGTAAAAACTGTTACAAGTGCCACAGCCTCGCAGTTTGGGGCACTTGGAATGCCTGGCATTGGGCCGGTTGCAGCAAAGAGCGCAGGTATAATTGCAGAGTATACTGTAAAGAAGGGAGATACTTTAAGCAAGATTGCCAGGGAGTTTTATGGTATCTCAAGCCCTGAGGTATGGAAACTTATACAGGAAGCCAATAAGGATCTAATTAAAGATGTCAATCTGATTTATCCTGGCCAGGTTTTTAAAATACCGGCGCTTCCTGAAGAACTGAAAAAGAGATAAATATCTTTTATCAATTATTAAAAATATTGGCAAATATAGAAAAATATTAAAAATCATTCAAAGAAATCTACTGGATTTTTAAAGATTTATGATTGTCCTTTTGGCAAGTTGGACACTTCCCGTAATATTTTTAAATTTGCTATTATAAATGTTTATATAAAGACAAAAATCAGGGAGTCAGGAAGGATATAATGGAGTTTTTAGAAGTTGCAAAAACAGGCGATATTGCTGAAGGAACAATGAAATCCTATAAGTTAAAGGAACAGGACATACTGGTTGTCAATTTTGGCGGGAAATACTATGCGATTGGCGGCAAATGCACCCATATGAAGGGCGATCTTTCAAAGGGCAAGCTAGAAGGTAATATCATCATATGTCCGGTTCATGGTTCAAAATTTGATATTACAACAGGTGAATGCATTTCCGGGCCAAAAATAGGGTTTTTAAAACTGAAAGCAAAAAATGAGCCTGTTTATGAGGTCAGGATAGATGATGATACCGTAATGGTAGAAGTTTAAGAAATCATATCACATTCAAATCCTGCTTTTAATATCGTACAGGAAGCCGCCCTTCATGCCTTCAAGTGTATGACTTGCGACAAGAGCTTTCGAGTCTATACCATATGCAAGTGTCTGGAGTTTAATCAAATCGCTTTTTTTGCATATTATGTTAAGGATATTTATATCCCCGTCTTTTCCCTTACCATGGTAACAGGTAAGTCCAAATCCTTTCAATCTCAACAAATGTTCGATTTTATCACTATGCTTTTTTGAGATAATGTTTACACTGAGGATTTCCCGGGAGATCTTATCTGAAATAACCATGCCTATTAATAGACCAAGTGCAAAACCGCCGCCATATGCAACTATATGATAAATATTTATTCCCTGCTTAACAGCATTTGATATTACTGTTATTGCAATTGTGAGCGCTATCATTGCTTCAAAAAAACCTATGGTTATTGCGAGTAAACGCTTACCCCTTATCATCATTATAAGCCTGACAGTACCAAAAATAACCTGCATCATAATCGCTGCAAATATTATTGCAGTCCACATCGCAGTATTTAATGACATTAATATACCGGTTCCTTTAACACTTGTTCCATTTTTTTAACAATCCCGACTATAATACTCTGATATAATAAAAAAACAATTAAAAATATTCTTATTTTTGCTTATCTTCAAGATTGCATCACATAAAATAAGTTGTAGACTATTAATAGGCTATAATTTAAGAATAAATGCAGGGGCTTACAGGAGTGTTTTTAAATGAAGGAAGCATATCTTTATAAAAGACTTGATAGTAGCAAGGTAAGGTGTGATCTCTGCAATCACAGGTGTGTAATCAAGGATGGTTTAAAAGGCAAATGTGGCGTAAGGAAAAATGAAAGCGGGAATCTTTATACCCTTGTTTATAACAAAGTCATCTCGGAAAATGTCGATCCTATAGAAAAAAAACCGCTATTTCATTTCCTCCCAGGCTCGCTTTCCTTATCCATAGCTACACCAGGCTGCAATTTTAAGTGTTTTTTTTGCCAGAACTGGCAGATTTCCCAGATGCCCTGCGATTATGATTCAATAGAAGGCAGGGATATACCACCCGAAAAAATTGTAAGGGATGCTGTCGATTACAATTGCGCAAGTATCTCATATACTTATACTGAACCAACGATTTACTTTGAACTCGCATATGATACGGCAAGACTTGCAAGCGAAAAAAATATAAAGAATATATTTGTCACAAATGGTTTCATGACAGAAGAATGCCTCGAAATGATAGGACCTTTCCTTGATGCTGCAAATGTTGACCTTAAAAGTTTTTCAGAAGCATTTTATAAAGATAAGGCAGGCGGCAGGTTAAGACCTGTTCTTAACAATATAAAAAAGATGTTTGAGCTGGGTATATGGGTGGAAGTAACCACTCTTTTGATTCCTGGACTTAATGACTCAGAGGATGAGCTTCGAAAAATCGCAGATTTTATAAAAAATGTCAGTGAAACAATTCCGTGGCATATAAGCGCTTACTATCCTCAATACATATCGCGGATCTCTTCTACAAAGCCAGAAAGCATTTTTAAAGCGATAGAAATAGGGAAAAAATCCGGGCTGAAATATGTTTATGGAGGCAATATACCGCATAGCATATACGAGAATACGCTCTGCAATAAATGTGGTAAAGATGTTATAAAAAGGGCAGGTTTTTCAATCATCGAAAAGAATATGGGGAATGGTTGCTGCAATAAGTGCGGCAATAAGATCGACGGGATATGGAGTATATAATAAATGCCTGAAGAAATCCTGGTAACTGTTATTGGGGCCGGAGTTGTTGGCTGTGCGATTGCCTACGAGCTCTCAAAAGAGGTTACAGGAGATATTGTTGTTGTTGAAAAAAATCCTTCTGTAAAGGGTGAAAACCAGTCTTCAAGGAATTCAGGAGTGATCCACGCAGGAATCTATTATCCCAGGGATTTCGGACCTTTAAAAAGCCGGCTATGTGTTGAAGGAAACAGGCTCCTTTATGAATTCTGCAAAGAAAATAAAATCCCATGCTTGCGATGCGGAAAACTGGTAGTGGCTACAAATTCCCTGGAGGAAGAATACCTGCAAGATGTTTTAAGGATAGCTGGTGAAAACGGTGTGCAGGGTATCCAGGTTATTGATAAAACCCGGGTAAAAAAGCTTGAGCCCAACATAAATGCTTTATCAGCGCTATATATACCATCTTCCGGGATAGTAGAGGCAACAAGCCTGGTTGAAGCTTTTTACAGGAGGGCTGAAGAGTGTGGAGTTATATTTTTAACGGGCAATAAAGTAACGGACATAAGCCCTGTTGGACAGGTGGGGTTTAATGTAAAAATAGAATCTGTAAGCCATCATGAAACATTTCGGACAAAAATACTTATTAACTGTGCAGGATTATACTCTGATGAGATTGCAAGAATTATCAATCCTGATTCAAAATATGTAATGGAACCTGTAAAGGGTGAATCTGCCAGGTTTTTTTCATTTAAGCGGCCTGAGCTTCATTTAAGCGGTATGAGCATTTATCCTGTGCCCTTCGGATACCTGCCTGATGGAGAGAGACTTAATGTACCCTTCAAGGATTTCCTGGAACTTTTCAGGCATCATAAAGTCACAAAATCAGTAGGGGTGCATATTTCTCCAACTTTTGAGATCAGCACAACAGGAAGCAGACGGGGCAGTACGATGTATCATCCAGGGATTGCCGCAGGAGTAAAACCGGGTTATATTTATAACACAGGCAGTAGTTTTACAATAGGGCCTGCTTACTCTAAACCTGAAGACAGGGAAGACTACAAACCTTCAAGGGATGTAAGCTATTTCCTTGAAAAAGTACTTCCTTTTTTCCCTGGGTTAAAGCTTGAAGATATAAGCCTTAACCAGGTGGGCATAAGGGCAAAACTTAAAGGCTGTTATGATTTTATAATTGAAAGGGATTGTAATTATACTATGAGCTTAAACCTTATTGGCATAGATTCTCCTGGCCTTACATCCTCGCCTGCCATAGCAAAATATGTAAAAAACATGGTCCTGGAAATGATTTAATAGTTATTGCCCTTCAAAATTATAAATGAAATAGATTTAATTTTAATATGATTTATCTTATAATAAGCATTCATTCTTCCAGTGGCGGCATAGCCAAGTGGTAAGGCAGAGGTCTGCAAAACCTTTATCTCCGGTTCAAATCCGGATGCCGCCTCCAGCATTTTATATTTGCCAGTATTTTGGCTTTTATATTACTCTATAGTTTAGAGGGAGTTCTCTTTTGAGGAAAACCAAAGTCATATGCACCATAGGCCCTTCAAGCAGCGAACATGGCGTTCTTGAAAAACTGATGCTTACCGGGATGGATGTTGCAAGGATAAATACATCCCACAGTTCCAAAGATGAGACACTAAAAAAAATAATGACAATAAGGAAACTTTCAAAAAAGAACAATACAAATACGGCAATAATGCTCGACCTTCAGGGTCCAAAAATAAGATTGGGAAAACTTGAAAACGAAATTCTTCTTGAAGATAACCAGGATATTATTTTTTTTGTTCAAAAAAGTGTTCCCGGTACAAATGCTTCATTAATTGACATAAAATCAAAAAACCAGCAGGGTTATAAAAATATATCGATACCAGGATTGAAAGTCCTGCCATTAATAGAGGTCGATTACAAAAATTTTTTAATTGATGTAAAGGAAGGCAGCAATATCTTTATTGACGATGGACTTATAGAAGTTTGCATTAACAGGATAGATACAAACCGGGGTATTGCCGAGGCTAAGGTCATAAGAGGCGGAATATTAAAATCAAAAAAAGGCATAAACCTTCCTGGTGTTACAGTTAGTGTTAATTCCGTTACCGAAAAAGACCTTGATTTTCTTAAATTCGGCATTGAGAATAATGTTGATTTTATTGCACAATCTTTTGTAAGGAATTCAGGGGATGTAAGGTGTATAAAAGAAATAATAAAGGATAAAAAAAGTAGCATAATGGTCGTTGCAAAAATAGAAAAGCACGAAGCGGTTGCTGATTTTGATAACATATTGCAGCACTCCGATGCAATTATGATAGCAAGAGGGGATCTGGGTATCGAGATTCCCGAAGAAGATGTCCCTAATATCCAGAAAGATATCATAAGAAAATCAAATATGGTTGGAAAGCCTGTAATAACAGCTACACAGATGCTTGATTCTATGATAAGAAATCCAAGGCCAACAAGAGCTGAAGTCAGTGATGTCGCAAATGCGATTGTTGACGGCTCAGATGCATTGATGCTGTCCGGTGAGACTGCTGCCGGGAGTTATCCGCTGGAAGCCCTCCAAATGATGATAAGGATAATAAATAAAACAGAGGAGGGCCTGGATTATAGGGAGATAATGCAGAAAAAGTTTTCACAAGAGCAGCACTCAATAACAGAAGCCATAAGTTTTGCTGCATGTGAAATGGCCAACGTTTTGGGTGCAAGTGCTATCATAACCGCCACGCAATCAGGCAGTACTGCAAGACAGGTTTCCAAAAACAGGCCCGCCTGTGTGATAATTGGCGCAAGCTCCCATGAGAATGTTATAAGGCAGCTAATGCTAAGCTGGGGAGTAAGCCCCTTAAAAACAAGGTTTACTAAAAATATTGATTCAATGCTGCGGGAAGCTGTTGAAGCCAGCAGGGCTAGCGGTTATGTCCGGGCAGGTGAAAAGGTAGTAATTACCGGGGGCATATTAAGCAGTAAACCAGGAAGCACTAATTTTATAAATGTCCGTGAAGTGGAAGGCTACAGCAACAACAGCAATACCACAGCTTAAAAGGATAATTTTGTTTTATTTCTTAATAGGGAATCACCCTTCAAATACTGCCGCAGGCCTGTAAAATAATATAAAGATAACCCCTGCAATAATAAGCACGATGGATGCGACTATCGTAGTTGAGGCAGGTGTGAGGGCAGCAGCAATAAAACCTGACAGCATTGCAGGAATTGCCTGCGCAAGAGCCTGCACGCTTGTCGATATACCAAGTATCTCCCCCTGTATTTTTGGTCCGGCTGACCTGCTTACAAGGCCTGTGGAATTAGCCTGTGTGAGGCCATTGGCTGCCGCAAAGAAAGGTGCGACTATCAAAAGACCCCACCATACATCCGGGAGCAGGAATGCAATTACAAATACCCCGGTAAGGATGATCGTTATTTTAAGTACTGATATTTCTGAATACTTTTTTGCAACAATTCTTGTAAGTACTGCCTGGGTAATAACCAGCCAGATTCCAAGATAAGCAAAGAAGCTCCCAGTGTTGCTCTGTGTAAAAGAAAACTTGTTTATAAGATAAACGCTGAAAAAAGTAGTAAAGAATGTAAAACCTACCTGGAACAGAAATACAGTTATAAATATAATCCTGAGATTTTTTATACTGAAAGCTCTGGTGATGTTCCTCAGGGATTGTGACCATATTACTCTTTTTTCTTTTTGGGGTCTGAATGTTTCAGCAAGGCAAGTGACTATAAGGCCGACATTAATAGCACTTAACAGAGCTGCAAACCAGAACGGTGTTGCTGCATTAAACCAACTGACCAGAGTCTCCTCAGACAGAATGCCTCCCAGGAAAGGTCCTATAATAAAACCGATGCCAAAAGCGCTGCCGATGATCCCGAAATTTTTCGACCTGTTCTGTGGTGTAGTTACGTCTGCAACTACAGCTTGTGCAACTGATATATTTCCCCCTGTAATGCCATCGAAAGCTCTTGATATAAAAAGCAGGGGGATATTTTTTATTATTATGCCAATTGCAAATATAATATATGAGATAAATGTCCCTGCAAGAGATATCGCAAGTATTTTTTTCCTTCCAAACTTATCTGATAACTGTCCCAGTACAGGAGTTGCAAAGAACTGCATGATAGAGTAGGTTGCAACAAGGAAACCGAAAATTATATACCCCTGCTGGAGCGTAAAGCCAGCCGGTAGCATATAATATTTTGAAGTAGGGTCTGCAAGCAGGAGCGGGATTATCGGGATAAGTATGCCAAATCCCAGGGCGTTTAAGAGTATTGTAAAGAAAATAACAGGTATTGGCAGGTTTTTGCATTTCAATATCATTTTTCTATGTTTTTCCCATGTTTGTCTTGTTTTTAAATATATAAATAAATTTTAATATAGATCCTGCCTTAAATGATTAAGCAGTGGCAACTCTTTTCTTATTTTATATATATAGTCGAGGTCTATTATGGCATTAAGAATTTCTTCTCCAGTTCCTGCCTCAGCAATTATTTTCCCCCATGGGTCGGCCACAAGTGAATGGCCATAAGCAACATAACCGTATCCCGAGGATTCATTCCTTGAAGGGGAAACTGCAATGAAATACACCTGGTTGTCAAGAGCTCTTGCCCTGGCGGTCAGGTGCCAGTGTACTGGTCCAGTAGTCATATTGAATGCAGCTGGTACAACAATAACCATTGCACCCTCAAGAGTCATTTTCCTGATAAGCTCAGGAAATCGCATATCATAACATATTGCAATTCCTATTTTACAGAATTCAGTGTCTATTATAGTAAAGTCCCTGCCTGCAGAAATGGTATCTGATTCCATAAAGCTTACCCCACCCCCGATAGACACATCAAAAAGGTGTATCTTCCTGTGTCTTCCAAGCAGTTTACCGTCCCGGTCAAAGGCAAAGGATGAATTATATATTTTATCTTTTTCTTTCTCCGGGATGGAACCGCCGATAATATAGATTGAGTGTTTCTTTGCAAGCCCTGATAGCATATCTGTAGTTTCCCCGGGAAAGCTTTCAGCAAATTCCGGAAAAAACCTGCTGCTGTATGGACAATTAAACATCTCAGGAAGCACAACAATATCCGCACCATTAACAGCGCTTCCTGATATCATTTCTCCAGCTTTTAAAAGATTTGCACTTTTATCCAGGGTGACTTCCATCTGGCAAAGTGCAACGCCAGGCTGTTTTTTAGAAATTGCATTATTTTTCATATCTGTAAGTATTAGCATAAATATGAAAATTTTGCATTATTGATATATTTAAGAGTATAATTATTAATTATTAAAATATTAATACATTATAGGAATAATTATTAAAAAAATATAAAATAAATTTTGGTAAAGTTTTAAAAGGTAAAATATTTAAGCCTTTATCATAGAATTAGCATAAAAGCAGTAAAATCGAAGCAAAAAATGAAGCAATCAAAGAAGCAAAAAACACGGTTTGTAATAAAATATCTCTGCACAGCATTTCTTGCATTAGTTATATTTATTTCCAGTTCATGCATATCTTATTTCCTGCCTGCCCAGAAACTATACTCTGAAACATTGGAACAAGAGCTCGAAAGGGTTAAAAAAGAAAGGGAAAAAACCAAACAGCAGATAGAGCAGGCAAAAAAAGAAGTTACTGATTACACTACACAGGTAAATAAAGTCGAAGGCCAGCTGGTTGGCGCTCTTTCTGAGCTGGATGCGCTAAACGGGACACTTTCAAACACAAAATCAGAAGTAGACAGACTGACAATTGAACTTGTTATCCAGGAAAAAGAGCTGGTTGAAGTTGAACAGCTTCTTGAGGATAAAGTCGATCAGTTAAACAGTAGGGTTGCTGTAATTTATAAAAACAGGGATCAGGATGTCCTGCAGCTTCTTTTTGAGACTGACAGCTTTTTGAAAATCTTCTCGAGTTTAAAACTAATGAATCTTGTTGCAAAGCAGGATATGGAGATCATAGAAGAAGTGCAGGGAATAAGGGATAGGACAATTAAAGTCAAAGAGAATATTGAAATGTTAAAAAGCCAGGAAAGGACCCAAAAAAGAAACCTGGAAACCCTTGTCGGTGATGCTGAAAAGAAAAAGAGGGAAATCGAGGGAATATTCAATGAGAAAAAGAACCTTTTAAGCCAGGCAAGGGCAAATAAAGAAGCACTAATCAATATGGAGGAAAAACTTGCTGCCAAGGAAGCAGAGATAACTAAAAAACTTGAGGCTTTAAGGTATGGAAATGCACCAGGTAAGCTTGCATATCCGTTGAGGGGGATTCTAACAAGCGGATTTGGAAACAGGGTAAGTCCGTTAACGGGCATTTTAAGATTTCATGCCGGTGCTGACATCGGCGCAGACCAAGGGGTTCCAATTATGGCAGCTGCTTCAGGCGAAGTTCTTAATGCAGAATATATGGGTGGTTATGGCTATACAGTGATTATATACCATGGTGGAGGTTTCGCTACATTATATGGCCATATGTCAGGATTTGCTGTAAGCCCGGGCCAGAAAGTAAAACAGGGACAGATAATAGGGTATGTCGGTTCAACAGGCTTTAGTACAGGTCCGCATCTGCATTTTGAAGTAAGGGTCAATGGCGTAGCGCGCAATCCCTACAGCTATTTTTAATGTATCTGGTATAATCACCAGATATTTTGTTTTCAAGTTTTCATACCAGCATTTTAGTTTAATAAATTTATTTTTTATGCTAATATTTTTTCTTCTATTAAATAAAAATTGGTAATTTCATTAAAGTAATATTTTATTATTTTTTTTCAGGAAGGCGGTTTAAAAAAAATGGCAATAGATGTAAAACGTATTGAGGGAAAGAATAAGGGAGATGTCAAACTATATGCTCTCAGCACATGTATCTGGTGCGGAAAAACAAAAAAGCTGCTTAAAGACCTGGAAGTTGAGTATGACTGTATCGATGTGGATTTGCAGGATTATGATGACCAGCAAGAAATTTTAACAGAAATGAAAAAATTTAACCCGGGCGGAGGATTTCCTACAATGGTAATAGATGAAAAGGACTGCATAGTTGGGTTTGATGAGCAAAAAATAAGGGATAAATTTGATAAGTAACCTTTTTATAAGGATATTAAATTATGGAAATTACACAAGAAGAAATTGATAGCCTGTATCTGAAAACTAAAAAAAATGCCGAAGACTATGGCTACCATTTAAATCCGGATGAGCAATTTACAAAAGACCTGATAAAAGGTCTTTTAATAAATGAGAAAAGATATGGTTATCAATCATGCCCCTGCAGGCTTTCAGAAGGGAAGTTAGAAAAAGACAGGGATATAATATGCCCATGTGATTATCGTGACTCTGACCTTAACGATTATGAAGCATGTTATTGCGGGTTGTATGTAAGTTCTGATATCCTCAATGGAATTAAAAAACTCACATCAATACCTGAACGAAGGAATTTAAAAATTTTATCAGACCAGCCAAAAAGCATTGAAGGTCCTGTTGCAGACACTGAAACTGCTGGCGCCGGTATAATAAATCCATATATTATAAGCACAAATCTGCCTGTATGGAGATGCCGGGTCTGCGGATATCTTTGTGCCAGAGAAAACCCCCCGGAAGTTTGTCCTATATGTAAGGTAAAAAAAGACAGGTTTGAAAGATTCCTCTGACCTGGATGAATCAATAATTCATCTATTTGAATATTTTTTTAAATCGATCACAAATAAAAATCAATGTAAATTTTGCCGGGTTTATATAAAAATTTGCTGGCATTGAATAAGAAATTTAAATTCACTGAATCTATCTGGCCATGGAAGAAGAAAGACAAAAAATTTTAAACGAGAATCTTAGGTCACTTCTGTTTAAGTTCTCATATCCTTCAGTCATAGCTCTTGTTTTTGGCGCTCTTTATAACATGGTAGATACTATTTTTGTCGGAAAGGCTGTAGGTCCGGAAGCTATTGCTGCCCTTACGATAGTATTGCCACTCCAGATAATAATGTGGGCTATAGGTTTTATGGTGGGCACAGGAGCTGGTTCAATAATCTCCAGGTCTTTGGGAGCCGGGCAAAAAGGTATTGCGGTAAAAACTGCTGCAAATGCCTTTATAGCCAACGTAGCCATAAGTCTGGCGGTAATGATACCGACTTATATTTTTCTTGACGAGCTGCTTATTTTTTTTGGAGCATCAAGCGATGTACTGCCTTATGCAAAAAGCTATGCGTCAATAATACTTCTTGGTTTTGTGCTTTATTCTTTTGATGCAGCTTCCAGGATAATAATAAGGGCTGAAGGTAAACCCAGGGCAGCTATGTACCCTACTATACTTGGAGCTGTGCTCAATATGATACTGGACCCTATTTTTGTGTTTGGTTTAGACATGGGGGTAAGCGGGGCAGCCATAGCTACTGTAATCAGCCAGTCTGCTGCAGTTATTTATATCCTGTTTTATTTCATGTCAAGCAAGAGCATATTCCACTTCAAGCTTTTAAGCTTCAAGCCTGATTTCAAGGTTATAGGAGAGACGTTGAAGATAGGGATCCCGTCTTTTTTAATGGCGACTATCGATAGTTTTATAATCCTCCTTTTTAACAGGGCAATAATGAAATATGGAAGTGATACTTATATAGCTATAGTCGGTATAGGAATAAGGATAATTGACCTTACAGTAATGCCAATTATCGGGATAACCCAGGGATTTTCAACAATTGTCGGCTTCAATTATGGAGCAAAGCTTTTCACGAGGGTTAAAAAGATACTATGGGAAACAGTCCTCTGGACAACAGTTATCTCTACTGTCGTTTTTCTTGTATTGATGATATTTCCGCGTCAACTTCTGGGATTTTTCAGCAGCGATACCCAGTTTATAAATATGGGCGTGACACCATTGAGGATTATAATAGCATTTTTCCCTGCACTGGGGTTCCAGATTACAGCAGGAACTTTTTTCCAGGCTATAGGCAAGGCATTGCCGGCAACAATTATTACTCTCTCAAGACAATTGCTTTTTCTTATTCCTGCTATACTTATATTCCCATTGTTCTGGGGGCTAACAGGTGTCTGGATGTCATGGCCTTTCTCAGACATAATGGATTTTATTGTTTGCGGCATTTTCATCATTTTTGAGATCCGCCTTATAAACCGGGATATGAAAAGCCTGGCGAACCAGGCTGCAGTGTAAAGAGGCAAAGATTATAATTCCTTAATGCCTGCAACTATTACTTTGCTGTCCCCAAATTTTTCAGAGATTTTTTTAATTGCACCTGTAAGTTTTTCCTCCCTTCGCTCTTCATTGAAAAGCATTCCTTCAATTGCAGAGCTTTTCTCCAGGTTTCCAACCGATATGCCAATAAGCCTTACTTTTTTCCTTACCAGGTCCAGCTCTTTAAGCAGCAGCACCGAAGACTTATATATATCAAATATTGCCGAGGTATAGCTTTTAAATGTCATCCTCTTTGTTATTGTCCTGAAATCAGAATATCTCACTTTTACTGTTAGGGTCTTCCCCTTATATCCCTTTGCATAGAGATTGGTTGATATTTTCTGTGAAATAAAAAGCAGTGCTGATTTAAGAGTGCCGGTGTTATCGATATCCTTAGAAAAAGTTATTTCCCTCCCCATTGATTTTGGCTCATGGTACGGTACTATACCGCGGTTATCCATCCCGTTTGACATATCGCTCATAAACTGGCCCATTGCATCCCCGAACTTCGCCTTCAGTATATCGGCTGGTATTTTTGAGAGATCGCCTATGGTCTTTATCCCGAATGATGCCAGAGACTTGTCTGTGACCCTGCCCACGCCCCATATAAATGATACGGGCAGAAGCCGTATCTTTTCTATCATCTCAGGAGTATTTTCAAGGACAGTCAGTCCATTTGGTTTCCCAAGCCCGGAGGCAAGTTTTGCAAGGAATTTATTCGGGCCAATTCCAGCGGAGGAAGTCAGGTTTGTCTGTTCATATATTTTTCCCTTGATTTTCCTTGCAATCTCAAGAGCGCTTCCAAAAAGCCTTTCACATCCTGTAACATCAAGGAATCCTTCATCGCAGCCCACTATCTCTACAAGCGGGGTGAACTGGAAAAAAATCTCCCTTATTTTTGAGGACTCCCGAAGGTATTTTTCCATGTCAACCGGGACGAATATGCCATCAGGGCAAAGTCTCCTTGCTCTTGCAAGCGGCATCCCTGAGTGAAGCCCATACCTTCGCGCTTCGTATGATGCTGCCGATATTACTCCTCTGTTCAATGGTCCGCCAACTACGAGAGGTTTATTTTTGTACTGGGGATGGTCTCTCTGTTCAACCTGTGCAAAAAATGCATCCATATCTATATGTATGATTTTCTTTACCATGGATTTTCCGTTTCTGAAATAAATCCTGCTCTTATATTCTCTTCTTTACGCAGAGCTGCGCATCTTTTAAGTAAAGTTATGCTCTTTACCTCACTGGCAATTACGGATACGTTATTGTCTTTGAAGTGAAGCCTCCCCTTTATTATTATGAAGGGATTGTTCATTATTACCATTATGCTCCTGCGGTAAGCATCTGGAAAAAAAACAACCTCATACATCCCGTCCTCGTCTTCAACTGTGCAGAACATCATTTCCTTTGAATCCCTTGTTTTTTCTATTCTTTTTGAAATCACTATGCCAGCAGTATATATATCCCTGGGGTATGAAAAACTGCTGCTTTTTATTTCCGGTCCGGACATTAATATCCAGTCATAAAAGCGGCTGCTTCTTAAAATGCCCGATATTTCTTTTACACGACTTCCAATGTTTTTCTTGAAGCACTGCAGGGGATGGGCGCTTATATAAAAACCGAGTATTTCCGCTTCCATTTCAAGCCTCTCTTCAAGGCTGAAATCCCCGGAACCTGAATCAGCATTATACCTGCTGCAATTAAAAATATGCCCCGGATAATTAGAGCTGCCAGGTTTTTTATCAAAAATATCAACCGGGCCGCAGGGTTTGTATAACCCGGATGCCTCATATATGTCAAAAGCAGTCTGGAGACCGGAGCTCTTAGGCTTTTTAAGGTCACGGAGCCAGTAGAATGCCAGCAGCAGCTGCTTTCTCTGGACGCCCGTAAAATCAAATGCCCCTACCTTTATGAGGTTTTCGATTGCATTTTTGGTTACCCTGCAATTTCCGCATATCCTTTTATAAAAATCCTGTAAGCTTAAAAATCTTCCATTTCTTTTTTTATCATCTTCTATAGAGCTTGAGCCTGCATACCCAAGGCCCTTTACCGATATAAGGGGGACTCTTATGGAATGCCCTGAGTCTTCGACTTTAAAATCCAGGCTGCTTTCATTTATATCCGGTAGTTTCAGTGTAACGCCAAGGCGCCTTGCTTCATCTATGTATTGCATCTTGCTGTAATAGCCGGAATTATTTGTAAGTATTACTGATATGAATTCAGCAGGAAAGCGGGATTTAAGGTAGCATGTCTTGTAAGAAAGCTCAGCATAAGCTGCAGCATGAGCCTTGACAAAACCATAACTTGCAAATTTTGATATCAGCCTGAAAACTTCATTTGCTGTGACTTCATCATAGCCCCGCAAAAGAGCTCCTTTTACAAACCTTGAGCGCTGGGCTGTCATTTCCTCTTTCGATAGGTTTACCATTGCTTTTCTCAGCAAGTCTGCCTCACTCAATGAATAGCCGGCTATCTTTATTGCTACCTGCATTGCCTGTTCCTGGTAAAGTATTATGCCGTATGTCTCCCCAAGCACAGGCTCGAGATCTCTGTGGGGACAGATTATTTTCTCCCTCCCGAATTTTCTTTCAATAAAGTTATCGACCATACCTGACTGTTGGGGACCAGGCCTGTAAAGGGATACAAGAAGCGTTATGTCATTTAAGCAGGCAGGCTTCACTTTCCTTGACAGCGTCCTTATGCCAAAGCTTTCAAGCTGGAAGATGCCAAGGGTCTGGCCCTTCTGCATAAGCTCGTACACTCTTTTATCATCATATCCTGCTTTTGACATGTCTATGGATATTTTCCTGTTTTTGCCCAGCATTTCTGATGTATCGGCTATAAGGCTCAGGCTGAGGGAATTTATCAGGTCTATTTTCAGGATACCGAGATCATCTATGCTGTGCATATCATACTGGCTCATTATTTCACCTGTTTCTGAAAGAGTCAGGGGGATTTTTCCTGAAAGGTCGTGATTGGATACTATGAAAGCTGATGGATGCATTGATATATGCCTTACATATCCGCTTATCTTTTCTGCGACTGAGAGCATATTTCTGTAATTTGGGTTGCCAGTGTCGACCATACCGGAAGATTCTGCGCTGCTCTTCATCCTGTCACTGGTGAAAAACCTGTTATAGCCCGGGACTGCCTTTATAATGAAGTCTATTTCCTCTTTCGCAATACCCATGATACGCCCCGCCTCCCTCAGCGCTGCCCTAGGCTTGTTTGTTGCAAAGCTTGATACCCTTGCTATGCTGCTGCTGCCATATTTTGTGCAGAGGTATCGTGATATCCTTTCCCTGTCACGGCTTGATATGTCAATGTCTATATCAGGCGGCTCTTTTCTCTCATAATTTAAAAATCTTTCGAAATAAAGGTTGTTCCCGATGGGCTCTATATTTGATATCCTCAATAAATAAGATACAATGCTTCCTGCGGCTGAGCCTTTGCCGCATATGGGTATCTTATTCTCATATGCAAACCTTGCAATGTCGGCGGCCACAAGGAAATATCCTGCAAAACCTGTCCTGTTTATAACATCGAGCTCTCTTGAAAGTCTTTCCATGACTTTGATGTCAGAAGTTTT
>CAYGYY010000046.1:0-16329 GCA_964354265.1 uncultured Actinomycetota bacterium
CTTACTGAAGGAGATTCAGCTGCTGGAACTGAAAAAAAGGAAAATAAAACTACTGCTAAAAGCAGCGTAGATAGCAATGATAAAGAAGATATTGCAGCTGATGAGAAAAAGGAAACCATAAAGAAGCTTCTCGAAGAAATGAAGCATGAAGCCAATCTTGACTGACGCTTAAACTCATAGTTTCCAGGTTTGCATAATAATTATATAATGGCCCGGGTTGCATAATAATTGCATAGTTGTCATTTTTTAGTTAATCTTATTCCGTTTATTTCAGCAGGGAACGCAATAATCCTGTGACATTAAAAGCCTTCCTTTAAAACTGATTTTGCTATCCTGGTATTTGTTTAAGCCTGCTAAATTTTTTATCGTTTTTTGCTTACCTGGATTAAAAAATATTATACAATTATCACTGGTTATAAAAAGAAGGTGATAAATATTTTTATTATAGGCATTACAGGCAATACAGGAGCAGGTAAAAGTACTGTTGGCAATTACCTTAAAAGCTACCTTGAAAAAGCTGTACTGATAGACGTGGACAGCCTTGCAAAGGAAATCTATTATTCTAATCCGGAAACCAGGGAGGAAATCAGGTCCTGCTTTGGGGAATGTGTCTTCAATAAAGATGGGCAGGTTGATTATGGCAGTCTTGGTAAAATAGTATTTTCATCAAGGGAAAGACTCGAAAAGCTAAATAAAATCATGTTTTGCCGGATTGAGAATAGTATAAAAGAAACTGTCAGGCTTCATAACAGAAAAAAATATGTAATCATTGATGCAGCTATACTTTTTAATACAAACATATATAAAATATGTGATTTTATAATCTGGGTCCAGTCAAGCAGGAAAAGAAGGCAGGAATTTCTGAGACTCAAATCCGGCCTTGATGAAGAAGAAATACTGCAGAGGATTAATGGGCAATCTGTAAAAAAAATCAGGTCCCGTATTGATTTTTTACTGGAAAATGCCGGTTCAGCACTGGATGTACAAAAAAAAGTAAAAGAAATCGCAGAAAAAATTAAATTTTCAGCAGGTTTATCTGAGTAAATTTACCTGGGATAAAAAATGGATGCTCTCATTAAAAATAAGTTTGAGATAATCTCTAATTATATGCCGCAAGGTGACCAGGGCCGGGCAATCAGACAGCTTTCAGAGGGAGTCAAAAACAATTATAAATACCAGACGCTGCTTGGAGTCACAGGTTCAGGAAAAACATACACAATGGCAAATGTCATCCAGGAATTGCAATTGCCAACACTCGTCCTGGCGCCAAACAAGACACTTGCTGCTCAGCTCTGTAATGAATTCAAGGAGTTTTTCCTCAATAATGCTGTAGAATATTTTGTCAGTTATTATGATTATTACCAGCCGGAAGCTTATATCCCCAGCAAGGATATGTATATAGAAAAGGATACTTCGATAAATGAAGAGATAGAGAAGCTGAGGCTCTCAACCACGAATTCCCTGTTCTTACGCAAAGATGTAATAGTAGTCGCAAGTGTTTCCTGTATCTACAACCTGGGTTCACCTGTTGAATATGAGAAACAGCGTATATTTGTAAGAAAAGGAGAGGAATATGCAAGGGATAATCTTATTAGGAACCTTGTGAGTATTAAATATGAAAGAAATGATTATGAATTCAGCCAGGGTAATTTCCGCGCCAGGGGAGATAATATCGAGATATTTCCAGCTTACCAGGACCGGGCATTGAGAGTGCAATTATTCGGGGACGAAATTGAAAGGATAATTGACTTTAATCCTGTATCCGGTGAGATATATTCAGATCTTGAAGTGGCAGTTATATCCCCTGCAACTCATTTTCTTGCTACAGCAGAATGGGTAGAGCGAGCCCTTGGGACAATAGAAGAAGAACTGTGCCAAAGACTAAATCATTTTAAAGCAGAGGGAAAGCTGCTGGAGGCACAGAGGCTTGAATCAAGGACAAGGTATGACATGGAAATGATTGCAGAGCTGGGTTTTTGCAGTGGAATTGAAAATTATTCCAGGCACATACTTGGAAAAGTTCCTGGTGAAACCCCTAATACTTTGATAGATTTTTTCCCTGAGGACTTCCTGACAATAATAGACGAATCCCATATAGCTGTCCCCCAGATACGCGGCATGTCTGAGGGAGACAGGTCCAGGAAGCAGACTCTTGTAGATTATGGCTTCAGGCTGCCTTCAGCGCTGGACAACAGGCCTCTACGGTTTGACGAGTTCTTAAACAAAGTCCAAAAAGTTATCTTCACCACAGCAACGCCTGGGCCGTTCGAACGGAAAGTCAGCTCACAGTTAGTGGAACAGATAATAAGGCCTACTGGTCTTGTAGACCCAGGCATCTCAATACGGCCTACAAAAGGACAGATAGAAGACCTTATGTCAGAGATCAGGAGAAGGGTCCAGGAGGGAGATAGGGTGCTTGTGACTACACTGACAAAGAAGATGGCAGAGGACCTGGCTGATTATTTTGCAGGCAAGAATATCAGGGTAAGATATCTCCATTCAACAATTGACACCCTTGAAAGGATAGAGATATTAAGGGGGTTAAGGTCTGGAGACTTTGATGTCCTGGTAGGAATAAATCTTCTCAGAGAAGGGCTGGACCTGCCGGAGGTATCGCTTGTCGCCATACTCGACGCAGATAAAGAAGGTTTTTTGCGTTCGGAGATATCGCTTATCCAGACTATTGGAAGGGCTTCAAGAAATGTAAATGGAATGGTAATTATGTATGCTGATAATATTACCGGTTCTATAAAAAGTGCAGTTGATGAGACAAACAGGAGAAGAAACATCCAGATAGAGTATAATAAAGAACACGGCATCATCCCAACTACTATAAGTAAGAATATATCTGATATATTGTTTGCAACAGGCATTAAGTCAAAAAAAGAGACACGCAAGGAATTAGCAGTAAAAGAAAGGAAAGCCGGATTTACTGAGGATACGCTGATGACGATGGATTTATCAAAAATCGATAATATAATAAGCGGCCTGGAAGAAGAGATGTATCTTGCTGCGCAGGAGCTTAATTTTGAAAAAGCTGCAGTTATAAGGGATGAGATAAAAAGGATAAAAAAGATAGCAAGATTCTAATATCAATATTTTAATAAATATTATAATGCCAGTTTTTTTCCTGGAAAAGGATCAATCTGTGAAATCAGAGATAATAATTAAAGGAGCAAGAGAGCACAATCTAAAAAATGTAAATCTACGCATACCCAGGGACAAGTTTGTTGTCTTTACAGGAGTTAGCGGTTCAGGCAAGTCTTCTCTTGCTTTTGATACGATTTATGCAGAAGGCCAGAGAAGGTACGTAGAGTCGCTCTCATCATATGCGAGGCAGTTCCTTGGCCAGATGGATAAACCTGATGTGGACCTGATAGAGGGTCTTTCTCCGGCAGTTTCAATAAACCAGAAGGGTGTTTCAAAAAACCCGCGTTCTACAGTAGGGACCATAACGGAAATATACGACTATCTCAGGGTTTTATACGCAAGAATAGGCACACCATATTGCCACATATGCGGAAAACTTATAACAAGACAGACCGTTGACCAGATAGTAGATAAGATACTGGAACTTGCGCCGGATACAAGATTCATGATTCTTTCACCTGTGGTGAGGGGGCGAAAGGGCGAGTACCAGAAAGTTTTCGAGTCTATAAAGAAAAACGGGTTTTTAAGAGTAAAAGTAGATGGAGAAATTTATGATCTGACTGAAAATATAAACCTTGACCTTGATAAAAATAAAAAACATAACATAGAGATAGTGATAGACAGGCTAAAATTAAACCCTGATATAAAGAAAAGACTTACAGAAGATATCGAGATATCATTGAGGGAAAGTGAGGGAATTGTCCATATTGAGATGCCGGACAGTGGTGAGGTGCTTACATTTTCAGAAAATTTCACCTGTACAGAATGTTCGGTCAGTTTTGAAGAACTTTCTCCAAGGATGTTTTCATTTAACAGCCCTTTTGGCGCTTGCAAGGTATGCAGTGGACTTGGGGTAAAGAAAGAAATAGACCCTTCTCTTATTGTCGAATATCCGTCACTTTCAATAAATGACGGTGCCATACCATTCTTCAACATGACATATTCAAATTATTACTCCCAGCTCATTAGAAGCCTTGCAGAGCAATACGGTTTCAGCCTTGACCAGCCATTCGAAAATCTTGATGACAGGGCAAAAAGCGTTATTATGTATGGAACGGATGGGGAGAGGATAAGGGTAAGATACCGGAACCATAAAGGTGAAGTAAGGTTTTATTATCTAAAATTTGAAGGCCTTGCAAACAACTTGAGCAGGCGTTACCTGGAAACTGAATCGGAAGAGCAAAGAGATAAAATTGAGAGGATGGTGGTAGAAATACCATGCTCAGGCTGCAACGGCAAAAGACTGCGTCCTGAAAGTCTTGCAGTAAAAATAGGAGGCCTGTCGATTGCAGATCTTTCCGCCATGACTGTAATAGACGCTATAGAACGGATGGCTCGTTTAGAACTAAGCGACAGGGAAAAAATGATAGGCGAAAGGCTCATAAAAGAAATCCTTGAAAGGCTTAATTTTCTGAAGGATGTAGGGCTTAATTACCTGGCTCTTGACAGACAGGCCGGCACACTCTCAGGAGGGGAGTCCCAGCGCATAAGACTTGCCACACAGATAGGCTCGGGTCTTGTAGGGGTTCTTTATATACTTGATGAACCGAGCATCGGTCTTCACCAGCGGGACAACGCAAAACTTATAAATGCACTGAAGCGGTTGCGCAACCTGGGAAATACTATAATTGTAATAGAGCATGACGAAGAAACGATGAGGAATGCTGACTGGATAGTAGACATAGGCCCCGGAGCAGGTATACATGGAGGCAAAATCGTTTATAACGGTGTCCTGAAGGAAATAACGAAATGCGAGAATTCAATAACCGGTAAGTACCTTTCAGGAGCCAGGCACATCCCTGTTCCTTTGGTGAGGAGGAAAGGCAACGGGAAAAGCATAATTATAAAAGGGGCAAGGGAACATAACCTGAAGAATATCGATGTTGAAATCCCACTGGGAAAATTTATTTCTATAACCGGGGTTTCCGGGTCCGGCAAGAGCACGCTTATCAATGAGATATTATATCCATCGCTGTCCAGCTTGCTGATGCGGTCAAATGAAAAAGCAGGGCGGCATGACGCAATATTGAATTATGAAAACCTTGATAAAGTAATTGTTATAGACCAGTCACCGATAGGGCGCACGCCAAGATCCAATCCTGCAACATATACCGGAGTGTTTACTTTTATCAGGGATCTTTTTGCCCAGACCCAGGATGCAAAGATGATGGGCTACAGGCCAGGCAGGTTTTCATTTAATGTGAAGGGTGGAAGGTGTGAGGCCTGCGCTGGGGATGGTGAGATAAAAATAGAAATGCATTTTCTTCCGGATATCTATGTCCCATGTGAAGTATGCAAAGGAAAAAGATATAACCGTGAAACGCTTGAAATACAATACAGGGACAGGAACATCGCAGAAGTCCTTGATATGACTGTCGAAGAAGCACTGGATTTTTTCAAGAATATACCAAGGATAAAAAACAAGCTCGAACTTATAAACGATGTAGGGCTGGGTTATATAAAACTTGGCCAGTCCTCAACGACACTTTCAGGTGGAGAGGCGCAGAGAGTGAAACTGTCGACTGAACTTTCAAAAAAAAGCACTGGAAACACCATGTATCTTCTTGATGAACCCACAACCGGGCTGCATTTTGAGGATATAAACAAGCTTCTGGGCATATTGAATAAACTGGTGGATGCCGGTAATACTGTAGTTGTAATTGAACACAATCTTGAAGTCATCAAATCTGCCGACTATATAATAGACCTGGGTCCTGAAGGCGGAGACAGGGGCGGAGAGGTGATTGCATATGGCACACCTGAAGAGCTTACAAAGATAAATACATCATTTACCGGAAAATTTTTAAAATCAGCTCTTTCAGGACGGAGAAAAACCGGGATAAAAGAAGCTGCTATAATCAGTCCATAAATGGCGGGAACATAAACCAAAAATAACTGGTATCTATAGGAGAATCTTCTTTAATAATGGAAGCAAAAGAAAGCATTAAAAATACTATTTCAATCCTTCCAAAAAAACCCGGAGTCTATCTATTCAAGGATTCCAGGGGGAGGATAATATATGTTGGTAAGGCAAAAACCCTCCTGGACAGGGTAAAAAGTTATTTCCAGACTGGCGATAATGTTGCGTATATAAACCACCCCATCTCTTTCTTTACAGACAAGATAAGTTCCATGGATTTCATAGTCACCGATAATGAGGTAGAGGCGCTGATACTCGAAAGCAGCCTTATAAAGAAAAACAGGCCTAAGTATAATGTGTTCCTTAAAGACGACAAATCATATCCTTATATAGCCATAACTGAAGATGAAAAATTTCCAAGAGTATTCATGACACGAAATAAGAATATTAAAGGTGCAGTGTATTTTGGACCATATATAAATGTTAAAAATACCAGGGAGACACTTGAGACTCTGCGCAGGATTTTCCAAATAAGGGACTGTAAAAAGAATACGCCCGGCAAAGTAAAAAATGCTGTCTGCCTTAACTACCATATAAACCTTTGCTCAGCACCATGCACTGGAAAGATTAGCGAGAAACAATACAGGAAAAACATAGAATATATAAAAATGTTCCTTAAAAAAAATGACAGCTCCATTATAGACAGATTAAAAGCTGATATGATTGGCAGGTCAGAAACACTGGAATTTGAAGAAGCTGCAGATATAAAATACAGGATAGATGCAATAAATGCGTTACTGACCGACCAGAAGATATCTTTTTCAAGCACAGACACATGGGACATAATTTCTGTTATTAAGGACTCCAGGGAAGACCTTGCAGCTATTAGCCTCTACAGCTATAAAGAAGGCGAGCTTGCATCTATAGATAATTTCTTAATACTGAATGTGAAATTTTCTGATGAGAAGGAGATAATATCCGGATTTATTAAAAGCCATTACGCGGAAATGGATAATATAAGTTCAGTTATATATATTCCTTTTGATATTCAGGAGGTCGCAGGTATTGCAAGATGGCTTTCATCAATGAAAGGTAAAAAAATAGAAATAAAAGTCCCCAGGCAGTCTGAAAAGAAAGATATTATAAAGATGGCCAGTAAAAATGCTGCTCTTTATCTGGAGAAAAAGAAATTTGAAAAATCAAGCGGGTACTCAAGAGTTTTTAAAGACCTTGTCAAGCTTAAGGAGCTTATGGGTTTTAAGAATATACCAAGAAGGATAGAGTGTTTTGATATATCTAATACAGGGTCTCATTTTGCTGTGGGTTCAATGGCGGTGTTTTCAGACGGGAGCCCCCTGAACAGCAATTACAGGCATTTTAAGATAAAAAGCGTTGCGGGCCAGGATGATTTTGCAATGATAGCAGAAGTAGTTAGGCGCCGAATGAAATATCTTGAGGATTCTACAGTAGATATTGAGGATAGTTTTTACATAAAACCTGACCTGATTGTTATTGATGGCGGGATACAACAGTATAATGCGGCAAAAAAGGTAATTGCAGAGCAACATTTTTTACAGGGCAAAAAAACACTGGATATTGACCTTGCAAGTATTGCAAAAAAAGAAGAGACGGTTTTCTGTGAAAGATTCCCTGATGGCATAAAGCCGGATATCCATAAGGATTATATGAAAATATTAATAAGGATAAGAGATGAAGCCCACAGATTTGCCCTGGGTTATCACAGAAAGCTCAGGGGAAAAAACATGACAAAGTCAGTCCTTGATGGAATAAAGGGTATAGGATACAAAAAAAAGAGCCTGATACTTGAAAAGTTCCCTGGTCCGGAGGAGTTAAAAACATGCACCCTCGATGAGTTGATTAGAATAAAGGGATTGGGCTATAAAGATGCCTTAAATGTGTATAACAGTTTAAACAGATATTGATTAATATAAGACTTTACATTAAAGTTTTTATATGGAAAATATGGAAGAAACATATGAAGTAAAACTTATTATTATAACAGGACTCTCGGGGGCAGGGAAAACTGCAGCGCTGCGTTATTTTGAAGATGCAGGATATTACTGCATTGATAACCTCCCTGCAAGCATGCTTGTGAACCTGATTGATTTCTTTAAGGAAAAAGACAGCAATATCAGCAAAATCGCCGTTGCTATTGACCTCAGGAGCGGGTTCCTGTTCGATGAGATTTACAAGACTCTGGACCTGTTAAAAAAACACAGCATCAATTATAAAATACTGTTTCTTGAAGCTTCAAAGAGTACAATCATTAAAAGGTTCAGCCTTACAAGAAGGAAACATCCGCTTGTCGAGGATGGAGACCTTACAACAGGTATAGAAAAAGAACTTGAAAAACTTTACCCGCTCCGGGAGATGTCGGATGCCATAATCGATACAACCTCAATGACACCAAAAGAGCTAAAGATAGAAATAGCCGAAAGGGTGATGAGCGGGGATGAAAAGAGCAAGCTATTCCAGATTTCCCTTGTTTCTTTCGGTTACAAATATGGGGTCCCGCTTGAAAGCCTTGATATTGTAATGGATGTGAGGTTTTTGCCTAACCCGTATTATATTGAGGAATTTAAGGACAAGGATGGCCTGGACAGGCAGGTAATCAGTTTTGTTATGTCAAATGAAGAGACTAAAAAATTTTTAAGGATGTTCGAGAAAATGCTTGATTTCTTAATTCCTAATTACATTGAAGAGGGAAAGAGCTACCTTGGCATCGGGATAGGCTGCACCGGCGGTAGGCACAGGTCTGTGGTCCTGGCAGAAAGATTATATGAATATCTTAAACTTAAAGGATATTCAATCAAGTTATTCCATAAAGATATTGATAAAAGCGAGTAAATAATCCTTTAAAAGTAACAATTATTTTGATAAGATTTATCGGTTTATATAAAAATTATTCTATAAATCAAGGTTAAATAATAATAATTATAAAATAATAAATAGGAGGAAATTATGGCAATAAAAGTCGGAATCAATGGATTTGGAAGGATAGGCAGGGTGTTCATGAGAGCAAAAATGAAATATGACACCACAAACGAAATAGAGGTCGTTGCATTAAATGATATTACCGACTCCAGGACCCTTGCACACCTTTTAAAGTATGATTCTGTTTATGGTGTTCTTGAAAATGATATCAGGGCTGAGGAAGGTGCCATTTATGTTGATGGTAAAAAAATAAGGGCTACTCTTATAAAGGACCCTGCAGAATTGCCATGGAAAGAACTTGGTGTGGACGTTGTAATAGAATCGACCGGCATATTCACTAAAAGAGAAGATGTCATGAAGCACATGGAAGCCGGAGCAAAAAAAGTCATAGTATCTGCCCCGATGAAGGGTGGAGGCGCAGATGCCACAATAGTAATGGGTGTAAATGAGGATACTTATGATAAGAATTCTCATAATATCATTTCAAATGCATCATGTACAACAAATGCGCTATCACCTGTCTGCAAGGTCTTAAATGACAACTTTGGGATAATCGATGGTTTCATGACCACCATTCATGCATATACAAATGACCAGAGGATACTTGACCTGCCGCACAAGGATTTGAGAAGAGCCCGCGCAGCAGGGCTTTCAATCATACCCACTTCTACAGGTGCTGCATCTGCAATAGGTTTGGTAATACCGACACTCAAAGGAAAGCTCGATGGCGTTGCGCTCCGTATCCCTACCCCTGTAGGCTCTATTGTCGATCTTGTGGTAAACCTCTCAAAGGATGCATCAGTTGAGGAAGTCAATGCAGCATTTAAAGCAGCGGCATCGAGTCCTGGGCTTAAAGGTATATTGCAGTATTGTGAAGACCCGATAGTATCTGCAGATATCGTAGGCAGCAATTATTCATCTATATTTGATTCGCTCTTGACTATGAAACTTGGCAAAATGATTAAAGTATTCTCATGGTATGATAACGAATGGGGTTATTCGACAAGGCTGACCGATCTCATCAAATATATAATGAAATAAAAAAATAAGAAGTTATTCCAGGATATAAAAATAACCGGGGCAGGTATGCCCCGGTTATTTGATATTTAAATATAAATATCTTAATCTTTTAACTTAATTTTAAAGGGAGGTTTCAAAAATGTTTAACAAAAAAACTGTTGAGGATATCGATGTAAGTGGGAAGACAGTCCTTGTCAGGGTTGATTATAATGTACCCGTTGATTCTGCCGGGAATGTAACTGACAATACCAGGATAATGCTGTCACTTCCTACTTTGAATTACCTTCTTGAAAAAGACGCGAAAATCATCCTGATGTCACATCTGGGCAGGCCGAAAGAGGGTGTTGAAGAAAAATACAGGCTTACTCCGGCAGCAAAGGAACTGGAAAAACTTATTGGGAAACCGGTTAAGAAATTTGATGAGACCTTTAACCAGGATATTAAGGATTATATAAAAAATTCTATGAAGCATGGTGATATTGTAATGCTTGAAAACCTGAGGTTCAATCCCGGTGAGAAAAAAAATGCCAGGGAATTTGCTGCAGATCTTGCGTCGCTTGCAGATATCTATGTAGATGACGCTTTTGGCGCAGCTCACAGGGCACATGCTTCAATAGCAGGAGTGGCAGAATTCCTCCCGGCTGTTTCCGGATTTCTTTTAAAGAAAGAAGTCGAAGCGCTTGGAGAATTGCTTGAGAATCCCAAAAGGCCTTTTATTGCAGTTCTTGGAGGCAGTAAGGTATCTGATAAGATACTGGTCATTTCAAATCTTTTAAGTAAGGTCGATTGCCTCATACTTGGAGGCGGAATGACATATACATTTCTTAAAGCCCAGGGTTATGAAATCGGCAGGTCGATATGTGAGGCTGACCAGCTTCAGTATGCTCTTGATATGATAGAGCTTGCAAAGAAAAACAATATAAAGCTCATGCTTCCTGTAGATGTAATAATTGCACCTGAATATGCAGAAAATGCTGAAAGCCGGAATGCTTCGCTAAATGAAATTCCTGCTGACTGGGAAGGAATGGGAATAGGTGAAAAGACAACCGAATTGTATAAAGCTGAAATATCTGAAGCCAGTACGATTTTCTGGAATGGTCCAATGGGTGTATTTGAATTTGAAAAATTTGCCCTTGGAACAAAAGAGATCGCAAATGCAATTGCTGATAGCGGCGCTGTGACTGTAGTAGGGGGAGGGGACACACTGGCAGCGATAAAAAAATATGGCTTGAATGACAAATTTTCCCACGTATCAAGCGGAGGTGGAGCTTCAATGGAGTTTTTGGAAGGTAAGGTGCTCCCTGGTATTGAAGCGCTTCTGGACAAATGATCTTTGGATTTTTTAAAACAACAGGAGAATAACATGAGAAAACCTTTTATTGCAGGAAACTGGAAAATGAATATGACGCACCTTGAAGCAATCAATTTTATCCAGGACCTGGGTTATGAATTCAGGAATAAGAATGGATGTGAAATATGTGTCTGTCCGTCCTTTATAGCTTTGCGGAGCGTCAAGAATATAATAGATTCAGATAAGCTGAAAATTAAGCTTGGAGCACAGAATATGCATTGGGAGGAGAGTGGAGCATTTACCGGTGAGGTCTCTCCACTGATGCTTAAAGCCCTGGGAGTGGAATATGCCATTATTGGACACAGTGAAAGAAGGGAATACTTTTTTGAGTCCAATGAAACAGTAAATAAAAAGGTAAAATCTGCTTTTTTACATGGGCTTAAACCAATATTGTGCATTGGGGAAAGTCTTTCAATCAGGGAATCAGGTAAAGCAGAAGAATTTGTGCTTGGTCAGCTTGCCGAATCCCTGGAAGGCATAGGTTTGGAATATGTTCCAGGCCTGACAATTGCATATGAGCCTATATGGGCCATAGGCACCGGAAAGACTGCTACTTCAGAAGATGCAAATGACATGTGCTCTGCAATAAGGAAGAAAATAGCAGGTCTTTATAATCAGCAGGCTGGAGATATCTTAAGGATACAGTATGGCGGCAGCGTAAAACCTTCGAACATATCGGAGCTTATGGCGATGCCTGATATAGATGGGGCACTTGTTGGTGGAGCCAGCATAAAGCTCGAAGATTTTACAGCAATAGTTAATTACTAAGAATATTTTGGCGTTACAAAATTTAAACATTTGATATTTTTTAAAGGAAGATAAATGCAGCATTCAATGGATAAAATACCCAGGCCTCTCTGTCTTATAATAATGGACGGCTGGGGTATATCAAGTTCAAATAATAGCCAGGGAGAAGGCAATGCTACTGTTATTGCTAAAACACCGAATATGGATCATTTCTATAAGACCTATCCAAATACAGTACTCTTGTCATCTGGTGAAGCAGTTGGATTGCCAGACGGACAGATGGGCAACTCTGAAGTCGGGCATTTAAACATTGGCGCCGGAAGGATAGTTTACCAGGAGCTTACAAGGATCACAAAATCCATAAGAGATGGCGATTTTTTCAATAATGAAGTCCTTATTTCCGCAATCAGGAACGTAAAGGAGAAAAATAGCAGCCTTCATATAATGGGACTTGTATCGGATGGCGGTGTACACAGCCATATAAATCATTTAAAGGCTCTAATAGACCTGGCAGAAAAAAACAATATAAAGAAAAAAGTACATATACATGCTTTCCTTGATGGCAGGGACGTACCTCCAAGGAGCGCAATACCATATCTAAATGATCTTGATGATTATCTTTTAAAAAAGGGTTTTGGTGAGATTGCTACAGTTAGCGGAAGATATTATGCAATGGACAGGGATAACAGGTGGGATAGAATAAAGAAAGCTTATGATGCTATTGTTTACCGGCAGGGCAAGTCTTTTGATTCAGCAGCAGCTCTTGTTGAAGAATCTTACAGGAATGGAGCGGATGATGAATTTGTAGTTCCTGCACTTATAAAAGGCAAAGACGAAGATTGTACAAAAGTAAAAAATGGTGATTCAATTATATTCTTTAATTTCAGGCCTGACCGGGCAAGGCAGATAACAAGGTCTTTCATTTTTCCTGATTTTCCTGAATTTGATAGAGGCCAAAATCCGCCAGCTGTATTTTTTGTTTGTATGACACAATATAGCAAAGATTTCGATGCGCCAGTTGCTTTCCCGCCGGCTTCAATAAATAATACGCTGGGGCAGGTACTTTCAGCTAATAAGTTGAGGCAGTTAAGAATCGCTGAAACTGAAAAATATGCACATGTTACATTCTTTTTTAATGGCGGGGTGGAGAAGCCGAATCCAGGGGAAGACCGTGTGCTTATACCATCCCCAAAAATAGCGACTTACGACCTTAAGCCGGAAATGAGTGCTTATGATGTAACAAATACAGTAATAGAAAAAATAGAGCAGGGTATTTACGATGTAATAATACTCAATTATGCAAATCCTGACATGGTGGGGCATACCGGCTTTCTTGATGCTGCTATAAAAGCAGTGGAAACTGTGGACAGCTGCCTTGGCCGGGTTATTGACAAATTAAATAATGTTGGCGGCTTAGGGATAATAACTGCTGACCATGGTAATGTCGAAGAAATGGTAAACTGTGACGAGAGTTGCCCCATGACTGCACATACCGGTTCAATGGTACCTTTTATTGTATGTTCAGCAGAAGTCAAAAAGCTCAAAGGTCCATTGACAATAAGGAGTTTAAGGCAGGGAAATGACCTTATTAATGATATTAAAATTAATGGCTTAGGCGCAAAGGCAAGCAACCAGTCAAGCAGCCAATTAAATAATAGTACAGGAGCACTTTGCGATATTGCACCTACAATGCTGGATATACTTGAAATAAAACAGCCTGAAGATATGACCGGGAAATCCTTAATAATCTAATAAAATATAAATTTGAAAATATAAATTTTGAATATTATGGTTTTTTTGATAAAATAAATTGTTTAATTTTTTTAGGTATTTTATGATTGATGATTTTATTGTATTATTAATAGCTTAAATAAAAATTTAAATGGTTTTTAAAAACATTAGGATTTGTTGGATGCGAGGTTAAACAAAAATGGGTTCGATCTTATTAAACATTTTATGGGGCATACATATAATTGCTTGTATAGGAATTATTCTTTTTATTCTCCTTCATGCCGGCAGAGGAGGAGGAGTCTCAGGTCTTTTCTCTGGAGTGGTTGAAACATTTGATGGGTCAGGTATTGTAGAAAAAAATCTAGATAGAATAACAATTGTTCTTGGTATTGTCTTTGCAATCACTACTATTCTTTTATTTATTCTCCTATAATCGCTATAAGTAGTTTTAGCATATAAATTTTAACCATTAAATTACAACAGCGGTTTTATAATAAGGATTTTTATTTTCCATAGAATAAACACATATAATATTGATATTCTAAATATATATATAAAATAAGGTTTAGCAATTAGGGGAAGTCTATTAAATGGCAGTATTTTTGCTAAAACGTGTGCTGTCTGCAATTGTAACACTATTTTTTGTTGTTACTGTTACTTTTTTTTTAATGCATGCCGTACCTGGTGGACCGTTTGCAACAAATGAGAAATTGGGTCGCAATATTGTAAAGGCCATGGAGGTAAAATATGGTCTTGATAAACCCCTTATTCAGCAATATGGGATTTACTTAAAAAATCTTGTCAAGGGAGACCTTGGCCTTTCCATTGCTTCCAAGGAAGGCAAAACAGTAAACTATATTATAGGTCAGAAATTTCCTGTTTCTGCCCGACTTGGTATTATATCCATTATTATGGCCTTAATACTTGGCTTATTCATGGGTTGTTATGCCGCTTTGAGGCATGAAAGATTTGTTGATAGATTTATTATGTTCATATCCACACTTGGTATTGCTGTACCCGGCTTCATTATGGGCATGCTGTTACTTTTGTTATTTGGCGTTGCTTTACGGTGGTTGAATTTTATTGGATTAAATACTCCAGCGGATTATATATTGCCTACAATAGCTTTGGCTTTTTATCCGGCGTGTTTCATTGCGAGACTAATACGCTCCTCACTTCTTGATGTACTGGGGCAGGATTATATACGTACTGCCCGGGCTAAAGGAATCTATGCCTACATGATCCTTTTCAAGCATGCAATGCGAAATGCTATACTACCGGTTGTTACATACATGGGTCCCCTTATTGCCTATATCCTTGTAGGCAGCTTTGTAATAGAGCGCATATTTTCCATACCGGGTTTGGGCTTATTTTTTATACAGAGTATTACATCGCGTGACTACCCGCTGATAATGGGTACAACGATTTTCCTGGCAGTATTGATAATTTTTATGAATCTTGTAGTAGACATAGTATATGTGTTTGTAGATCCGCGAATAAAGCTTAAGTAAAGTGGAGTAATCTAATAAATGGCAAAAAAACCTTTCAGTCTTCATATAGACCCTTTAATGTTTGAGCCTGCAAATCCTGAGGATAAAAAAGAGCTTATCATACAAAGGCAAAGCCTCTCTTTCTGGCAGGATGCCTGGAGGCGGCTCAGGAAAAATCCGACAGCCATGATAGGTCTGAATATGATAATATTTTTATTTTTATTTGCATTTGTAGGGCCATTGCTGATTCCATATGAATATGATGAACAGATCCGCGGTTTTGAAAATTTGTCTCCAATGCAGACGCCAGAAGAACGCGCAATTGAAAAAGAAGCGGCACCGAAAGTGAAAAACAGGAGTGAAGAATTTACATATGAGTTTAAGACATCACGAGACCAGGAAACTGCTGCAACCGAAACAGAAACAACATCGGAACCAAAAGAATACAAAGAAGCTGTTTTTCCACATGTGCTTGGTACCGATAGCCTTGGGCGGGATAACCTTGTCCGTATAATGTATGCAACAAGGATATCCCTGACAGTTGGTATTATAGCAAGCTTTATCATACTTATCATAGGGTCAACTTATGGGGCATTCAGTGGATTTATAGGTGGTAAAACCGATAATGTCATGATGAGGATACTGGAACTGTTATATGCCCTTCCGGATATTCTGATTGTGATTCTTTTATCAGTCGTTCTGAAAGAACCGCTTTCACAGTTATTTGCTACAAACCCTACACTGAGCAGGATAACAGGTATCGGGCCGGGACTTATTTCAATGTTTGTCACGTTTGCTCTGCTTTATTGGGTAGGAATGGCTCGAATAGTACGGGGCCAGGTGCTGCAGTTGAAAGAACAGGAATTCATTATCGCAGCTAAAGCTTTGGGTGCCAATAACAATCGTGTAATATTTAAGCATCTTATACCTAACTGTATAGGGCCTATTATTGTCACTACAACTTTCCAGGTCCCAAACGCGATTTTTGTAGAGTCTTTCCTGAGCTTCATCGGGCTTGGAATTTC
>CAYGYY010000047.1:0-15748 GCA_964354265.1 uncultured Actinomycetota bacterium
ATTTTTCTATTGTATAAAGCAGCTTTTTCATCAAGAAGATTAAAAGTTTCTTCTATTTCAAATTTATCAATATCAAAAATCCCAATCCGGGCAAGCATGAGGTAAGTCGAGAAAAACAGGTATCCTGAAGCCCCCCTGGGCTGAAAACCTGAAGGCATCTCAAGGTAGCATTTATTTTCCTTTGTGGCGATTTCTTTTATTTTCCCTCCTGAAGAAACAAAAGCTACCTCACATCCTCTTTCCAAAGCCTGGTTTACGGATTCAACAGTCTCTTCAGTATTGCCAGAATAGCTTACTGCTATAACAAGCCATCCATTACCGATACATGCTGGAAGGTTATAGCCTTTCACTACCTCTATAGGGATAGTGGCCCTGTCAATAATAAGGCTCTTGATAATATCGCCGGAAAATCCCGAACCCCCCATGCCAAGTATTGCAAGTCCGGAAAATCCTGCTGATTGCAGATCCTTAAAGTCTGTTCTTTCTGCAATGCTGTCTGCTTCTATAAACTGGTTCAGGAAATTTTCTTCAACTCCAAGCATATCCTGTTTGTCGAGTTTTTTTATTTTTTCCAGGTCGTCAAGAATATAATTCATTTAATTCCTTTCCATATTCAATTTTTTAGACGCAGTCAAGTATTTTCTTACCGATGTTGTGAAGACATTCCAGTTTTTCGCTGGTATTGCTCTCAGCATATATGCGTACAACTGCTTCTGTACCTGAAGGCCGTATCATTATCCAGCTTCCATCTTTTAAGATATACTTATACCCGTCAATTACCAAAGGCTTTTCAGAGACATCATTAGATAATATGTCGGGGATTTTTTTTGAAAGCAGGTCATTGAGCCTATCCTTACTTTCATTATCCACTTCATAGTCTGTGCGCCTGTAAACAAAATAACCGAATTCGTTATAAATATCTTTCAGTATCTCATTTGCTGACTTGTTCTCCCTGCAAAGAACCTCGAGAAGCATCAGCCCCATGTATATCCCATCTCTTTCAGGCATATATCCGCTAACCCAGAGCCCGCCGCTTTCCTCGCCGCCCATCAGCACCCCACCTTTTAGTATCTCCTCGCTTATATATTTGAACCCTACTGGCTTGATTGTAAGCTCTAGTCCGTATTTTGAACATATCCTGTCGATTATCGAAGATGTGGATACAGTTTTTATAACTTTTCCTGAACGCTTCTGGTTTTTTATAAGGTCATTTAGAAGTATTGCAAAAATATGATGCGAGCTTATAAAATTGCCATTTTCACCTATAGCTCCAATCCTGTCCCCATCACCATCCAGACATAATGCAAGCATGCATTTTTTATTCTTAACAGCTTTTATTGCGTCTGCAAGATTTTCACCTATAGGTTCAGGATTTATTCCGCCAAAGGAAGTATTCAGGCCTGAATGTATCTCATATACCCTGGCACTGCTAAGTTCATAGACGATGTCTCTTAAAGTAGATTGCCCTGCACCATACATTGGGTCTATAATGACCGGAAAATCGAGATTCTTTCTTAATATTTCAGTATCCACCCTGCCAAGCACATAATCCTTATAGCTTTTACTGAAATCACAGGTATCCAGGTCGTTGCCGGAATCTGTCGATTTGAAATTATTGATTTGTGACCTGATTTCCCTGTTGTTATACATTGCATTTACTTTGTCCTCTATTGGCTTTACAAGATCCATCGTGGCAGAACCCCCATAGGAGCCCTTTATCTTATACCCGTTATAGTAGTATGGATTATGGCTTGCTGTAATCATTACTCCAAGGTCTGCCTGCTTGTTTAAAACAGCAGAAGATAACGCAGGAGTCGTAATATACCTGTCTGACAAAAAAGTGGATATACCATTATGGCACATGATTTTAGCTGCAGAATGCGCAAACCTGTCGGACAGAAACCTTGTGTCATAACCTATTGCTACTTTTGGTTTTTTTTGCTCAAAACCCTTATGTGAATCATTAATGGTTTTCTCATTAAGATATTCACTGATACCGGCAGAGATCACCTTTATTTTATCCTCAACAAAATCAAACCCGGTAATCCCCCGCCACCCGTCTGTGCCGAATATTATCTCATTTTTCATGTTCTGATTCTTTTCCTTATTAAAATCACAGTTTTTTAAATACCAGACTTTTTCATCTGGTTATAGTCACTTTCAACCATTAATTTTACCAGGCCTAAAAAATCAATTTTAGGCTTCCATTTAAGCGTTCTCTGGGCCTTTGAAGAATCGCCTATCAGCAAATCGACTTCTGCCGGCCTAAGGAACCGCTGATCTATCCTTACATATTTTTCCCAGTCCATATCCATACAATCAAAGGATGCCTTGACCCAGTCTTTCACGCTATGGGAAATACCTGTCGCAACCACAAAATCGTCAGCATTTTCCTGCTGGAGCATCAGCCACATAGCTTCGACATAATCTTTGGCATACCCCCAATCCCTCTTGGCATCCAGGTTTCCAAGATAAAGTTCGTTTTGCAGCCCTAGCTTTATCCGGGCTACAGCATTGGTCACTTTCCTTGTTACAAATTCAAGCCCCCGTCTTGGTGATTCATGGTTAAATAATATGCCGCTTGATGCATAGATACCGTAACTTTCACGGTAATTCAATGTTATATAATGTCCGTAAACTTTAGCCACGCCATAAGGGCTTCTTGGGTGAAATGGCGTGTTTTCATTCTGGGGAACTTCCCTCACTTTACCAAACATCTCAGAGCTCGATGCCTGATAAAACCTTATACCCTTATTTACCAGCCTGATGGCCTCCAGCATTCTTGTGACACCTATTGCAGTAAATTCACCTGTTAAAACAGGCTGGCTCCATGAAGCGGGGACAAAAGACATCGCTGCCAGATTATAGACTTCTGAAGGATTAACTTCCCTTATTGCGCTGATTATCGAAAGCTGGTCCAGGAGGTCTGCCTGTACAAATTTTATCCTGTCCCTTATATGCTCTATCCTGTCAAGCTTCTCTACTGAAGACCGCCTGACCATTCCATGTACCTCGTATCCTTTTTCGAGTAAAAGGTCCGCCAGGTATGAACCATCCTGTCCGGTTATTCCTGTTATTAAAGCTTTTTTCAAGGTTACCCTCCAAAAAAATAGCGAAGCTATTTTTCTATAAATTTAACTACCTGCAATTATATTATTTGCTCTGATTGCTCTGATATTTATGCGCCTTAAAAATATTAAAAACTTATCTGGGCTGCAGCAACAAGAGAATTCACATTTATCCTTATACCATTCTTTAAAATATTGCCGCTTTCAACAGTTGAATTATCCCCGATAATTGTGTTGTCCTCTATTTTTACGTTATCACCTATTTTTACATTTTTCGCAATTATGGAATTCCTTATTATACAGTTCCTGCCGATAATGCATCCATCAAAAACAATACTTTCTGATATGCTTGTACCGCTATCTATCTCGCATTGATTCCCGATAATGCTAAGCGGAAGTATTTTTACGTCCTTGCGTATTTTTGTATTGTCCCCTATAACGATGGGGCCGGTCGTCAGATTCTCCTTTGAATAAATTGTGCCTTCCCCGATAAAAATGCTGGGATAAACTTTTTTATATGGAAAATTATAGGGTATCTTCCTGTCCAGTATATCCATATGGGCAGTCATATATTTTTCCGGAGTTCCGACATCAAGCCAGTATGCGTCGGAGACAAACCCGAATATCTTATAACCCAGCTTTAAAACCTTTGGGAATAAGCCCCTTTCAAAAGAATAATTCTCTCCTGGCGGCACATGCCCCAATATATGGTGCTCAATTATATAAGTCCCTGCATTGATAAGATTGGTGTTTATTTCCTCAAAGCTTGGCTTTTCAAGAAATTCTTTCACTCTGCCATCTTTACTTATAGGGACAAGTCCATACGCAGTCGGGTCCTCAACCGGGGTGAGGGAAATGGTTATATCGGCTTTTTTCGCTTTGTGGAACGCTATCATATTCTTCAGGTTCAGGGTGGTTATAATGTCGCCGTTGAATACGAGGAATGTATCATTTCCCAGATATTTTTCAACATTCTTTACAGCGCCGCAGGTGCCCAGGGGCTCCTCTTCAGTAACATATATAAGCTTTAATCCAAATTTACCGCCATTGCCGAAATATTCGTTAAACATATCAGGCAGATAACCTGTAGACAGGATTATTTCATTTATGCCAAAGCTTTTAAGCCGCACCAGGAAATACTCCATGAATGGTCTGTTCATTAGAGGGAGCATCGGTTTTGGGTTTAAATAAGTGAGCGGGCGCATTCTTGTGCCCTTTCCTCCTGCAAGAATTACTCCTTTCAATTTGATTTGCTCCTTTCTCTCCACCAGTCAAGCGTATCCGCTAAAGTCTGTTTAATATTATATGCGGGCTTCCAGCCTGTATGATTTTTTATTTTAGTGTTATCTCCATATACAGACTTAAGATCCACCGGTCTTAATTTAGAACTGTCAACCGTTATTTTTATGTCTTTGACTTTACTTAAGGATATCATCATTTCCAGGATATCTGAAATGCTTATTTTTATCCCTGAGCATACATTATACGGCTCACCGGATTCGCCTTTTTCTATAATGAAGCAATATGCCCTTACTGCATCCCTGACATCCAGGAAATCCCTGAAGACAGCTAAATTGCCGACAGATATTTCAGGCGCCTTCTTTTTTGACTCTATTTCTGCTATCTGCTTTGCAAAATCTGCTGTTACAAATCTCTCTGACTGCCCGGGCCCGATATGATTAAAAGAGCGGGAAATATAAATTGGAAGATCATATGCTTCCTGGTATGTGGATGCAAAAAAATCTATAGCTGCCTTGCTAATGGCGTAGGGGTTGCAGGGGCCAATTGCAAAATCCTCCAATATTGCAATATCGGCATTATTTTTTAAAGGGGCATATTCCTCAGCAGTGCATGCAAAAAGTACCCTGCACCGGGGACAATACTTCCTGACTGCTTCAAGCAGGTTGATTCCGGCGAGCACGTTTATTTCAAAAGTCTTCACCGGTTCTTTCCAGGAATTCCCAACAGATGCCTGGGCTGCAAGGTTGTATATCCTGTCCGGCATAATATCTTTTATAATCCCCTCCATCTTTTCACTATCCCTCAGGTCCGCGCTTATAAAGTCGATTCTTTTGCCAGCTGAAATCTGCGACCCGGTTATAGTGTTTTGAAGGCCATCAGGATTATTTTCCAGGGAATTAAATGTATTCTCTGTATTAAATGAAGGGCCGGGGCAGGCAGAATTATCTACCCCTGTTATCGATGTTATAACCCCAGCGGAATTACTGTGCTCCGGAAGAGCTTTCATTTGGAACTCATATCCTGATAAAAGGTATTCTGTAAGGTGTCTGCCTGCAAATCCGCAGGCTCCTGTAATTAATATTTTCAAAAATTGCCCCTGTGATTAATAGGTGTTTGCCTTATTGTAAAAGATTTTTAATAAAAGTTAAAAATATTCTTATTCCTAACAATAATAATACAAGCGGCAGTAAAAGCACTCTCCATGTTTTTTTATAATTTTTCCAGAAAAAATAAAGAGCACTTTTCTGCATTCGCACACTTGATGATACCTCTCCACTGCGGGTACTGCCGCCTATATGATGAAGTATCTCAGAATACGGGTTGTAGATGACCTTCCATCCCTTTTTCCACATCTGAAAACAAAGGTCCGTGTCTTCCACGTACATGAAATATCGCTCATCCATCAGGCCGGTATCATCGAGGGATTTGCGCCTTATCAGGATACATGAGCCTGAAACCCAGTCTACCTCAACAGGAGCGCTGCGCTCGATTTCTGCAAGTTTATATCTTCTTGAAAACCTGTTATCCGGAGCGATATTATGAAGCAGTGTATGCATGCCGGCATCAAAAAAAGACGGAAACTTCCTGCATGAAAGCTGTATGGAGCCGTCGGTATTTTTTATTTTAGGCCCAACAATCCCTGTGCCGGCATTATCTTCCATGTAAGAGACCATGGCCTGGATGGAATTTTCATATACCTCGCAATCGCTATTAATAAGCAGAAGGTATTTTGAATTGCTGTTTCTTATTGCAATATTATTGGCTGCTGCAAATCCCATATTCCTTTTATTTATTATCAGCCTGGCAAAGGGGTAATTCTTTTCAACCAGATGCACAGAATCATCCGTAGATGCATTATCCACTACAATTATCTCAAATTGGAATAAAGGCCTGTATTTTAACAGGGAGTCAATGCAATCTTTTAAATAGCTGCTGCTGTTGTAGCTTACTATTATGATGCTTAACATGCAAAATTCATTATTCAACATATTGAAATACTGTAAAATAAGTGGAAAAAAAAGTAAA
Source organism: uncultured Actinomycetota bacterium (assembly GCA_964354265.1). Taxonomy (GTDB): domain Bacteria; phylum Actinomycetota; class Humimicrobiia; order Humimicrobiales; family Humimicrobiaceae; genus Fen731. Next base: position 6,336 of record CAYGYY010000047.1, read on the forward strand.
CTTTATTTTAGTTTTTTGGCATGTATAAATCATCATATATATAATTTGGCATATTTGCATATCATAACCCACACATATGGCAGTCGGCGATCCCTTTACTTAAAGGAACCGCCGACTGCTGATTTCTTTATTATGACCGATAGTCAAAAAACGCTAAAGATACAAATACTCAAAATATACTTATAAATGCCCCAAACCTATCAGATCTTTTTTTCACGCTCTGCAGCTTCAAGCATTTTTTTAGCTATTCTGAGTTCTGTTTTTCTTCTAATTTCTTCGGTATAAACTCTCAGCTCTCCTACAAGCCTGTTATACCTGGTAATGTAAATTGTATCACCAAGGTTTTTTGTAAGATATTCTGTAAGGTTTACCCTTAGATCATTAGTGTCTATTCTTTTTATATCATCTTCCATCCTTCTCACCTCTCAGCAAATATAAACTTTTTAAAAAGTCTAAAATTATAAACCAAAAATAATTATTTTTTTAGACTATTATTAAGGATTACTATTTTATCATATAAAATTCTACAATTCTATTATAAAAATCTTAAAATTAAATGTCAAATTATTCTAATATAGATAAATTATAGTTTTTTAATGCTTGTTTAATAAATGCCTGCAGTTTAAAATCTCCTGCGCACGACTGTTCCGTACAGATATCCGAGCATCTTAGCAGCCTCGATGTATGCCATCATGAGAGGAATGGTAAAGAATATGCCTGCTTTTATAGCAGGCAATGACTTCACTTTTCCGCTGTAATGGAAGACTTTGCTGTTTTCAAGGAAATAATTTATCCTCAGGTAAGGTTTATACATGAAGAAAAGGAGAAGCGGCAGAATGCCTGCCAGAAACCAGGGGCTTATACTTGCAGCAAGAGCAATAAGCAGTATCATTAGAGCAAAAGAAACATATCTGGCAAGATGCCTGCCCGGATACATCCTGCCTATGGCATCGCCTTTGGCATATCTGAAAAATTGCCTGAATACTGGCACCAGGCTCTCCCTGAGATTCCAGAATACTTCGGCCCGGGGATTAAAACTAATCCTTTTACAGGTTTTTTTTAAATTAAAGTTAAACTTCATATCCTCACCGTAATCCATGTTCTGTGGGTAACCCCCCGCCTCTTTCCACGCTGTCCTGCTGAAACTGATATTGCGCGACGACGGCATGAACCTTTCGCTTCTTATTTCTTCTTTCCGGGGCATCACACATACAGCCAGGCATGACTGGATAAAATTCTCTATATAAGGAAAATTATATCCTCCCATAACCAGGGTATTATCATTATCCGAAAAACATCCTGATATCTCCTCCACCCAGTTTTCAGATAATATGCACCCTGCATCACTTACACATATAAACTCATTGCCTGCGTTTTCTATTGCAATATTCCTGCCTTCAGCTATTCTTGCTCCATATGCCTGGAATAACTTAACCCTTGAGCTGTTGTTCAAATAACATTCAAAAACAAGTACTTTGGAACTTTTATGATAAACCGGCTCCTCCCGGTATTCCACTTGCCTGTATTGAGGTGATTTACCAAACCGGCTTTTAAAGTATTCGACTATTATTTCAACAGTCCCGTCGTTAGAGCCGCCGTCAACAATTATTATCTCGCCTGGCATGATTGTCTGTTCCAAAAGTGTTTCCAGGAAGGTTTTTATGGACTTTGCCTCATTATATACTGTTGTGATAAAACTGACCTGTTCCAAAAATCCTTTTCTTTTTTCTTCCATTGATGTTTTTTTTAAATATTGTGTCTGGTTTAAATCAGGTTCATACGCCTGAAAAATAAAGCTTAAGAGTATTGCTGCAAATTCCTGCCTGGTTTTTGTAAAAGTTTTTTTTGCCCTTAAAATTAAATAACCAGAGAATGCAGTATAAAAAAAATCTGTTCAATGTATATTTAAAATACAGTATACTCAAGACCTGTCCGTGAAACCAGCCATGATTTTTTGCAAAATAAATTTTCCTGCTCTTCCAGACCTGGGCTTCCCGTAGCGCCATATTGCGGGAAGCTACCGCGGCATCGAGGTGTTTTATACTGTAGCCGGCATAATAATAATTCCTGTATCCTGTCTTTGACAGTGCAAGACAAAGGTCTGTATCTTCACTATACATGAAATAAGCCTCTGAAAAGCGCCCTGCCTCTATGAATATATTCTTTTTTATAAGCATAAATGCGCCAGAAATCCAGTCAACCGCAGCAGTCGAATCATGGTCCCACCAGGTCATGAAATATGCGCCGAATCTTTTTGATTTTTTAAACAGCTTTGACAGAAAAAATGCATCATAAAACTGTAATGCAAGCGTCGGAAATGCCCTGCAGCTATGCTGCAAAGAACCATCCTTGTTTATTATACTAGCTCCTGCAGCTCCTATTTTCTCTATGGAGCTGTTTTCAGAATAAAAATTTATTAATTTTTCCAATCCTTTTTCACAAAGCTCAGTATCAGGATTTAAAAATAACAGGAACTCGCCATTTGAAGCTTCAGCCCCGGCATTTGCCGCTTTTGAAAAACCTTGATTCTCCTCCAATTCTATAAACCGGATGGCGCTGTTATCCATCTCTGAGATCATACCCCTTATAAATTCGACACTTCCATCTTTTGAACCGTTATCTGATATTACAACCTCCCACGAAAGGCCGCCATTTCCTTTACCCGTGTCCAGGTATTTATAAATGCTTCTTATGCAGTTTTTAATGAATTCAAGGCTGTTAAAACTTACTATGATAATGCTCAGGTCCAAAATTGCTATTCCTTTTTAAATCTTTTGCGCTTCTTCCTTTATAATATCAAGTAACCTGCTTTCAAAATTACCGCTGGAAAATTTACCTGAGCTGCTGATGGCATTTGCGCTTATCTTATTATATAAACCGGTATCATAATGCCTGCAGACTTCCAGCGTCAGCGCTTTGAGTTGTTCCCAGCTGTCAAACAGGAACCCGTTAAATCCATTTTCTATGATTTCTGTCTGTCCTCCCCGGTTTATCACAACAGGTATGCAGCCTGATGCCATTGCTTCGACCGTTGTTATGCCGAAATGCTCGAATTTTTCAGGATGGCTTTCTTCATCTTCACCCATACCGGAAGCATGCCAGAAAATCAATGCTTTTGAAAAAAGGCTGACCAGATCATCCCAGCCCAGATTTGTCATTATCTTTACAGGATATCCCCTGCAGACATCTTCTATCTCTGCAACATATTTCAGATGTTCAGTCTTTTGTTCGACCCCACCGGCAAGGCACAGGGTATATCCAGACATTGTCTCGGGATAGTCTTTAAAAATCTCGATAAAAATTTTTGCCAGCTCCAGCTGTTTTTTATTATGATGCTCGGGGAAAAATCTTCCAACACTAAGGATTATCTTATCTTTTAAATCAGATTTAAAATCATCTGTTTCAACTGGTGGAAAAAGTATAGTGCTTTTTTTTTGCCAGGACTTTTCTATATATTTCCTGCTGTATTCCGAAATGGAAATTATCCTGTTATAAGTTTCAAGGAATTTCAGGTCCTTTGGATAGGTCACAAGGAAAAGTGGTATAAAACCAACTATTTTTAGCAGTAATTTTTTTAAAAGATTGACTTTCTGTTCGTTATAGACGACAGCTCCAAGCTTCCTTGAATCGCCTCCGCCGGTATTTGTCTGGACGGGGTTAAATGTATCCGACTGGATAATGAGCCTTAAGTCCCGGCTGCGGGCAGCTTCGGAGATTTCAATTATTACAGCCTGCCTTGCGCCTGCTTCAAGCATTATTTGCTGCTCAAAAAGCAGATGCATTTTTTCCTGCCGCTGCTTCATATAAAGGATTATCCTGCAATTCATCAGGGCTACCCCTGTTGAAACAGGGTTTTTAACTCCTATCCTGATCTTATCCATTCCGGCTTTATAATCTATTACAGCATTTCCGCTTATCCAGCTTCCTCTAAGTAGTAAAAACCTCTTAATGTCGTATATGCCTTCAACAACCTCCATGCTCTTAAAACTGCCTGAGATCCTGTCAGCCAACCTGTAGAGCCATATTGCAGGCAACCTGAAAAACAGCAGCAAAACTCTGTGCAGTAACTTAAAGTCCACATCAAACCTGGTCGGAAAATAGCAAAGGTAAATATTACTTGCGCCATATCCCGGGAGTGAGCTCAGATAGGTGCAGTTGATGAAAATATTATAGGAACTTGTTATTTTTTTTGCATATTCCTCTGAAAGGAAAGGGAATATCTTTAAGCCTACTTTTGACAGGTCAAGATTCAGCCTTGACTCGACTTTCTTAATCTCGACAAAAATGTCTGTGATGAGCTCCACTTTATACAAAGGTTGCCGGGCAAGTATCTCTGCCATTTTGCAACTGTATCTTTCCCCGCCCCCGGCTGTTGCAAGATACCTGTCATAAATGCCTATTTTTATTGATTTATCTTCCAATAACTTAAAAACCTTTCTTAAAATTCAATTGCCCATTTTTTTATCCCTGAATCTGCAACTTTTCTTGACCGCCTTATTTTCAGCCTGGCAAAAATATTTTTTGGCAAAAGATAAAAAAACTCAAATATTATCCTGGCTCTTATAGGGATATCGGGCCGGCTGCAGCGCCTGCCGGTAAGAATGAGCCTCAGGCAGCCCGCCAGCGCAATTACTGCAGCTGCAAGAAATGCAAAGTATGACCTTATAAACAGCGTAAACCAGCCGCATTTAAAAATCGACAGTACCCTGTTTCTAAGTACATAATAAGTAAAAGAAGGCGACCATTCAACACCTGTACCGCAATGGTGATGCCTTACTATAGAGCCCGGAGAAAAATATATATTCCATCCTTTAAGTCTTGCCCTCCAGAAAAGGTCCATGTCCTCATAATATGTAAAAAAGGATCTGTCAAAACCCCCTGTTTCTTCAATCATCTTCCTGCTTATAAGAAGACTGCTCCCGCTTGGCGCAAATATTTCTTCCTCCCTGTCAAATTGCCCACTATCAATTGAATCAGAGCCCCTGTCCCTTGCATAAAATGACCTGTTTACCTCTATGCCGCAACTGTTAATTAAATCAGCGCAAAATACAAAATCGTTTTTTTTTATTTTAAAAACAACTGCCGACTTACCATCAGGCGTATTACCGCTATGGATCACATTATCTGGTGTTTTTGCAGGTATTCTAACTTGCATACCTGTAATGCTGCTACTGCTGTATGACTGAATCTTTATCTCAATCTCATTATCCGGGTCTGCAACAGGTATTGCAATCAGCGCCTTATCGCTAACAAGCCAGGATGTAATTGTCCCGTCCCTGTCTCGTGTATCCGGCCGGCAGTTCTTTAAAAATCTGATACTTTTGCAAAGATTTTCTTCCAGGTAACAGACACCAAGGCTCCCGGACTTTTGTCCATTTTTTATGCTGACATCCAGGAACCGTAAAGAAGGACCACAGGTTATGAACTCAAGTATGATATATCTGTAAAAGAAAAGGACTTTAGAAGCTGCAGCTCCCGCTTTTACAGGCCTTCCCTCCATAGTCACGGATTTTATCATTTCAATAAGCCATTTTCTGTCAACAACGCAGTCATTATTAATCAGGGCAATGAAGTCGCCGGTTGAATGGTTAAACCCTGCATTGTTTCCCTGCGCATAGCCATAGTTTTTATCCATACTTATTATATTTACCCAGGGATATCTTGTGTTAACCATTGTGCATGAGTTGTCAGCTGAATTATTGTCAACCATGATTGTTTGTATCTTACCTGCAGGATAATCCAGCCCTGATATGGAATCAAAAAGGTCCGCCAGAAACCTGGCACCGTTGTGATTTACAGTTATTATAGAAACTGTGGGGAAATGCATGTCTTCCAATTAGCTGCTCCAGTCTTCTGATAAAATACGAAGGCTTTAGCCGCCCCGTGAGATTACTATTACTCCCACTGTAACTATTGCTGCTCCAGCCCAGCGTATGGGATTTACATCCTCTTTAAGTACAAATTTCGAGACTACCAGTATCAGGACATAAGTAAGCCCGATGAAAGGATATGCAAAACTCAAATCTACAGTAGAAAGGACTACAAGCCATATTGCAGCCGAAATTACATAACAAAAAAGCCCTATTAAGACCATCGGACTCTTCAGGACACCCAAAAAAAACTGGCCAACCGCCCCTAAACTGTTTATATTTATCTGCCCTATTTTATTCAACCCGAGCTTTAAGAGTATCTGTCCGCCGACAGCTATCCCTATGCTTAATAGAATCAGAAGAATAGATGATGTTAAACTCAAACTTTTTTTCTCCTTTTTTAATAGATTATCCAACTCTTTATCTGTCCCCGCTAAAAATATTTGGCTCAAAAAACCAGATTATAATACTATTAAAGCTTTTTAGCTATAAAGTACTTGTTTGAAAGTGTAAGCCCCATTATCCTGTCAATATTCTCTATATCGCCCAATAATACCTCCAGCCTTTCATCAAGCTCAGTATTCTGTTTTTCAATTTTTCCCAGCTTGTCCTGAAGCATGTTTTTCAAAGTGTTTATATCAACGCCGAGGTTTGATATCTGGTATTGAAGGGTCCTGAAAATATTGTAATAAATAAATATCATTCTTTCCCTGTTCTTTGCGTTAAGTTCATTTACTTCCCTGTTTATCTGCACTTGAATGTTATTATTTATAGCCTGTATTGAGGTATTATAACTTTTTCTCAGGTTTTCCATATAGAGGCCTGTAACTGCATAAAGATATTTTTTCATCCTGCCCCTTATGCTCTTATCGCTTGCAAGTTCATCCGAATCAAGGATATTCAATCCTTTTAAAAGGGACAGCTCCTTAAAATCCTGGCGGGATAATTTGATTTCAAAAAGCTCAATGAGTTCATTTTTATTATAAATCTCTTCTATCAGTTCCTGTTGTTTAGTCTGGATGCCTGATTCGCTCACATCCATTCCTATTCTATCCCATATGCCTTTACTTATGACCTCATATCCGGTATTTTTAAAAATATATTCAATTGTGAATTCATCAATCCTGTCGCCAGTTTTATCACTTATGTCTTCACCGCTGAATAATTTCAGTATTCCCCTGTTTTCAGGAATTGAAAAAAATAGCACACCGTCAGTGCGCAGCTTCATTCCTATAACATTAAGAAGATCATAGAAGAACTTTGGGGATAGTTTGCTGAAGGTGTTATTTACTATTACTCCATCAAACCTGGTCCTGCTCAGTATCTTGGTCTTAAGAAAACCAATTTTATCAAACATGCCCAGGTCCTTTTCGCGCTCTGAAACAATATTACCAACTTCAACAAAAAATAACTTTCCCAGGTCTCCTTCTTTTAATATTTCCTTGTCGCGGAAAATATTTGATGTAAGGACCAGGATGTTTGTTGCTCCGCTTAAATTATTCTTAATAACGTTGACAATCTTATTATTCTGGAAATTAATAATCTCCATTATTTTTTTCTTGTCGGCAGCATATTCCGGACGGATGCAGTATTCTACAAGAGGTTTGGAAACATTCTCCCAGTAAAACCTGGGGGTAAGCTTTTCAAGATTCCTCCTGTAAATATCTTTTAAGCTTCTATTTGTCAGCATACTTTCTATTACTCTTGCAAGCTGGTGAGTGTTTTCGTATTTTACGACTTCACCTATATTTTCTTCCTTCACCATTTTGGCAATTGAATCGCCTTCTGAAGTGATTACGGGAAGTTTTGCCCATATATAATCCATTACCCTTGTCCTGTAAGCAAATTCAGTTTCCAGTTTGTCCTGGTGTATGGAAAGTCCCGCAGAAGATTCAAGAAGAAAATTCTGGCGCATTTCATAAGGTACCCATTCATTAAAAAAAACAAATTTGTCATATAAGTCCAGCTCCCTGCTAAGGTTGATTGCTTCTATGCATCTTTTCATTTCAGGCAGCTTGGGATCAGGGTGTTTTATGCCGGCAAAAACAAGTTTTATATCCTTACGGCCCCTGGTTATCTCCCATATTGACTTGATTACAGTTATGGGATCAAGCCAGTTCCATATTCCACCACCCCATAAAACTACCATGTCCTCATCCTTTATTGCAGGGATGATTTTCTTTATGGACTCCCCTGTATGTTTGGGTGGCGCAGACGGTATGCCAAATGGCACTATATCTATTAATTTTTTCAGGGTGCTATCATCATCATAAGAATAAGGATTTATCCTGCCCATTGCATTAAGCATGCCGAGCCAGTAGCTTCTCTGTTTTTCACTTGCGCATATAAAGAAATCACCTATGGATATCTGAAATTTCAGCAGGTCAACATTTGCTTTATCTATGCGCAAGCGTTCAGCGATATCTGCGCTTTTGTACATCTCCAGGCTTTCAAGGTTAAATGGATTGTAAAGGTCTACTATGATCCTGCCCTTAAAATTCTTTATGAATGGAAAATAATGCAGTATATGTCCCTGTATAAGAATAATGTCTGAAACTTCCATATATCTTTTCAATGACCTGTGGTTATTAATGTCAAAAGTTATATTTTTTATTCCATTGATAAGGTCAATGTCGACTTTGTTTGGTGTTGCAAGGACGACATCGGCATAATTTGAAATGATATTTGCAAATTCATAAAACCTTATCCCCGGTCCGGCCATTTGTTTGCCTATTATATCGTAACTGATTATAAGGACTCTATTGGTGCCCTTTTTTAATTCTATAAGTTCTTCTTCCATTTATTCTCCTGTCTTAATAAATATTTTTTAAATACCGGCTCATGATAAAGAAATTTTTTATTTTAATTATTAGATTATAAAGTAAAAACACAAAATTTAAAAAATATGCCATTGTAAGCGGTTTTCGCTGGTCCTGAGTTGCTTCATTTCTCAGCCATTTTAATTCAGCTGGAATGAAACTTTTAAAAAACCCGGACAGTCCGGAATTGATAATGGCGCATCTTATCCTGTTTTTATGATAGTACCGGTAAAAAAATGGGCTGAACTTTCCGGTAGATGCGCCTTCGAAATGCCTTGCAACAGCTTTTATGTTTACAACAGCAGAAAGCCCCACCGAGGCTAGTTTTTTACAGTAATCAAGTTCTTCAAAATATGCGGGCCTGTAACCGCTGTCAAAACCGCCCAGGTTTTTAAAAAAATCTATTTTCGTCGCAAAAAGCGCACCTGTAACATAATCTGTCCTGTATACTGTTGAATCAGCCTGCCTGGGACTTGTAAGATGTGCAGTAATGAAATTATCCTTAATGATTCCGCCTGCATGCTGGATGTTGCTGCCATTATAATCATATATCACTCCTCCCACAGCTCCCGCGCTCTTTACTGCCGTAAAAGTCGATAGCAGTTCAGAAAGAGTATTTTTTTCAATGCAAAGGTCCGGGTTTAAAAGTGCAAGATTTTCAGCATTTTTTAATGCCGGGGTTTTCTGTTTAAACATAATATCGGATACTGCGTAGTTTACTGCT
>CAYGYY010000048.1:0-15675 GCA_964354265.1 uncultured Actinomycetota bacterium
TAACACGGCATTCCCCTTTCACTACAGATAAATTTTTAAAAAAAAATATTATCATGCTTTAGGGTTGGATCGGCAACACTAGAGCATAATAATTAGGTGAATTATATATGAATTACAAATCTGTTACAATAAAAACTATAGAGGTTAAACTTATAATACTATAGCAGCATATGGCAACAATAAATCCAAAAAAAAGTAAAGCCTGCACATTTTTTGCTGTACAGGCTTTATAAAATAGAACCTTATCCAAAGTTTTCCTGCTTAAACATTCATACTTATTTTTTTTAGCAGGATTATGAAAAGCTCCCTTTTACTTATTTTTCATTTACACCAAGGATAACCGCAGGCGAATCTTCACTTTCAGTTATAAAAAGTGAAACATAATACTGGTCATTGGACACCTGCAGGCTGTAAGTTTTCCCGTCATCTCCTGCATCTGATACTGTTGATGATTCTTCATTCCAGCCGGACATCTCATTTTTGTAATAATTATAGAGCTCTTCCCCTGTCCCGCTGTATGTCCCGCTCAGACTCCAGTTCATTTTATTGTCAGTTTTCTGCGAGCCTGTAAACTGGATGGCAATGTTGTCATTTACAGGAACTACTGAAGGCCAGTCTTCAGGGACTTCAGCCCCGCCAATACTTATCTCATTTCCTTCTTCATCAGTGATATTGACCTGTCCTTCTTCAAGGTCGATATCTACATTATCCCCTTCTTTCCCCGCTGCATCCTCTATTGCCTTCTCAACCATTGATTCTGCGATTTTCTGGGCACAGCCGCTGAGCATGAGTATCATCGTCCCGGATATAATAGCTGTTAATAAGATAACCAGTACTTTTTTCATTAAAACCTTTCTCATTTTTTTACCCCTCCTATTATTTTTTTCTTTATGTGTATTTCTTCCACAAATTTGTGATTTTGCTATTAAATTAATTAAATAAGTTATTATAACATATCTTAAATAATTAATGGTATAAATAAAAATCTTATAATGTAAAACTATTTTAACGATATTTAATGGTTTGAATAGTTTGTGCTATTATGTGGATATTGTGCCTACTTACCTGTGTCTATCTGGTAAAAGCTCATAAACGCCTCGCTTGGAATTGAGACCTTTCCAATCCTCTTCATCTTTTTTTTGCCTTTTTTCTGTTTTTCAAGGACTTTTCTTTTTCTTGTGATATCTCCCCCGTAAAGGCCGGATGTAACATCTTTCCTGAAAGGCGCTATCCTCTCCTTGGCTATTATCTTTTTACCTATAGCTGCCTGTATGGCTATCTCGAAATTCTCCCTCGATATAAGTTTTCGCAGCTTTGTAACCATATCCCTGCCAATGCTGTAAGCTTTTTCTTTGTGAACTATAGTTGAAAGTTCGTCCACCTGGCTGCCTGCGACCAGTATGTCAAGTTTTACAAGCTCCGATGGTTTATAACCGAGAAACTCATAATCCAGGGAAGCAAAACCTGCGCTTACTGACTTTAGAAGATTAAAGAAATCTACAATTATCTCTGCTAAAGGAAGAACATACTTTATTTCCACTCTTTCAGGTGAAAGGTATTGCATATCTACAAACTCGCCCCTTTTGCTATTTGCAAGGTTCATAATATCCCCTATATAATCCTTAGGGCTTATTATAGTAGCATTTACATAGGGTTCCTGTATCTCTTTTATCTTTTCTTCCTCAGGAAAATCTGAAGGTCTTTTTACCTCTATTGCCTCGTCATTTGTTTTAACAACCATGTATGCAACGTTCGGGGCAGTCGTCACAAGACTCAATCCGTACTCCCTCTCAAGCCTTTCCTTTACTATTTCCATGTGCAATAGCCCGAGAAAGCCGCACCTGAAACCGAAGCCAAGGGCATTGGAGACTTCCGGCATATAATCAAGCGAGGAATCATTCAGAAGCAGTTTTCCAAGAGCGTCCCGCAGCTCCTCATAGTGGATGCCTTCAATCGGGAAAAGCCCGCAATATACCATAGGTTTGGGTTTCTTATATCCGGGAAGAAGGCCTTCGGCAGGGTCTTTAAAAGATGTGACAGTATCTCCCACCCTGATATTCCCTATCTCTTTTACACCTGTGATTATATAACCTACTTCACCTGCAGTTAGAGTGTCTTTTTTTATCATCTTGGGATTCAATACACCTACCTCTTCAACAGTGGTGACGGAGTTTTCAGCCATGAATTTTATTTTCATTCCGGCTTCTATATATCCATTTACTACTCTTATTAAAACCACGATCCCCCTGTATGAATCATATTGTGAGTCAAATATCAAAGCCTGCAAAGGTTTTTCCGCATCCCCGGATGGCGGTGGTACATCCACTATAATACGGTCGAGTATTTCCTCTACTCCCTGGCCTGTTTTGGCACTGATGGCAATCATCCTGTTTTTATCAATGCCGAGGACAAGCGCAAGCTCTTCAGCAACCTCATCAGGTCTTGCGCTTTTTAAATCAATCTTGTTAATCACAGGGATTATCTCAAGATTATTTGCCAGGGCAAGGTAAGCATTGGCAAGGGTCTGGGCCTGTATTCCCTGGGTGGCATCAACGACAAGCACAGCGCCTTCACATGCTGCAAGGCTTCTGGATACTTCATATGAAAAATCAACATGCCCTGGCGTATCTATGAGATTAAAAATATACTTGTTGTCGTCAAGTTTACATTTATAGACGACCCTGACTGCGTGGGCTTTGATGGTTATCCCTCTTTCCCTCTCAAGGTCCATATCATCAAGGTACTGGTCAAACATTTCACGCATGCTTACTGTGTCGGTCATCTCAAGTATCCTGTCAGCAAGCGTTGATTTGCCGTGATCTATATGTGCTATGATTGAAAAATTCCTGATAAGGTTTTTATCTGTCATTTACTTTTTGGCTTTTTTTAAATTGGAAAACAGGTTGAAAACAAATTTTATCTCTTCCATTCTCAGCAGGTATGTCATTGCTATATATATGCCTGCCCCTGCTATTATTATTGAAAACAGGATTGCAATTAAATACCAGATGTTATTGTATGCATATTTTTCTAGATAATGCCAGCTGGTATATATAATTGCGCCCATGACCGCAGACGATACAATGATTTTAAGGTAAGATTTAAAAATCCTTTTACCTCCCAAAAACCCGACCTTTTTCCGCAATATTATAATCAGTGTTACAACATTAAAAACTGCAACAAGAGTTGTTGAAAGAGCAACACCTGAAACACCCATGAATTTTATGAGCAGCCAGTCAAGAAAGACATTGGCAATTATTGAAATAGCTGCGACTTTTAATGGAGTCATTACATTCTTGAATGAATAATATATCCTGTTAAGTATCATGAGAAGTCCAAAGAACACAAGTCCAAGGCTGTGGAAAATAAGTATATTTGAGACTTTTAAAGTATCTGCTTCAGTAAAATTATTATGCTCAAATAAAAGCTTGATTATTGGATAACTGAGCAATACAAGCCCGGTAACTGCAGGTATCATTATATAACCGATTTCCCTCACGCCTAAAGAGAAGCTTTCCTTGATGCCCCCGATATCATTAGATGCAGCCTGCCTGGCAATTAGGGGATAAAGTACTGTTATTATTGCTACCGAGAATACCCCAAGGGGCAGGTTTGTGACCCTCCACGAAATATCCAGCGCTGTTGTATTTCCGGCACCGAGGCTTAAAGCAAAAAATTTATCCACACTATTATTTAGCTGCACTGCACCAAGGCTCAGCAATATGGGAATCATCAGGGAAAATATTTCCCTGACTGCTTTATTTTTAAAATCAATTATAAAAGCATATCTCACTTTTGTAACTTTCACCTGGAAAAGTTGTACTGCCAGCTGCAGGACAGCGCCCACCATGGTACCGATAGCCATGCTTACTATGCCAAGGCCCGGACTCAACAATACTGTAAAGGTCACTATTACAATATTCATGATAAACGGCGCAAGGGCAGGTACGGTGAAGATATTGTGTGAGTTTAAAATGGCTGTTGTCAGGCCTGACATGCCCAGCATAAGCAGTGAAAATGCCATTATCCTGTTCATTTCTATAAAACCGTTTACATCCAGCTGGTTATTTGCAATATTTGAGAGCAGCAACCCAATCTGGGGCGAGAATATAAAAAGCAGGGTAGATACGACAAAAAAGAAAAAAAACATTATATTTATGATAGAATTTAGAAAATTGGCTTTCGCATCTTTATTTTTCTCTTTTAGATATGTTGTATATACCGGGATAAAAGCAGCTACAATTAGTGAATCAGCAAAAAGGACCTTAAAAAGATTTGGGATGAAAAAAGCCCATGTATATGCATCCGTATCATAACTCAGTCCAAAATATCCTGCCATGACCTGGTCCCTGACCAGGCCGGATATCTTTGAAAGAAATGTCGCAATTATTACAATTACGGTTGCGCTAAAAATCCTTTTTCTGGATAATAAGTAATCTTCCTGTATATCCTGCATAACTTCGGTATTATAACATTATAACTTTGCTAATTATAATAAATATTTTTATTTTTTAAAAAAGATGATAGAATATCTCGTCATCAAAAAAAATAAACAATGTTGGAGGTTTTAAATAAATGCCTAATATCAAGTCGCAGGTAAAAAGAGATAAGCAAAACATTAAGAGGTCTGAGAAAAACCAGGCGTTAAAAACCAGGATAAAGACCCTGAATAAAAAATTCAGGAAATCTGTTGAAGTCAAGGATATTGAGAAAGCCAGGGAAAACATGGATGATTATTTCAAGGTCCTGGATAAGGCTGCTAAGACCAGCACAGTCCATAAGAATTTTGCTGCAAATAAGAAATCAAAGGCAGCAAAACTGCTTAATAAAACACAGGGCGCATAATACCCGCTTTATAGCATCTTTTGTAATATACTACTTTTTTGGGTTTACCTGTTATTTCAAGCTTTTATATCGGTTATTTCTACAATCAGCCGCGTTACAAGTACTGTTTCTTCTATTTCAGTTGCCCTGAGCGAAATATCGTATTTGTTCAATATGTCAAATACCCTTATTATTTCCAGGCTGTTGTATTTTCTTGAGAACCTTAAATAATTCGCAGCAATCCTGTCCTTATTTTTGGCATGACCAATATTTTTTTCAATATAATCCTTAAAGCTGTTTGCATTATATTTACCGGCAGTTTTAAATTCTCCCATACTGTAGCAGCTTTCCTGTTTTTCCCGGCTATCGTTTTTAATGTACAGAAATGCTTTAAACATTCTGTGCAGCAACGTTATGATTCCTATCATATTCTGTTTTTCAAGTATCAGCGGTTTTAATGCTTTAAGAGCCTGTGTTTTATCCCTGTTGCCTATATGGTCCACCACATCGAATATCTTCATGTCATAAACCCTTGGTATCAGCTTGTCTACAGCAACTTCGTTTATAGTTTTATCCTTCTCAGAAATTATATAAGTCTGCAATTTCTCGTATTCAGCTTGTAACAGGTTCATATCAAAATTTACATTCTCGATTAATCTTAAAGCCGCTTTCTGAGTAAACCTGATGCCATCAAGCTCACTTTTTTCATCAAGCCATTTTTTAAGTTTCTCGGCAGTCGGTAAGTAAAGATTTTTTACTATACCCTTTTCGGAAACAGCTTCTATCAGGCTTTTTATGTTCTTTGCTTTTTTGTCACCTGTAATATATGTGCATACGATTACTGTAGAAAAATCCCCGGGGCTGGCAGCGCTGCAAATGCCTGCCAGCATTTTGATGAACTCAGCAGAAGCCTTTTCAACATTCTTTACAACAGCCACCCTTTTTTCTGAAAAAAAAGAGGGTGTTTTAACGAAGTTTGCAAACTCATATTCATCCAGGTCGACCCCGGAATAGAAAATCTTAAGGTCGACTTCAAAACTGATTTTACCCCTCAAGAACTTTTTAAAGCTTTCAACTTTTTCTTCAAGAATCGAGATACTTCTGCTCATGTATAAATAGCAGGGCCTGAGGTCTTCAAGACGGGTGTATTTTGTAATATTTTCTTTTAGAATTGCCATTGCTTCAGGTCACCCTAAATCTTAATAATAGTTCTTTTACCGTACAAAAAAGGCATTATTATATTCAATATTTAACACCTCTTTTATGCCGGTAAAGAAACCTTGCTATAAAAACTGCAATCAATGCCATTACTGCATAATATAATACCATATACCCGGGCTTGAAATCATTAATTCTCAGGATGCTATAACCTGATATCTTCCACGCCTGTGACATCTTAAGAAGCACAGTCATCGGTACCGCTACAGGTTTAATAAAAAGTATGCCCAGGGGCGGCCAGAGCAATCCGCAAAATGAAGCAATTACAAGCATTAAAAGCAGCGCGTAAAAAACAGGCACAGCAATCATATTCACAGGTATTGAAAGAAGGCCAAACTGGCCGAAAACAAAAATGATTATCGGAAAAATAACAATGTTTACTGAAAGTGAAGTAATAAAAAGGGATTCGAAATAGTTCCTCTTGCTGCTGCCAGTATTAAATGCATTATTACTGTATCTCTTAAAAATAATTAAAATTTTTTCTTTTATAAAATCTGAAAGCGCATAAAAGAAATCGTTCAAATATGAGATAGCTGCAACAGATGAAAATGAAAGCCAGAATGAAGCGTCTTTAAAAAAACCTGGGCTGGCAATCAGGAGTATTATGAAGGTAAAACTTAACACTGCTTTCCTGTCAAATGCTCTCCCCCAGCTGGATGAAAACAGTACAAATACAGCCATGACAGTAGACCTGAGCGTGCTTGCATTTTCACCTATTATAAAATTGTAAAGGAATAATATTGCTAATATGATAATAAGGCTTAAATTTTTAACATTCAGTTGTCTTTTCCCGATAGAAGTTACGATTCCATTGAGCAGATACCCCATAAAACTTGAAGAAATAAGGACAAAAAAAGAAATATGCAGCCCGGAAATAGCAAGCAGGTGATAAATACCACTGTTCCTGAAATCTTTTGCCAGGCTGTCATCAATGTTGAAAGTGTTGCCCAACATTGCAGCTTCACAAATCCCGGCCTGCCGGTAATCAAAACTATTATAGAATATGTTTTTTATACAGTTATAAATCCTGCTCCTCAAAGCATAGTGCCATGTGCCTGGGGGATGCCGGTCCATTTTCTCAAGACTGTGCCCATAAGTAAGAAGATAATTACCTTGGCTGCCTTGCTTTAACTGGCATTTAAAACTGACTATATCATCGCGTTTCAATGCAGAATTTAGAGCAGTACGTGCAATTACAAAAAATTCCTCGTGTGCATTTACTTTTATCATGGTATCCGACTGCCTATCTAAAACAGATAACTCTTCTGCATCAAGGTAAAACCAGCAACTGCCTTTCGAATAGTTAATGTGGCTCGAAATCCTGCCTCTGGCCTCAATTCCGATATCGCTGCCGTTTGTAATATTTTTACCTGTAATTTCCAGCAGATTGTTTTCAGTTGCATTTGTATCTCTAGCGGAGCAGAATAATCCCAGCAAAATAAAAATCATCCCATAAAAAAACAACACCTCTTTTGGTATTAATAGCCATGCTGTCCCGGGAAATATTTTGCTATCATTGCAGCTTTCAATGTTCCTTTTAGATATATAATGAATCAAAACGAGCAGTAAAAAAGAAATAACAATAAAAGCTAAAAAAAGGCTGTCGTTTGACTTAAACCATAAATAAAATGAGGATATTTTGCATAGTACAAAACCGAGAGCAAGTGATGAAGCCCATAGAAGATGATAATAACGGTAAATCAAATAGAAACCAGGTCCTTTATTTGCTCATACTTCTTTTCTCCTATCCCTTTAACATTTTTCAGGTCTTCCTTAACCTTGAATAACCCGTACTGATCCCTGTAATTAATAATGTTTTCTGCTATTTGCTCCCCTATCCCGGGCAACGCCACCAGTTCCTCAGCTGTTGATGTATTTATATTTATTGTTTTCACTAATGTATCGCCGTTTATCCCAGTAATACCTGAAGACACGTTTCCGGCAAAACTGCCGTCGATTAAGTTTATGCCCTGTTTGCTTACCTCAGTTTTGGAAGGTATATATATCCTGTCAGCATCATTAAGTTTTCTTGCAAGGTTTACTGCTTCTATACAGGCTTCATCGGTAAAACCACCGCAGGCCTCTGCAAGATCTGCAATCCTTGACTGGTTTTCAACTTCATAGACACCGGGATTGGCGACACAACCACAAATATACACCTTTATCTTCTGCTGGCTTTGCTGGATTTCTGTGTCTTCTTGGAGATCCTCAATATGTCCAGGGGAACTGCTGCTTTCGTTATAATTGCCCCCGGTTTCAGCGCTGTCTGTTGCAAAACCACTGGCTTCTTCACCACTGCTTGCTTTTTCAAAGTAGCTCCGAAGGATGTTCTCCTTTTTGGATACCTCATTCTTCTGGTGAAAGTAAATCCCCAAAGTGGCTGCACTTGCTAAAAATACAACAATAAATAATATAAAATACAGGTGCTTTCCTTTCCTATACCTGAATTCTTCAAGAAAGAATACAAACCTTGAAATTTTTTGTTTAAGTCCCAGGTTATCCATTTAAAATGAAAAATTTTTATATTTATTATGATAAAATAAGTGATTGTCAAAATATAAAAATTTAATTAAAAAATATTGAAACATATACATATATACATAAATATGTAATTATGTATATTATAGTTTCTGCATTATGGTCCTGTCAATACTGTTTTTTAATAATAAAAGGGAGGAAAAAAATGAAAATAAAGGTAGTCATCCTTCTTGAAGAAGGTTTCAGGGATGAAGAAGTCATTTATCCATATTACCGATTCATTGAGGCTGGATATATAGTAAAAACTGCTGCGCCTGTCAAAGGCAGGGAATACAGGGGAAAGTTCGGGATTCCCTTTATATCAGACTATGCTGCAAAGGATATCCTGGAAACAAAACTTGAAAATATCGGCGCAGTGATAATACCAGGCGGCTTTGCCCCTGACAGGATGAGGCTGCATAAAGATATGGTTGATGTTGTCCGAAAGGCAAATAAAGCCTGCAAAATAGTCGCATCGATATGCCATGGAGGGTCCATGCTTGTTGAGGCAGACATTGTAAATAACAGGAATGTCACAAGCTACAAATCAATAGCCATGGATTTAAAAAATGCAGGGGGTAATTATATTGACAGGGAAGTCGTTGTAGATAATAATCTTGTGACATCAAGGGTTCCGGCAGATCTTCCAGCATTCTGCAGGTCTGTGATTATATTGCTTCAGGAGTATAATAAATAAATTCGTTAATATAATAATTAAAAAAACAATTAATCTGACTGTTTTACCACAATATTAACTAGTTTATCCGGTACGACAATTATCTTGACGACCTGGTTATTTTCAATAAACTTTTTAACCTTTTCTGAAGATAATGCAATATCCTGTATTTCACTGGAAGGTTTTCCTCCCTGGATTTCAATTTTATCCCTTAGTTTGCCATTTACCTGGAAAATTATTGTGACCATTTCTTCTTTTACAACTTCACAGTCATAATCCGGCCAGTCTGTCCTGTGTATGCTGCCCCTACCCCTCATTATTTGCCATAATTCCTCTGTTATAAAAGGCGCGATGGGCGATAGAATTATGAGGAGTTTTCCTGTTGACTCATAGACAAGCATTGAATGCCTGCTTGGAGGTTTCACTTCCTCATTATACCTGTACATAAGGTTCACGAGTTCCATTATAGAGCTAATTGCGGTATTGAAATTAAACCTGTCAAGGATGTCGATTGTAACTTTCTTGATTGTCTGGTGCAGTTTTTTATAGACATCCCTTTCAAGATTGTCAAGCTTTCCCAGGTCATACTGGGTTTTTAAAGATATTCCTGCCTTTTCATAAGCAATGTCACAAGTGGCATGGTTTCTTAAGAATTCCATGTTATCTGATGCCAGCCTCCATACTCTTTTTAAGAACCGGTGGGAACCATCAACGCCGGAATCACTCCAGTCAACCATCGAATCTGCCGGACCGATAAAAAGTATATATAACCTTAATGCATCCGCACCATACTTATTATAGATCTCTGATGGATTTACAATATTACCTTTTGATTTTGACATCTTCTGCCCGCCTAAGGTTACAACGCCATGCGGGTAATATCTGGTAAAAGGTTCACGGTAGGCAACCAGCCCGGCGTCATATAAAACTTTCATGAAAAACCTGGAGTAAATAAGGTGCATTGTAGCATGCTCTATGCCTCCAATGTACTGGTCCACCGGCATCCAGTGGTTTACTTCCTCCTTATCGAAAGCCTGTTCTGCAAGATGAGGGCTGCAATATCTTAAAAAATACCATGAGGAACATACAAAAGTATCCATTGTATCTGTTTCTCTTTTTGCAGGACCGCCGCATCCCGGGCATTCTGTATTGACAAAGTCTTCCCTGTATGCAAGCGGTGATAAACCTGTAGGCCTGAAGTCCACATCATAAGGCAGAAGTACGGGAAGTTTTTCTTCAGGTACGGGTACGGTCCCGCACCTGTCACAGTAAACAACTGGTATGGGAGCGCCCCAGTACCTTTGTCTGGAAATAAGCCAGTCCTTTAATTTATAATTTATTTCAAAGCTTCCTATTTTTTTCTCTTCAAGAAATTTTATGATATCTTTCTTGCCTTCCGGGGATTTTTTTCCTGTGAAAGGTCCTGAGTTAACCATAATGCCTTCACCGGTATATGCAGACTCAAGGGGTCCATGGTTTTTTCCATCAGGAGATATGACCTCCCTGATTGTAATACCATATTTTACAGCGAAATCAAAATCCCTGGTGTCATGAGCCGGTACAGCCATTATTGCCCCTGTACCGTATTCGAGCAGGACATAATTGGCAACCCATATGGGCACTCTTTCGCCATTTAGGGGATTTGTCGCATATTGTCCGGTGAAGCAGCCTATTTTTTCAGTTTCAGCAGAGCCCCTTTCGATATCACTCTGTTTAAAGACCTGCTCCCTTATCTTTTCAATCTCTTTTTTGATACAATCATCAGTTACTATAGTGTCTACCAGGGGGTGTTCGGCTGCCAGTATAAAAAAAGTAACCCCGTAGAGCGTATCCGGCCTGGTAGTAAAAACCGGTATATTTATATCCCTGCCATTATTATCCAGCTTAAAATCAACCCTCGCCCCCTCACTCCTGCCTATCCAGTTTTGTTGAATGGTGAGCACCCTTTCCGGCCAGCCATCTTTAATCAGTTCCATATCGTCAAGGAGCCTCTGCGCATACGCTGTTATCTTGAAGAACCACTGCGACAGGACCCTTTTGCGTACTGTACTGTCACACCTTTCACATTTTCCGGATATAACCTGTTCATTTGCAAGGACAGTCTGGCAGGAATCACACCAGTTTACACCTGCTTCCTTTTTTTCAGCAAGCCCCATTCTGTAAAAAAGCAGGAAAAGCCACTGTGTCCACTTATAATAATCGGGATCGCTGGTGATTACCTCATCTTCAAAATCATAAGTTATTGCCATTCTCTTGAGTGCTTTTCGCATTTTATCAATGTTTGCCATAGTACTTTCTTTAGGATGTATGCCGCTTTTAATTGCAGCATTTTCAGCAGGCAAGCCAAATGCATCAAACCCAATAGGATGAAGCACATTAAAGTCTTTTCTGGCAATCACCCTTGCTATTACATCCCCGATTGTATAGTTCCTGGCATGGCCCATATGGGGTTCTCCTGAGGGATAAGGGAACATTTCAAGAATGTAATATTTTTTATTACTGGAGCGGGATTTAAGAGAATATATCTTTTCCCTCTGCCAGGACTCAAGCCATTTTTTCTCTATTTTTTGCGGTTCGTAAGAATCATCGCTGCTCAATTTCCAAACACATGCCCCTTCTAGCTGTCCTCGACTTCAATATTTGTATCACTTTTAGCATCCTGCTTTGAACCTGCCCTGATCCTGATTATTTTTGAGTCCCGCCAGAGTCTTTCAAGGTCATAATAAAGCCTGTATTCTTCAGTAAAAATATGAATTACAAAATCATCATAGTCCATGAGTATCCATGTGCCTTCATTACGGCCATCAATATTTATCGGGTAAAGACCATATTTTTTCATTGCAGCTTCAATGTCTTCAGCTATCCTCCTGGTAAGTTTTGAGTTGCTGGCGCCAATGATTACAAAATAATCAGTGATTACCAGCCTTGGCCCTACATCCAGGATTTTTATGTATTCGGCCTTTCTTTCATCTGCAATTCTTGCTGCAAATTTTGCGGCCTCTGTTGAATCTTTAAACTCTAATTTCCCTGCAGTGTGTTTACTGACTCGTTTGCTTGTAATCTTTTCCGCATCATTTTGCTGCTGGTCAGTCACTGATCCTTTAATTTTAACTTGTTTTCCATTTTTTATCGTTTTGCCTGCTATTTTGTATAATCACTCCCCACAATTACTGTTATATCCACATTATCCGGATTGTCTGATGACTCTATAATTTCTCCAACTCCAAGGATGCTCTTTATCTCATCTGCGATATCAGAAACGCCATCCTTATCCGAATTTATTATTATATCTGTCGTATTATAATTAAAATTGTCAGCATTCTTGGTCTCTTTGACATTAATGGTTTCCTGTTCCTTATTAAGGTTCTCTTCCAGGACCTCCTTTACAGTCAGGGCTATGCCCTGCGTACCTTCACCGTTCAATATGTTCAGGTCGTATATCTGGCCTTCAGCCTGTTGCTGTTCTGAAGTTTGGGTTTCGCTTTCTGCTGAAGTATCTTCTGAAACCTGTCCGCCCTGCTCATATGCTGCAACTGCGCTGTCATAATCAAAATCCTTGCCAATTATCAGGACTATATCTTCCTTCTGGTCACCTGCTTGCTGGTCTTCGGCTTCGCCGACCAGGAGAACCGATTTTAAGTGTTCCGATGCTTCTATGACCGGTTCATCCTGAGCCCTCAATATTATCTTTGTTTTTTCATAATCATAATTGTCAGCATCACCAGTATTTGTCACATTATATCTTGGGGTCCCGTCTGAAAATTTCATAGCCTTGAGAAAATCTGCTACCATTCCAGCAATGCCTTTTTCTCCTGTGCCATTTAAAACAGATACGGTCACCATTTCCCCCAGGTCTTCCACAGTTTCCGGAGTCTCAACAACATTTTCCTGGTTGAAGATATCATTGACCCTGGATATATCAGGTATAAATACCAGCGCCCCGTCATCCAGTGGCTCGAACCTTCCATCAAGCACATATGCTTTATTTGCATCATCGCTTAATCCTGATGCAGTGGAAATAAATTCTGAGAGCTCCTCAAGGTTAAGATCCGTGTCCATATAATCATTTATAATTGAGAGATTTTTTGCTAGATCTCCATCCTTTGTCCCGAATATTTTCTTCATTATACTGTCAACAATCAGCTTCTGGTATTCAATATCAGAAAGTGCCATGTCAGGAGTCAATCCGCTATAATAGTGCAGGAAAGCTAGTGTGGTTTCCCCGTTTAAAATATTGTCCCCCTCTTTAAGTTCGATCTTGGAACCGTTGGATTCAATAGTCATAGCTTTATCAAGTGTTACCTTTATCCCTTCCAGTTTGTTTACAATATTTACCACATCCATAAGGAGGAAATTATTGACATCCATACCAATATTATTTTGTATTGTAAGCTTCATGAGATCCATTCCGCCATATTCTACGGATTTGATTACAACATCAAGCCCGAAACCCGGAATTTCAAATAAGGTATTTACGGGTATACATAAAGATATCAATTCGGTGTTTGAACTTGAATATTCAGAAAACAATACTGAATTGATGTCAGGTTCCAGCAGGTCTTCATCTGCGCAGCAAATTACAATACTCATATCCTTACTAAGTTTCATTGAACTTGGCACTACTATTGATTCATCTTCGCTTGCCAGCGTTTCAGTTGTAGAACTGAAATACTTGTTCTTTATATACCTGTAACCGAATACTATCCCAACTGCCACCAGGGTCAGGATGGCCATAATAACTATTGAAGAAATAATGATCCTTGTCCTTTTTCTTTTTTGATTTACTTTTGCACTTCTAAGTCCATCGATATCATAATCATCATCCTCGTAATCCTTGAACTCAAAATCATCATCAGTAAAAAATTCTTCCTCCTTATCTTTACCTGCTGAAGGTTGGTCTCTTTTTTCTTCTTCGTTGTCTTTTAGATATTCTTCCTCCTCACCAAATCCCCGGCTGTCTTTGGAAGAATATTTTTTGAACAGATCTTCCTCTTCGTCTTCAAATCTGTCCCTGTCATTATAATCTTGATTTTTTTCATCAGATGGCATTTTTTAAACCTCCACAGATGTTATTCCATATTTTACTTGTATCCGGATGAAGAGTACGATTCCTCATAATCACATATATTATATTACTTTTATAAACTTCCAGTAAACACAAATCAAGATTCTCTAGGGATATTTTTCGCAGATCATCTATCCCACTGTAATTCCTTGTCCCCTCAAGCTTATCAGAGATATAAAGAATCCTGTCTATTGCACTCATATTCTGAGAGCCTATCGTATGGGACATGATACAATAATCTATTTCTTTATCAGATATCCCGAAATCTCTTTTGATAAGGTATGGCGCAACAAATCCATGCAATATTGGTTTGCACTCTATTTCAAAAGGTGAGAGCCTTATTTTTTGTTCCAGCGCTATAGAGGTTAACTGTTCATCAGAATAGATCTTCGCATAATCATGCAAAAGGCCGGCAATGCAGAGTTTGTAATACTTGCGGATTGATAATTCACCTGTAAGAATTCTTTTTCTGTCACCATCCCCGGTTAAAAAATGGTAGTGTTTTTCAGCCATCAATGCCGCATATTCCTGCGTATGGAAACTGTGCTCCCGTAGAGGTGCAGACATTTTTTTTCTTAATTGTCCTTTCAGTAATGCTAATTGATCTTTCTGCCCGGTACTGAGGCTCTGGTATATTTTATTTATATAATTCATTCTTTAAAATGTAATTGCTAACGCTTTCCGGAAGAAGGTATTTTATAGGCCTGTTTGACTTTATCCTTTTCCTTATATCTGTGGAGGATATTGCCAGCGCAGGTATTTCCATTAAAAAAATATGCTCACCAGCATAGCTCCTGCCACCGAATAATCTTTTCTTCAGGTCTTCAATGCGGGAGATATCATAACCAGGTCTTGTAGCTGCTATAAACTCGCAGAGGCTGATTATCTCATCAGGATTCTTCCATGTAAGTATCTCCAGTATGGCGTCAGCGCCAGTGATAAAATAAAGGGTAGCGCTTTTTGCAAATATACTTTTCAGGTATTTCAGGGTATCAATAGTATAAGATTTGCCCTGCCTGTCTATTTCTATTCTTGACACCATAAAATCCTTGTTGGAAGCAGTCGCAATTACTGTCATAAGGTACCTGTCTTCAGCCCCGGCAAGCACGCCTGTGGTCTTATGCGGAGGAGTGCCGGAAGGGACAAAAATGACTTTATCAAGTTTAAATTGCATCAATGCTTCTTCTGCTGTCACCAGGTGGCCGTAATGTATCGGGTTGAAGGTGCCCCCCATTATGCCTATCTTCAGGTGCTTTTTCCGGCTCATCAGTTTTGATAATTTATCACTATCCAATTCTTACTCCCTAACCTGGCCTTCACCAAGCACAATGAATTTATTGGTTGTTATCTGGGCAAGCCCCATCGGTCCTCTCCA
>CAYGYY010000049.1:0-15273 GCA_964354265.1 uncultured Actinomycetota bacterium
ATTTAAACCTGGGTTCCTCCCACTGTAATACTGCTTATTAGTATTGTTGGCTGACCAACTTCATTTGCAATCGATTGCCCTGCTTTTCCGCAGAAACCGGAAGCAAAATCGAGGTCATTGCCTATCGCATCTATTTTTTTTAATATTTCCGGTCCGTTTCCTATAAGAGTAGCCCCCTTTATAGGTTCTGAAACAACCCCATTTTCAATCAGGTAACCTTCGCTGATACCGAAAACAAAATCCCCTGTTGCAGGATCTACCTGGCCACCTGCAAATTCTTTTGCAAAAATTCCCTTTTTTACCGACTTTATTATGTTTTCCCGGGTATCGCTTCCTTTTTCAATATAAGTATTTGACATCCTGGGAACCGGTATATCCCTGTAAGATTGCCTCCTCCCATTGCCAGTCTGTACCATATTCAACTTTAAAGATGATCTATAGTCAAAAAGATATCCTTTTAAAATTCCCTGTTCTATTAGAATGTTTTTTTCCGAAGGAAAACCTTCCCCGTCAAAAGCATAGGAGCCCCAGTGAAAAGGCATAGTTGAATCATCAATTGCAGTAACAATAGGGCTGGCTATCTTCTGGCCTATTTTATCTTTATAAACAGATGCATCCTTAATTATTGCATCCGCTTCAAGTCCGTGCCCGCATGCTTCATGGAAAATAACACCTCCAAAAGCATTTCCGATAACCGCAGGAAGACTCCCTGCAGGAGCATTTATTGCATCAAGCATTATAAAAGCCATTCTTGAAGCTTCAATTGCGATATCCTGCGGTTTTTTTTCAAGAAAAACCTCGAATCCTTTTGTTTTTGCTATCGATTTATAACCAGTCCTGATTTCATTTCCCCTCCTGGCAACAACATTTACTGAAGCAAAAACTTTTACAATACAATCATTTGCAAAGAATCCTTCGGAGTTTGCAATAAAAATTTCTTCTTCAAGATCGGAAAGAGTTGCAGTGACCTGCGTTATGCTGTCATTAAAATTCCTTGCACTTGAATCCATCATATCAAGGATTTCTTTTTTATATAACTGGTTGACTTCAGACGGATGGCTGCTGATTTTAATATTATAGCTGCTCTTCCTTTCATTAAGGTCCAGGGCCATACCCTTTAATTGCCCGTTGACCGCTGCACTTAATACTTTGGCAGCATTTAAAAGTTTTTCCTTTTCCAGGGAGTCAACGTATGCATAAAAAGTACTGTCTCTGGAAATAAGACGCAATCCACAACCAAGTTCGAAACCGCTATTTGAATTATCTATTTTTCTATCTTCCAGTTTCAAATTGTTTATGACCCTTTTTTGAGCAAATATCTCAGAAAACTCGCCGCCACTTTTTTTCAATATGCCAAGTACATTTTTTGCCAGTCTTTTATCAATCATTTTATTTATTTTAACTATTGGATAATAAAAAAATAATATTTTTAGCGATAAACTTAAAAAACCTCTGTCCTAATATATTTAAAATAAAAATCTATACAAAACAAAAAAATAGGAAACTCATTTAACTGCGACCTATTTTTAACTAAATGATAAGTTATAGTTATAATTGTAAAAATTATATTAAATTATGTTTTAAAGAGTAATTATGATTGCTTTTAATAAATAATGATAAAAATTATATCTAAAAAGCTTTATGATAAATAATCCTCTGTCTTCTTTGCAGCAGCTTTACTCTCTTCAACGATATCTTTTACTTTTTTTGCAGAACTTTCCATTTTCTTTTTTCCTGTTTCCCACAGTTCTTCTCCGGCTATTTTTAACTCTTCGAATTTTTGCTTTCCAGCTTCTGTAAAATCTTTTGTCTTTTCAACAAATTCTGCAATACTTTCCCTGCTCAGCTCGACAAACTTTTCACCCTTTTCAACAAGTTCTTTCCTTGTTTCTTTACCTGATTTAGGAGCAAACAGTATCCCAATAACTGCACCCACCGCCAAACCGGTAAAAAGAGCCAGGGTTATTGCACCTGCATAATTTTTATTACTGTTTTCAGGACTCATTTCTTTTCCTCCTTGTTAATATCTTTTTAATTGCCGGGTTTTTTATCTTTGCTGACTTTTTTTACTCCCTCTGCAACTCCTACTCCAGCGCTGATAAGCTTTATTATTGGATTTGTAATGATGATTCTTGCAAGCCTTATGATCTTTTCAAGCTGCTCAACTATTGAACTAACGCTCTGCGTAAGTTCACTGATTGAATCGATCTCGCTGTTAAGATGCGTAACTGTGATATTTAATTTCTCAACCATCGGGACAATGCTCTGGTTGAGTTTTTCAGCAAGAAACCTTGCCCTGTTAATTAACCTGAAAAACGGGATTGCTACAATAATCCCAGCTACCGCGAAAGCTGAAATAAGCACTAATGCTATTATGCTAACTATCTCCTGCAGTGTCATATTGACCTCAAATATTTTTTGTTTTTTATATTATAACTTACCGGCCATTGCCAGTTTTTTAATTTGATCCTACTAATTATATAAATTTTATTTCTATTATTCAAAAAATAATAATTCTCATCTATAATATGCAGAATAATCTGAAACACTAATTAATTTTAAAGGAGAAAAATGACCGGTAAAGCTAAAAAAAATATCTTTTTAAAGCCTGGAAGGCAAAAACCAGTTTTTTATTTGCTATTTATAATCTTAAGCTTATCAATACTGGTATTTTCACTGTTTACTTCTTCCGGCTGCTCGACGGCTCTCAGCTCTGAATCATCCTCAAAGACAGATATTGAAAATCCAGCAGAAGATAATGGCGATATTTCATCTGAAGAACCGCAGGACACTGCGGCACTTGAAGAAGAAAATGTGCCTGTAATAGACTACAGCAGCGCAACTGTCGGAGCTGATATGGTAGGCGCAATCCCCTCTTTTCTATGTACAAATATAGATAATTATGTAAGCATAAAGATTACAAATACTTCTGATTTTCCCTGGAGGTCAGAGCGACCCGGGATTGTAAGGATAGGTTATCACTACTATGGCCAGGATGTTGATTTTGTAGACTACGACGGCACTGCAAGGTCAAATCTTCCCCATACAGTAAATCCTGGAGAAACTGTTTCAGTTCTTGTCCTTATAAATGATATAGAAAACCCTGGAAATTATGTTATCCAGATAGATCCTGTCATAGAGGGCAATGAGAATCCTGAAAGCAATTTCTGGTTTTCCTCAAAGGGTGTAGAGATGATACAGGGTCTTGTATATTTTGGAGAATGCGCTAACTAGGGATGCCTGCAAAAAAACACATTATTTCAGGATAAAAATGGTATTGCCTGTTTTTAAATCATGGACCTCTTTTTTTGAGATTTTCCTGGATTTTAAAGCCAGGTATTTATTAATCGGTTCCTTATAAAGCATTGGGGCAACTGTAAACCTGTTCATTCGGGCAATATAAGCAATATCTTCGCCAAGCCCCACTGATCTTAAAGATCTGGCGCTGCATGATTTCTCAAGAGCATCTTCTATATCAAATTCACAAAGTGAAGCTGCAAGCACAAGTTTTGCCGCATCAGTGAATTCAAAACTGTAGGGACGGGTTAACAGGTATTTTACAGCAAGCCCTGCTGTATATGCGTCATCATAAGCTATCTTCCCTTTTTCGCCAGAGCATAAAAACAGGATATCGCATGTTGCCTCTAGAGCATTTTCTATAATACTGTCCAGGCAGGAATAAAGATTCAGGATTGAAAGAGCATAGACCTTAAGGCAATTTGCAGCCTTCAGTATTGATTGGGTGCCATTGGTTGTCATAAGTATAAATGTCCTGTCTTTCAAATCCATACTGGAAAGCTCAAGCGGTGAATTCCCAAAATCAAATCCCCTGGGCGGCAGTCCGCCTTCCTCCCCACAAAGCACGCTATCCTTAAATAGCTCCTTTAGAGTTAATGCTTCGTTTTTGCTGCCAGCTACTATGACCTTCCCCCCTCCACAACCTATAATTGTAACTATAGTGGAGGTTGCCCTAATTGTATCTATAACCGCACAGACAGATTTTTTAAGACCGACTTCTTCAACTTTTTCAGCATCAAACCTGTTAGTAAGAATTACATGGACTTTCAAATTTTTTTCCTACCAGTCTCTCAAATGCTGTTATATATCTTTCAGAGGTCTTTTTTATTATATCCCCTGGTAATTTGGGAGGTATGGAATCCCTGTCCCAATCAGTGCTAAGGAGATAATCCCTTACAAACTGTTTATCAAAACTGCCCTGTTGCCGTCCAGGCTCATAATCATCAAGAGGCCAGAACCTGGAGGAATCCGGAGTAAGCACTTCATCAACCAGTATCATTCCGTTGTCAGTAGAGCCGAATTCGAATTTGGTATCAGCAATTATTATGCCTTTTTGAAGTGCATATTCAGAAGCCGAGGAATAAATTTCAATACTTTTATTCTTTAAAGTCTCAACCAGCCCGCTTCCAAAATTATCCTTTGCTTCCTTTAAAGTTATCGGCATGTCATGTCCAGTTTCGGCCTTTGTAGTTGGCGTAAAAACAGGTTCCGGCAACTTATCGCAATTCTTTAATCCGGGAGCAAGTTTTATTTCTCCGATAGAGCCGCTCTTTTTATAATCCTCCCAGCCTGAACCGGTAATATAGCCCCTTACAACGCATTCTATTGGATATATCTCAGCTTTTTTTACAAGAACTGCTCTCCCTTCCAGGACTCCCCTGTATTTTTTTAGCCCTTCCGGAAAACTATTAATATCAGTTTCGACCAGGTGATTATTAATTATTCCCTTTAAATAAACAAACCAGAAATTAGATATGCTGTTTAAGACTGCCCCTTTAAAGGGTATAAGAGATGGCAATATATAGTCAAAAGCTGAAATCCTGTCAGTAGTAACTATTAACAGCATGTCGTCTATTAAAAACATTTCCCTGACTTTGCCGCTTTTTATTTTATTTAATCCTGGTATTTCTACGTTACCTACAAGTTTCATTCTGTTCCTCCTGTTCTATTAAAATAAAATTTAAATTAAAAAGAGCTTTTTTCCCTTTCATGAGCTGCTTTATAAAACCTGAATAGTTCTTTTGAAGCTGCATACAGGAGTTTTTTCCCGTTTTTTATTGCTTCATCAAGGCTCATATCCCTGTTGACAGTGGCAAAATTGCCATCAAATAAATCTCTTTTTTCTTTTTCAATATGGTCATATGAGATATTAACCGAACCGTTAATAGTAATTACTGCAACGCCATATTTTCTTGCAGTTATAGCAACCCCATAAGAACTTTTTCCGTAAAATGTCTGGTTATCCATTGCCCCTTCACCAGTTATAACAAGATCAGAGCCCCTGATTTTTTTTTCAAGAGAAGTCGCTTCTATCATAATCTCCGTACCAGGCTTAAGTCTTGCGCCAAGGAACGCGACCAGGCCTGCACCCAATCCTCCCGCAGCGCCAGCCCCCGGGATATAAGCTACATCCCTGCTGATTGATTTTTTTACCATTGCTGCAAAATGCATAAGCCCCCTGTCAAGTTCAGCAACCATTCCAGCATCTGCGCCTTTTTGGGGCGCATAAACAAAAGCTGCTCCCTCAGGTCCAAACAAAGGATTTTTAACATCACATGCAACGTAAAAACTGCACTGTTTTACTGCCGGGTGTATCAATGAAATATCTATTTTGTCGATTTTAATCATCTCGCTTCCCCCCAACCCAAGGAGACTGCCGGCGCTATCAAAAAAACGTACTCCCAGCGCCTGAGCCATGCCCATTCCTGCGTCATTTGTAGCGCTACCCCCTATCCCGATTATTATCTTGATGCATCCCATATCCAGCGCTTTTTTTATAAGCTGCCCGGTCCCATATGTGGTGGTTTTCATGGGATTTCTTTTTTCTACGGGGACAAGCCACAGACCTGATGCTGAAGCCATCTCGACTACTGCCGCGTTACCGGGTATTAATCCGAATCTTGAATCTATCATGTTACCCAGCGGGCCTTTTACTTTAATATCAATAAAATTTCCATTAAGGCTTTCAACAAGCATATCGGTGGTGCCTTCACCACCATCCGCCATAGGACTTATAACCACGTCGGATTTGTTATCCACATCCATTATTGCCTGTTTTATAGTACTGCAGACTTCCATAGCTGACATATTGCCCTTATACTTGTCACAAGCTATTACGATTTTCATTTTATAACTGCCCCTTCAAGTGAATGGGGACAAATGCATTTTCTCTCATATAATATTCCGGGTATCGCTTTAAATAACAATGCCCTCAACTTTTCATTATTTTCCTGGAAAATTTTTATTACATCGCTGCTGGAAACCGGTTTTATTTCCGGATTTCCTTCAAGACCTGCATCATAATCAGTAATAAGCGAGATATTGACATAGCATATTTCCAGCTCCCTGGCTAGAGTTACCTCCGGATATTGGGTCATATTGATGACTTCCCAACCCTGACTGGAATACCAATTGCTTTCAGCTTTTGTGGAAAACCTTGGACCCTGGATAATAACCACAGTTCCATTTTTATGGAATGGGATTTTCAGGTCTTTTGCAGAATCTATAACGAGTTTCCTTAAATCCGGGCAATAAGGTTCAGCAGTAGAAATATGGGTAGTAACTGGTCCGTCATAAAAAGTATCTATACGGCAATTGGTCCTGTCGACAAACTGGTCACAGAAAACAAAATCCCCGGGTTTTATGTGCGGTTGAAGGCTACCTGCTGCACAGGGAGCAAAGATCCTCTTGACTCCCAGTTCTTTCATGGCTGCAACATTTGCCCTGTAATTTATCCTGTGTGGAGGAATACCATGTTTCTTCCCGTGTCTTGGAAGGAATGCCACCTCCCGTCCCTCCAGTTCACCGATAACGATTGTATCTGAAGGATCGCCATAAGGGGTTTTTATATTTATTTCCTTCTTGATTTTTAAGAAATTGTAAAATCCTGAACCGCCAAATACGCCTATTTCAGCTTTTCCCTTATTTCCCATTTTTCTCCTTAAAATGTCTATTTTTTATAAGCCATGTTCCGACAGCAATTCCAGAAGGGGCTTCTCTGGCCTTGCACCAGTGTGGGTTATTATTTCCGATGCCAAAATGCTTCCCATTTCCCCACAGTCTTTTAAGCTTCTTTCGTGAAGATATCCGCTTAAAAACCCTGCGGCATATAAGTCCCCTGCACCCGTGCTATCTATTATTTCCGTCTTTATAGCAGCGACTTTTATTAAATCACTGCCTGAAATTACCAATGATCCTTTTTCAGACCTGGTAATAACTGTTATGCAGGAAAATTTTTTACACTTATCAATGGCAAAATTAAAGTCATCTGTCATAAAGAGGCTCAATATCTCGCTTTCATTTGCGAAGACAATATCTGCAAAATCTTTTATAATACCCAGGAATTCATTCCTGTGCCTGTTTACGCAAAATGAGTCTGAAAGGCTGAACGCTACCCTGGCATTATATTTTTTTGCCGACTCGACTGCCTTCATTATAGCTTTTTTTGCAATGTCCCAGTCCCATAAATAACCCTCAATATAGACTATGTTTGCTTTATCAATCAGTTCTGTGTCTATATCATCTGAGGAAAGCCCGCCTGCAACGCCAAGACATGTGCTCATGGTTCTTTGCGCGTCTGGCGTAGTAAGCACTATACAGCTTGCTGTGGACAAACTACCCGTCTCTGGGGGCTCTTTTTTTGTATTAAAGATCACTCCAAGCTTTTTAAGTTCTGCTTCAAATATTTTGCCGAGCTCATCGTCTTTTACTTTGCCTATAAATGCTACTTTATGGCCTAAAACCGCGAGGCCGGCAATTGTGTTTGCAGCAGAACCCCCGGATATCGTTCCACTTACATTTATATTTGCGAAAAGCTTCCGGGACTCGTCTTCACATATAAGCCGCATTGAGCCCTTTACAAGGTTGGTGCTCTTTAAAAAATCGTCGTCAACGTTTGCAGCAATATCGACAATAGCATTTCCTATGCCGAGTACACTGATTATTTTATTTTTTTCCTGAATCATTGCAAAATATCTTTAAACTTAAAATTTTTCTAAGATATTTTAAGATGTTTGGAGTATTTTTTCAAATCAGAAAGGAAAATTGACTTGCGTTAAGTGGTCTTTTATTATCATTTTGGTAAAATAAAACCTGCATGGTTTTAAAAATCAGGAAAATAACATAGAGATTTTAAAATAAAAAAAATAAAATTTCAAGGTAAGGAAGAGATGACTGATATAATAAATATAAAAAGCAATAAAAGAATAGAAATGTTAGACGTGACTGGCCATATAAACAGTTTGGTCATAAAATCAGAAATATTAAACGGGATATGCATTATCCATATACCCCATACAACAGCAGCAATAACAATTAATGAGAATGCAGACATAGCTACATCAAAAGATATCATAAATAAGTTAAGCTCTATGATACCTTACGGCGAGGGTTACTCCCATATGGAAGGAAACTCTGACGCTCATATAAAGACCAGCCTTTTTGGCCCATCCCTGACTCTTATTATAGAAAATGGCAGGTTACTGCTTGGAACATGGCAGTCTGTCTTTTTTTGTGAATTCGATGGTCCAAGGAACAGAAAAATTTTTATTAAATTAATAAGCGATTAAAGATTTAAATGACACTTTTTGAAGATCTTGAAAAAAAAGATAAGGATACTTTGGGTTTTTACAGATTTGCGCCTCTTGCAGAGAGAATGAGGCCGAACGACCTTGAAGGATTCATAGGGCAGGAACATATTGTAGGAAAAGGTAAAGTACTGCAACTTATGATTAGCGAAGACCGGCTTTTTTCCATGATATTTTGGGGGCCGCCAGGCTGCGGTAAAACGACTCTTGCAAGAATAATTGCAAATAAAACAAAGAGTAAATTCATTTCGTATTCCGCCGTTACTTCAGGAATTAAACAGATAAAAGAAGTAATGGAAATAGCGCAATTCGAAAAAAAGACACAAGACAAAAGGACCATACTTTTTATAGACGAGATACATAGATTCAATAAAGCGCAGCAGGATGCTTTCCTTCCCTATGTTGAAGACGGCACTATAATATTAATTGGAGCAACAACAGAAAACCCGAGCTTTGAAGTTATATCGGCCCTTCTTTCAAGATGCAAGGTCTTTGTATTAAACAAACTAAGACCCGAGGAAATAGAAATCCTTATCAGGCGCGCTCTTACCGATAAGAAAAAGGGTCTTGGAAACCATAATATAAAACTTGAAGATTCTACAATTGCTTTTATTGCAAATTTTTGTGATGGTGATTCACGTATTGCATATAATATACTTGATATTGCTATAAACAGCTCAATCTCGCTGGAAAAAAAAGTAAATGATGTCAGAAATCCAATAACTATAGATATTCCCTTAATAGAAAATATAATCCAGAAAAAGGCGCTTCTTTATGACAAGGATGGTGAGGAACATTTTAACCTGATTTCGGCGCTTCATAAAAGTATGAGGGGAAGTGACCCTGATGCTGCAGCTTACTGGACAATCCGTATGATAGAAAGCGGTGAAGACCCGTTATATATACTTAGAAGAATGGTTAGGTTTTCATCAGAAGATATTGGCCTTGCAGACCCCAATGCACTAAAAATCACGCTTTCCGCAAAGGAATCGTTTGAATTCATAGGCCCGCCGGAAGGGTATCTTGCAATAATAGAAGCAGCTATCTACCTTTCATTATCGCCAAAAAGCAATGCTGTTTATACGGCATATTCTAACGTCATGGAGGATATTAAAAGATACCAGTCTCTTCCAGTACCGTTTCATATAAGAAATGCGCCAACAAAGCTCATGAAGGACCTGGGTTATTCCAAAGGCTATCTTTATCCTCACAACCATGAAAATGCAGTGGTATATCAATCTTATCTTCCATCTGAAATCAGGAACAGTAAATACTATTTTCCATCCGGAAGAGGTTTTGAAAAAGAGCTGAAAATAAGGCTTGAAAAGATTGAAGAACTAAAAGAAAAGTTCAAGAAAGATAAGGGATAGAGTTGCAGTATTTAACATGCATTGTAATCATGCAAGTTATAAATATATCTTTTACTTTATGCCACAGATAAGTTCTGCTATTTGTATAGCATTCAGTGCAGCCCCTTTACGCAGCTGATCCCCAACAGCCCACATGCTTATGCCATTTTCAAGTGATATGTCTTTCCTTACCCTGCCGACAAACACATTATCCTTCCCGGATGAGTCCAGAGGTGTCGGGTATACAAGATTACTGATGTCATCCATCAATGTCACTCCGACAGCCTTTGCTATTGAGTCCTTTACCTGTTCTACAGTTATCTTATCCCTTGTCTCTAAACTGATGGATTCTGAATGTGAAGTAAACACTGGAACTCTTACAGCAGTAGCGCTTACTGAGATAGAAGAATCACCAAATATCTTCCTTGTCTCATTATGCATTTTCATTTCTTCCCTGGTATATCCATTTTCAAGGAATGCGTCTATATGAGGTATGACATTAAAAGCAATTTGTACAGGGAACACTGAACATCCTGCAGATTTCCAGCCTTCGCAAATGATTTGCTTTGTCTGGCTCTCAAGTTCTGCAATAGCCTTGGCTCCTGCCCCGGATACTGCCTGGTATGTAGATACCACTATCCTTTTTACAGGTGAAATATCATATACCGGCTTTATTGCCACTGCCATGATTATTGTCGAGCAGTTTGGATTGGCAATAATGCCCTTATGATTGAATGCCTCTCCTGGATTTACTTCCGGTATAATAAGCGGTACATCATCATCCATCCTGAAGGCACTGCTATTATCTATAACTATAGCGCCGCTATGCGCAGCATATGGTGCAAATTCATTTGACCTTGAAGCGCCTGCGGAAAATAAAGCTATATCAATATTTTTAAATGAGTTACGTGAAAGCTCACCTACTACGAAATCCTCGTTCCTGAATTTGATTATTGCTCCTGCAGACCTAGAAGATGCGAGAGCTACAATATTCTTTACTGGAAAATTGCGTTCTTCAAGAATAGATAAAAACACTTTGCCTACTGCCCCTGTTACTCCGGCAATTGCTATGTTATATTCCTTCAACTTTAAAATCCTCCCTAAAGAACCTTTTCCCCGTCAAGTTCGAAACCATTATGTAAAGCTTTAACTGCAACTTTAACCTTATCTTTGACAATCACGCATGATATCCTTATCGGTGATGTGCTTATCATTTCTATATTTATACCTTCACGGGCAAGTATCTCAAACATCCTGGAAGCAACACCTGCATGTGTCTGCATTCCTGCACCGACTATAGAAACTTTTGCCACATCCGCGTTTATATCGACTGAACTGAATTCGATTTTCCCCTTAATGCTTTCCAGGACATTCCTTGCTAACTCAATATCCTCATTTCTAATAGTGAAAGATATAGTTGAAATACCTTTTTCGCTTATGTTCTGTACTATAAGGTCGACATTTATGTTTTCTGCCGCAAAAGCCCCGAAAAGCTTTGCAGCTATTCCAGGGATATCTTTCAGGCCGAATATAGTTATTTTTACCTGGTTTGTGTCATATGTGACACCTGTTATTACAGGCCTTTCCATTTTTTCTATTATTTTAGTTTCATCCATTACCCAAGTCCCTTCATTCTCATTAAAACTCGATCTGACACGTAAAACAACTCCATTTTTGTTTGCAAATTCTACGGCCCTTAAATGCAGGACCTTAGCTCCAGAAGACGCCATTTCAAGCATTTCTTCATAAGAGAGTTTCTCTATTTTCCTGGCTTTATTAACTACATTAGGATCAGTTGTATAAACTCCATCAACATCTGTATAAATTTCGCAATATTTTGCATCCAGGGCAGCTGCAATCGCCACTGCAGTGGTATCTGAGCCCCCTCTTCCCAGGGTTGTAATATCACCCGAATTATTTATACCCTGGAAACCTGCTACTATTACAATTTTACCACTTTTAAGTTCTATTTTGAGCCTCGAATTATTTATATTTAATATCTTTGCATTTGAATAAGCTTCATCAGTTAAAATACCGGCCTGGCTTCCTGTAAGTGATATGCTGCTAAACCCTTTCTCAGAGATAGCCATGGCAAGAAGCGCAATGGAAACCTGTTCGCCGGTTGAAAGCAGCATGTCCATTTCCCTCCTGCCAGGTTTTGCGCTTATTTCAGCTGCAAGCTCAATAAGGTCATCTGTAGTATCCCCCATTGCAGATACAACTACAACAACCTTATTGCCTGATTCCTTAGCTTTTATTACCCTTTCAGCGACCAGTTTTATTCTATCGGTATCACCAACAGAAGTACCGCCAAATTTCATTACAATAATCTCATTTTTATTTAGCATATATATTTTTCCGGGTTTGATTTTATAGTTGCTTAAGTTTAAATATTACCCTCAGACATCTTTTTATAAGTCTGATACTTCTCTTTTGCTTCTTCTTCTGCTTCTGCAAAAAGTCTTGCTGCATCATCCGGGAAATTTTTCACCAGTGAAGAATACCTGACTTCACCCATCAAAAAATCCCTGAATGATTCTTTGGGTTCCCTGGAATCAAGGATAAACGGATTTTTGCCTTCTTTTTTAAGGTCAGGATTAAACCTGTACAAATGCCAGTATCCGGCATCTACAGCCTGCTTTTGTCTTGATTGAGAAGTGGACATTCCAGTTTTTATCCCGTGATTAATACATGTGGAATAAGCTATTACTATAGAAGGGCCGTCATATTTTTCTGCTTCCGTCAATGCTTTTAATGTCTGGTTCATATTGGCGCCCATTGCTATCTGTGCAACATAAATATACCCGTAGGTTATTGAAATAAGCCCAAGATCCTTTTTCTTTACTCTTTTACCTGAAGTAGCAAATTTTGCTACTGCGCCTTTTGGTGTTGCCTTTGAAGACTGGCCTCCTGTATTTGAATATACTTCAGTATCAAGGACAAGAACATTGATATCCTGATTTGCAGCAAGAACGTGATCAAGGCCGCCATATCCTATATCATAAGCCCACCCGTCTCCGCCAAGCGCCCATACTGATTTCTTGACCAGGAAATCCTTCAACTTTAAAATCTTGCTCCTTATTTCTTCAGCTTTTGGATCTTTTATCTTTACAGATAAAACATCAAGCAGCTTTTCTGAAACAATCTTGCTTTCTTCACCTTTATCCTTGCCGGCAATCCATGCAGACAGAGCGTCACTGACTTCTGCACTTACACCTGCCTTTAACATTTCTCCCGCAAGCATTTCAACCTGGTCGCTCATTTGCATAAACGCCAGTACCATCCCATAACCGAATTCAGCATTATCTTCAAAAAGCGAATTTGAGTATGCAGGGCCTTTACCCTTAGAGTTTACCGTATAAGGTGTTGTAGGCGCAGTGGCTCCCCAGATAAAGGAACAGCCAGTTGCATTTGCTATAAGCATCCTGTCACCAAAGAGCTGGGTTGTAAGCTTTACATATGGAGACTCGCCGCATCCGGCACATGCTCCCGAAAATTCAAGAAGAGGTTGCCTGAACTGGCTTCCCTTTATTGTATCTTCAGAAACCAGGTCCTCCTTTGGTTTAATTGTCATTGCAAAATCCCAGAGTTCTGACTGTTTTTCCTGGGAAGAAAATGGTTTCATTACCAACGCCTTTTGCTTTGCAGGGCATATGTCTGCGCAATTACCACATCCTGTACAGTCATAATAACTTATCTGCATCCTGTACTTAAGGCCTTCAAGCCCCTTGCCCTTAGCTTCGATCATCTCAAAATCAGCAGGGACTTTTTTTGCTTCATTTCCATCAAGGAGGAACGGCCTTATAACAGCATGGGGGCAAACATATGAACACTGGTTGCACTGTATACAATTATCTTTCTGCCACTCAGGTACATTGATAGCAATGCCTCTTTTTTCAAAAGCAGCTGTACCTGGAGGAAACCTGCCATCCTCAACTCCAGAAAAAGCGCTTACAGGTATAGAGTCGCCTTCATGCTTGTTTACTATCCTTAACAGGTTTTTTACTATATCAGGCTCCTGCGCCCCTTTTATATCGGCAATCTCAACAGTGTCTTTCCATGATGAAGGGATTTTGACTCTTATTACAGCGTCAATACCCCTGTCTATAGCGTCGTTATTCATCCTTACTATTTCCTCGCCTTTGGAGCCATAAGTCTTTACAACAGCTTTTTTCATGTATTTTATTGCATCATTTAAAGGTATGACATTTGCGAGCTTAAAGAACGCAGATTGCATTATCATATTTATCCTGTTCCCAAGACCTATTTCCCCTGCAATCTTTGTTGCATCTATAATATAGAAGTCTATGTTATGTTCAGCAATATATTTCTTAAGACTGGCTGGAAGCTTTTCATCAAGCTCTTCAGCATTCCACTCACAATTTAAAATAAAGGTACCGCCATCTTTTAAACCTTTTACCAGATCATATTGATGTACGTATGCCTGGTTATGACATGCTATAAAATCAGCATAATCCACAAAATATGGTGATTTAATAGGCTTTTTCCCGAACCGCAAATGGGATATAGTAACCCCTCCTGATTTCTTGGAGTCATATTCAAAATAGCCCTGGGCAAACATGTCAGTATTATCACCAATGATCTTGATGGAATTCTTGTTTGCGCCTACAGTACCGTCTGAACCAAAGCCCCAGAACTTACAGCTTATAGTGCCTTCAGGAGTCGTGACTATTTCATCTTTTATATCCAGGGAATAATGTGTAACATCATCATTTATGCCTATTGTAAAGCCATCTTTAGGTTTGTCTGCTTTAAGGTTATCAAAAACTGCCTTTATCTGTGATGGAGTCGTATCCTTTGATGAAAGCCCGTACCTGCCGCCAATTATCATGGGCCGCCTGTCCTGGTTATAAAACAAAGTTTTTACATCTTCAAAAAGCGGCTCGCCGATAGAACCCGGTTCTTTTGTCCTGTCAAGCACCGCAATCCTTTTGACAGATGAAGGCACCACAGGCATAAAATGTTTTGCAGAAAAAGGCCTGTACAGCCTTACTTTTACAAGACCGACTTTCTCGCCTTTTTTCAGCATATAATCAATCGTCTCTTCGATAGTCTCTATTACAGAACCCATGGCAATTATTATATTTTCGGCATCAGGAGCGCCGTAATAATCAAAAAGGTTGTAAGTTCTTCCTGTAAGGGCGCTTATTTTTTTCATATAATCTGCAACTATCCCGGGAACAGCTTCATGAAACTTATTCTGGGCTTCTCTTGCCTGGAAGAATATATCCGGATTCTGCGCGGTGCCACGGGTAATCGGATGTTCAGGATTCAATGATTTATCCCTGAACCTTTTTATC
>CAYGYY010000050.1:0-15238 GCA_964354265.1 uncultured Actinomycetota bacterium
AAATAAGATATCAGCAGACATAAAAAATGAGATAAAACATGAAGCCGGGGAACTATTAAAGACAAAAATGTTAAGGCCCGGGCTTGCCGTAATACTTGTAGGTGAAAATCCTGCATCAAAAGTATATGTAGCAAACAAGCAGAAAGGTTGTGAAGAAGTGGGTTTTGCCTCTGAATCAATCAAGATGTCTGATACGGTCTCAACGCAGGACGTGCTTGCTGAAATAGATAAACTCAATAAAAGGGAAGACATCCATGGGATACTTGTACAGCTTCCACTTCCCCCACAGGTTAATAAAAACCTCATCCTGGAAGCGATCCGGCCGGAAAAGGATGTCGATGGTTTCCATCCCGTAAACATGGGCAGGCTTGTAGCGCAGCAGGAATGTCTTATACCTGCAACTCCTTCCGGGATAATAGAAATGTTGAAAAGAGAGGGTGTCACGATAAAGGGAGCCAATGCTACTATGGTAGGGCACAGTGAGCTGGTTGGAAAACCGCTGACCCTGCTTCTTTTAAACGAATGGGCAACAGTCACAATATGCCACATTGAAACAAGGGATCTCAAGATGCATACAAAAGATGCAGACATTCTTATAGTTGCAACAGGAGTCCCTTACCTGATCAAAGAAGATATGGTAAAAGAAGGCGCAGTTGTCATTGACGTGGGTATCAACAAGATAGTAAAAGAAAAAGCAAACCCCACGCTTCTTGAATGGAGAAAGGATGATTTCGAGTCCAAGGGAAGCACGCTCATTGGAGATGTTGACTTTTTAAACATAGAGCCAAAAGCAAGACTAATAACTCCAGTTCCAGGCGGCGTAGGCCCAATGACAATCGCCATGCTTCTATCCAATACCCTGAAAGCTGCAAAATGGCTTGCAGGTATTAAATAGAGTAGAAGTACAATATATGGAGCTCTCTTTTAAGAGAGTTACATTACTAGTATAATACGGGTATGTATTACGCAAAAGTAATAGGAAATGTTGTCTCAACAATAAAGTATAAGGGCCTGGTTGGAAAAAAACTCCAGATAATTCAGCCTGTCAATTTGAGCACAGGAAAAAATATAGGCAGGCCTGTCGTCGCTGTTGATACAACTGATGCAGGAATCGGGGATTTTGTAGGCTATGAAGATGGCATGGAGGCGACATGGCCATTTGATAGCAATGATGTACCTTCAGACGCTACGATTGTTTCTATTATTGAGAATGTAAATGTTCATAAATTTGAAAAATAACCAGCGGGAGTATTAATAAATGATATTAGGCCAGGTAATCGGTTCTATAGTCTCTACCCAGAAAGAAAAAAACCTTATTGGCAAAAAACTGCTTATAGTGCGGTCGATAGACCTTGACGGCAATATGCTTGACAGCTTCCTGGTAGCAGTAGATGTTGTAGGTGTGGGCGTAGGTGAGAAAGTCCTTGTTGTAGGCGGAAGTTCTGCGAGGCAGACAGATGAGACAAGAGATAGGGCTATAGACTCTGTAATTGTTGCAAAAGTCGATAGCTATTCATTTGAAAGGTAGTCGCTTCCTTTAGAACCTTAAATGTGTTTTTATGGAAACCTTGTCCCCTGAAAATCCAGCAGGATATTCCGGAATAGTGAAATATATTACTTATCAATAAAATCAAAGATCTTTTTAAGTACAGTATTATTTCTTAATATACCCGAACTGTGAAGGCCCGTAAGCCATATTATTTGTGGCATGCCCAGCTCTTCCCAAAGCAGCTCAGTAGATTTCCGGCAGAAAAGGAAGTCATGTTTTGAATTTATCATGAGTACTTTTTCAGGATTTATCCTATGGGCAAAAGTCAGCGGATCAGATAAGAACCATGTTTTTTGGTGATATGCTGAAAGCTCAGGATATGATGAAAGCCCGGTATCGATTTGTGAAGGTTTGATTCTTTTATATTCTTTAAGAAAAGCGGGATGCACAGAATAGAATTCTTGTGCAGTTTTCCTTTTTATCTTTTCTTTATCAATAAATGTCCCCCTTAGTATTATCCTTATCGCGCTGTTCCAGTAGATCTCATCCCAGTTCCCGCCACACTGTATCAGTATGATTTTCTCCAGAAGAGGCTCCCATGCTGCTGCAATCGTTGCAATCATTCCACCGAGGCTCAGGCCGCAGACAAAAAACCTGACTGCAGGTAAAAAAGTGCCGCCTTTTTTTATTGATTCTGCTTTTGAGGAGGAGTTTGAACCCTGGCTGCTTTTAACTAACTTTTCAATAACAGCAATAGCTTTCTCAATATCCTGGACGGACTGGTCAAAGAATTCAAGTGTCTGTATATCCTTATTTTTTATAAGACGCTGGCCACTTTTTTCTGCTGCCGGAGTCCTGTTGAGGTGGAAGGGCAGGTGCAGGAAGAGTACCGCATATTTATTTTGGACGGCTTCTTTAATAAAGTAATAGTAATTTTGCAGATTTTCTATCTTACTGGTAAACCCGTGGATTAATATAACGACCTTCAGGTCACCTGTCAAACCTGAGAACTGCTGAAGCATACCTTCATTTTTTTCCTGAATAAAATATGTTTTATCAGGCAGGTAAAACTCCGTATAAACCCTGTCGTTTTCCTTTACTCCTGTTTTTATTGCAGACTCATACTCGATTATATATTTAGAATATTTCTCCTTAGAAGGCTTCCTGTCAGGTATGCTTTTTCTTGGCGCAGTGATACTGAAAGTTAAGTCTTCTTCCTTTAAATATTTATACAGCATGATTTTAATTTACCTTTTATATCCCCCGACTTCAATAATTTTTTCAGAAAAATTTCAGTATATTTGTGTACTTTTTTGGACATAATTAATAATTATTAAATATATTGACAAATTTATAATAATTATTATAATATTTATATATATAATATAATAAATAAAACAATATAATAAATTGTAAATATTTTAGAGGCTTTGAAGCTTTTCTTGTATCTGGACGCTTGAGGAAAGTGGAGCCAGTAGCGTAACCGGCTAAATTATTTGATTGTACTAATCTCTTGTAAGCATATCTTATTATGCTTATATGGTTTATTGATTTACGGATTTGAATGCCGGTATGAGGCTAAAATTACAATGAAAAGCATAAAAACAGCTTATAAGTCATGTTGTGTATATTTGATTGTTTTATTGTCAGTTGGGATTTTTTTTGCTGTGCCTTCTGTTATCTTTGGAGCTAGCCCGGAATACTCCGGTTGTGGATTATTCTATAAAAACCATTCAGAGGACATCAGGATATTCGGTGAAATAAAAAGCAGTGGAGTTGGCCCCAACTTCCTGCCGGTTATAATAACCTCGATAATAGTGCTGGGAATACTGGTTTTTGCGATGTGGCAGACTTTTAAAAGCAAACGCCTGCAGTGATAACATCTTATTTTTAGAGAAAAACTCAATTTATTTCATGCCTTTTGCTATACAATAGAAAATATTATTTAGCCTGGTAAATCTGTTATATCGGTTAATAAGTATTTTCACTCCCTTTTTTATTAAAATTAAGATTTTGGAGCATTTATGGAAAACGATTATTACTATATTATCTTAATGGTTTTTTCGTCATTGTTGTATTTAGGTCTTGCAGCATTTTATATAATTTGTTACTGGAAAATTTTTATAAAAGCCGGCAAACCCGGTTGGGCAGCAATTGTGCCTGTTTATAATATTATCGTTGCGTTGGAGATTGTAAGCCTGCCATGGTGGTTTATCTTCTTAATGATCTTTGTTCCTGTTGCTAACATAGTAATTGGCATAATATTATTGTTTCAGTTGGCCAAAGCTTTTGGGAAAAGCGTGGCATTTGGTTTTGGATTGCTTTTTCTTGGATTTGTATTTATCCCAATACTGGCATTTGGAAGTGCAACATATGCCAAGCCGGAAAGCTCAGTATGAGCCCTTTTGGCAGTTTAATGATATTTTTATATTTAAAAAAAAGACAACCGAAAAGCCGGGTGTCTTTTAAAAATCATTTATTCATTATTGCCAAATAAATTGCCATAATATACAAATGATTATAATTGCAAATAAATTAATA
This sequence comes from uncultured Actinomycetota bacterium, assembly GCA_964354265.1. Lineage (GTDB taxonomy): Bacteria > Actinomycetota > Humimicrobiia > Humimicrobiales > Humimicrobiaceae > Fen731. The sequence goes on from CAYGYY010000050.1 coordinate 4,031, forward strand.
CATTAAACCGCCCATTGCAAATGCACGCCATAGCATACCCCGGGTAAGCGACCAGAAAAGCAACAAGAAAATAATGGGCATGGTCACTGTTAAAACAATACCTGTAATATCCATACCCTTGCCTGCAGGGCTCGATTCTTTTTAACCGATTTTCACAAGGTCGATAATCCCGCAAATTATTGCTGCCAATTAGCATCCCGGAATAAACGCCAGGATTCCAGTGATCAGGGAAGAGAAAGCAAGACCGCTCGCTTTGCTTTTTACTTCGCCATTCATGTATTTCGCCTTTTTATTTAATTTACATTTTTTTTAGTTTAATATATGAGTAAAAGATATTAAAGTTAATTTCTTATTAAACTTTCAATGTACCAAGAGTTCCGGGTGTAAACCATCTTTTAAAGAGCCAACTTGAAATAATATCAAAAAGCTTTATAAGCCCTGGATGCTTCATAAAAACAAAATATTTCTATTTATTTTATTGTTTAAATACTTGCAAATAAATATAATATAATATCAATTATTATATATAAAGGAAGGAGTCCCATGCAGGATGCAGTTGAAGCAAAAAGCAGTGCACCAAGTGGATTGGCAAAAGGTTCTCTTATTTGCGGCATTTGCGCGTTTATACCTTTTGCGGGATGGGGGGTTGGCCTGGCAGCTATCATAATGGGTATCATTGACCTGGTAAAGATAAAGAATGGTGAGGCAGGTGTAAACGGTAAAAAATTCGATATTATAGGTATAGTGCTTGGGGCAGTCGCTCCATGGTTATTTTCAATGATAATAATAATTTCTGTATGGGGCGCAGCAGCAGCAGCATTGTCAAGCTATTGATGCTTATATGAAATTTTAAGTAAAAAGTGGCGGTATAATTTTATTGTTATCTGCCACTTTTTATTATTCCTCTGTATTTCATCCTGCTAAAAGCTATAAATCAGAAGTGCTTACCTTTCCTTTTTTATTCTGCTTCAACTAAGTAAATGCAATATAAATAATAATTGAAATTATTTTATGTTTAAAATATATTTGTTAGAAAACACCAAAACATTAAAGGAAGGCAATATGGAAAAAGGAAAAAAGCAATCACTGGAGGAAATTGCTAAAAACATAAGGATAAATATTATAGAAATGCTTTGCCTGTCAGGCTCAGGACATCCCGGGGGCTCACTTTCAATGTCTGATATATTTTCATACCTGTATTTCAGCGGGAAGCTAAAGCTTGATGCTTCACAACCTGATATGAAGGATAGGGACAGGATAGTGCTCTCCAAGGGGCATGCATGTCCTGTATTATATTCAACTTTGGCTGAAAAAGGTTATTTTGGTAAATCACATCTGAAGACACTCAGGAAGTTCGGGAGCATCCTGCAGGGTCATCCGGATATGAATAAAACTCCAGGCGTGGACATTACTTCAGGTTCTCTGGGCCAGGGGCTCTCCTGTGCTGTCGGTATGGCTCTTGGGGCAAGACTTGATGGTTTGGATTGCAGCATTTTTGCAATAGTCGGAGATGGCGAATGTGATGAGGGACAGATATGGGAAGCTGCAATGGCAGCTTCACATTACAAGCTTGGAAACCTTGTTGCCATACTTGATAAAAACGGTCTCCAGATAGATGGCTATACAAAGGATGTAATGAACAGTGAACCGATGGCTGAAAAATGGAAAGCTTTAGGCTGGAAAGTCATTGAAATCGATGGGCATGATTTTGACGAGATCGATAATGCGATATCAACTGCATTATCGATTAATGACCGGCCTGTTTGTATAATAGCCAATACCGTAAAAGGCAAAGGCGTTTCATATATGGAAGACCAGTGCGAATGGCATGGAAGAGCCCCATCAGATGAGGAGATGGAAAAAGCAGTTTGCGAATTGTGCGGGGTTGATTCTGATTAAATCTTCAGCAGTATTCCTTCTGCTGTATTCCACCAAAATATCACAGTATCGTTTTCAGAAATTTTGTTGTAAATATCATCATTTTTGATTTCTGCTGCAATGCTGCCCACCTGGTCTGAAAATATTTTTATCCTTATGTCAGGACCTTCAAATACTTTTGAGACTATCCTGCCTGAGAACTGGTTGATGCTTGCACCGGGATCAAAAGCCCTGCAGCCTTTGCCTTTACTGATTTTTATTTTTTCAGGCCTGATAAAAAAAACACTGTTATCCCCAATAACGCTCGTGTCCTTTAACTTTTTTTTAAGAACTATCTGCACACCCCCGCTTGTATTTACCAGGTAATTTTTTTCATGCTCCATGACGCTTTTAAGTCCTATAAAATTCCCTGCGCCTATAAAATCTGCAACAAACATATTAATTGGCCTGTTATATATCTCATCAGGATTTCCAACCTGGATAATTATTCCTTCATTCATAACAGCTATAGTGTCAGACATAGTCAGCGCCTCACTCTGGTCATGGGTAACGTAAAGGAAAGTAGTCCTGGTCCTTTTCTGGATTTCCTTAAGCTCAGTCCTCATCGAGACCCTTAACTTTTTATCCAGCGATGCCAGGGGTTCATCAAGCAGCAGGATTTCCGGTTCTATGATAAGAGATCTTGCAAGGGCGACTCTTTGCTGCTGGCCGCCGGAAAGTTCATTAATCCTTCTTTTTTCATATCCAACAAGATTTACCGCAGAAAGCATATTTTTAAGTTTATCTTTTATAATATCTCCAGGAATATGCCTCTTTTTTAAGCCATATATTATATTTTCCTCGACATTCAGGTGTGGGAAAAGAGCAAGATTCTGAAAAACCATGCTGGTGTTTCTTCTGTTAGGAGGGACCCTGTCCATATTAATGCTGTTAATGAATACAGAACCGCTGTCCTGTTGAATAAAACCGCCGATTATCCTCAGTATTGTTGTTTTTCCACATCCTGATGGGCCAAGAAGTGAAAAGAATTCCCCCTCCTTTATGCTGAGAGTAACATCTGCAACTGCAGTGACGCTGCCGTATTTTTTTATTATGTTTTTTATATCAACAATGTATTTCATTTATATGGTATTATAACTTTTTTTAATTAAAACTTGATTTTTTTTATTTCCAATATAAAATAATGATACATTTTTTAAACAGTATATTTTACCGGTTTTTTTTAAAAAATTAAAAATAAAATAAATACCGCACAAGGATGTGCAGTAAAAAAAGGCAAAGTTGCCTCTATATGGCGTTGTAACCATGTGGAGGTTTTTTTATTTTCAGCAGGTTTTTATTTATTTTATGTGAAGTAGCATTGCTTTTATTGAATACTAAATTCAGTTAAAAGCTGGTAAAAGTAATTTTTATATAACTAAAAAAAATAAAAGAGAAATAGGAGAGCAAATGACTTATTGTCAAAAAGTACTGGAAAATACCATAAAAAGAAATCCACATGAACCTGAGTTTATTCAGGCTATTACAGAAGTCCTGAATTCACTGGAACCAGTTGCATTAGAAAATCCTCAATATGAGGAGCTTGGCCTTCTTGAAAGATTCACTGAGCCTGAAAGACAGATAATATTCAGAGTGCCATGGGCTGACGATAAAGGACAGGTCTATGTAAACAGGGGATATAGGGTGCAGTTTAACAGTGCCATAGGCCCATATAAAGGAGGGCTCAGGTTCCACCCGTCAGTTTATATTGGGGTAATGAAGTTTCTTGCATTTGAACAGATCCTGAAAAACTCCCTTACCGGTCTTCCAATCGGCGGAGGCAAGGGTGGAAGCGACTTCGATCCCAAGGGTAAATCTGATACGGAGGTGATGAGGTTCTGCCAGAGCTTCATGACAGAACTTTACAGGCATGTAGGCGGAGACCTTGATGTGCCTGCAGGAGATATAGGCGTGGGCGCAAGGGAAATAGGGTTTTTATATGGACAGTATAAAAGAATAAAGAATGTTTCGGAAGGTGTCCTTACAGGTAAAGGCATTACTTTTGGCGGGAGCCTGGTACGGACCGAAGCAACAGGCTATGGTCTTGTTTACTTTCTTGAGGAAATGCTTGCATCAAAAGGTATTGAATTTAAAGGAAAAAGGGTTGTGATTTCCGGCTCAGGAAATGTAGCTATTTATGCAGCCCATAAGATACGGCAGCTTGGGGGTCTTGTAGTAGCAATGAGTGATTCAAATGGATATATATATGACCCGGAAGGAGTAAGTATAGAAATGGTCCAGCATGGTAAAGAAATCGAAAGAAAAAGGATAAAGGAATGTTACCTTCCATCAAAAGGGACAGAATACAAAGATGCCTGCAGGGATATCTGGGAAATAAAATGCGACATAGCGCTTCCATGTGCCACCGAAAATGAACTGGACAAAAAAGACGCTGAAATGTTAGTGGGTAATGGTTGCATAGCAGTTGCCGAAGGAGCAAATATGCCATGCACCCCGGAAGCAGTTGAAGTTTTCCTGAGAAATAATGTACTTTATGGTCCCGCCAAAGCAGCTAATGCAGGCGGCGTGGCTACTTCAGCAATTGAGATGCAACAGAATTCAATGAGGATGTTCTGGACCTTTGAAGAGGTCGACGCAAAACTGAAAGAAATAATGATAAATATTTACAGGAAATCAAACGAGGCGGCCAGCAGGTACGGTTATGAGGGTAACCTTGTTGTAGGCGCAAATATTGCAGGATTCTTAAAAGTCGCAGATGCTATGATTGCGCAGGGAGTAGTTTAGCAGCAGAAAATTTACGATGTAAGAATATATTTGTAATACAAACATATATTCTAAAAATTAAACTGTAAGATTAACAGAAGAATTGATGAAAAAGTAATGTAACCAATACTTGAATAAAAAACAGGCGGAAAATAAAAATAAGTGAATATGCCGCCTGTTTTTTTGCCTGTTTGTTTTAAATTGTTTTCTCTAGCTATTGTTCTTATTTATCACATTTCATTCTACAGTCGAAATCTCTTCCCAGAAATCTGTATATGCAGATATTACGTCTTCAGAAAAGTTAGGTTGCCATATAAGGTTTTTTAACTCTTCTTCCGAAAAACTGTAAAGAGCTTTGTCAACATCGCCTGCATAGTCCAGTGCGCCATCTACAGTTGTAGTATATCCGGATTCTGCTGTAAGCATTCCTGCTGTTTCAGGTTTTAGCATGAAGTCAATAAACATGTGGGCGCCCTCAGGGTTTTTGGCATCTGCAGGTATCATGAAAGTATCGGTCCACCCAAGTCCGCCTGATTCTGGCAGGACATATTTGAATTTGGAGTCAAATTGCATCATTTTTCTTCCTCCGCCATCCCAGATATGGCTGACCCAGACTTCCTCATTTTTTAACAGGTCAAGAAGCTCTGAGCCTGTATCATAAAATTTCAGGACATTGTCCTTTAGCCCAAGTACCTTGGGTCTTGCCGCATCCAGAGTATTTTGGGTATCAGTCAGCAGATTTTCCCTTGGTATTCCCATGACATCAAGGCAGAGCATCAGAGATTCGGGAGCGTTCTTGGAAGATACCCTTCCCTTAAGCGCAGGGTCAAAGAGCACCTCCCATCCGATGCCATCAAGAGAACCTGAATATTTTCCTGTGTTTATTAATAGTCCGCTGGTGCCAAACACATAAGGTATTACATAAGTGTCACCGGCGCCCATATTTTTACCATCCCATTTTGCCCATGGCTGGTCTTTAAGTGATGCAGCGACTTTTGTATAATTAGGGATCTTTTTTAAGTCCAGTGGCTGGGCAAGCCCTTCTTCATAAAACCTGTTTACCTGGTTCTGTGTGGGCATTATTATATCAGCCGAACCTCCTCCTTTAAGAAGCGTTAGCATCATTGCATTATCAGTTGCAAAGGTTATATTTAGTTTTATCCCGGTTTCCTCTTCAAACATTTTTGCAGCTGATTCAGGAAGATATCCCTCCCAGACATATACGTTCAGCTCCTTTGGTATCTCTTTTTTGCATCCGGATACTGATATCAAAGTAACAGCCAGGACTGCGATAACACATAATACTATGCAGATAATCCTTAATATTTTTTTCATTTATTCCTCCCTGAAAATCATAAAAAATTTGCTACTATGGTTTTACGGATATAATTCTATAAGCTTTAATAAAAAAAGTTAATACATCAACAATAATTATTCCGGGATTATCGATAGTTGTTCACACAATTACTCAGACAACCCGGGACCGTATCCTGCCATAGATCTTCCTGCTATAGTTTATTGTAATGATGATTATAATTGTAAATAAGGTTATAAGTACTGAAATGACATTTACTTTTGGCGAAATGCCAAATCTTAACTGTGAAAAGATATATATCGGCAGCGTTACATCTGTTCCGATTAGAAAGTAGGTGACAATAAATTCATTCCAGCTTATCATGAAGGAAAAAAGCCACCCTGCCAGTATTGCAGGAAAAATTACCGGCAGTACCACATCCTTCAGGCTTCCAAACCAGGTGGCTCCCAGGTCAACTGCTGCTTCCTGTGTCTCCAGGGTGATTCCCTCTATCCTTCCCATCATTATAAGAAAAACATAACTTATGCATATTGAAACATGCGAAAGTATAACAACAGGGATTCCAAGCGGTATGCTTATTGTCCTGAAGAAGACAAGGGCAGCTATCCCTATTGTAAGGCTAGGCATAAGTACTGGAAGCATAAGTACGGTGATAAATAAAGTCTTATATCTTGCAATGCCTTTGATGAGACCAATCGTGAGGCCCGTACCAAGCAAAGTTGCAATTGTCGCTGATATAAAAGCGATTATCATGCTGTTCTTTATTGAGCGCAATGCCATGCCGTCATTAAAAAACTCACTGAACCAGTTAAGCGTTAAACCTCTGAGGGGTAGATTATAGCCTTCACCCCTGTTAAACGCAAAAATAAATATCAGGATCAGCGGGGCAAAAATATAAAGGAAGAATAAAACTGTATATATTGTTAAAAATACAGGCTTTCCTTGTTTCATTAGTACTCCCTGCTTTTATATAATGTCTCAAGGCCAAAAATCCTGGAATAAAAAAGTATAAGCACGATGGATAGGACTGCGAGCGTGAGGGTAAAAGCTGAACCGAAATTCCAGTTTCCTGCATGGAAGAACTGGTTTTCCACCATGTTCCCTATCATAACGGAATCAGTTCCGCCAAGTATTGCAGGTATGGCAAAAGAGCCTAATGCAGGAATGAAAACAAGCAGGGTTCCCGCAAATATACCTGTAAGACTCAGCTTGAATGTCACATCAAAGAATGCCCTGGCTCTTGAAGCGCCCAGGTCACGTGATGCCTCTATAAGTGAATTGTCGATTTTTTGTATTGTTGCATACAGCGGCAGTACCATCATGGGCGTATAAGTATATACCAGCCCCAGTATGACTGCGGTCTGGGTGTAAAGGATTTTAAATGGTTCATCCATTATGCCGGTCAGTTGCAAAACCTGGTTTATAATCCCGTTTTCAGAAAGAAGGAGCTTCCACGCAAATATCCTTATCAGGTAATTTATCCAGAAAGGCACCATAAGAAGCACGACGAGTACCCTGTCAAAACGGGTCTTTTTTGCCAGAAAATATGCAACAGGGTATGAAAACAATATTGAAAAAAATGTCGTTATTGCAGCTATCTTCAGGGATCTGCCAAGTATTATAAGATAATGCTTCTTCTGAAAGATGGTAAGGAAATTGCCAAGAGTAAAGCTCGTCCTGTTTCCCTGGAAGACATAATCCGTTGTGAAGGAATAGATAACTATGATTGCAAGCGGAAGTATAAAAAATACTGCAAACCAGATAAGAGCAGGGTATATTAATTTTTTATTATTTTTTAAGATAGTGCTCATTTATTCATAAATTATACATAGAATAAGCCTCTAAAACTATAAATTTATGATAATATTTTGTAGAATATCTCCTAAGTTCCTAAATTTTAGTTGATTTGATATTTTGAATATTTATATATCCCGGCAGGTAACATTTTACCAGGAAGGAAAGCTTAAAATATGATTCCAGATGATGCAAAAAGAATTTTATATCAGGGTGATAAAAAAGCCGCCACAAGAAATGCATACGGTGAAAAGCTTGTTGAACTGGGGGAGACAAACAGTGATATTGTTGTAATGGATTGCGATCTGTCAAAGTCTACCATGACGGCAATGTTTGCAAAAAAATTCCCTGAAAGGTTTTTTAATTTCGGGATTGCAGAAGCAAATATGATGAGCGCTGCAGCAGGGATGGCTACAATGGGGAAGATACCTTTTGTGTCGACTTTTGGTGTTTTTGCCTCAAAAAGAGCATGCGACCAGGTAAGCATATCTGTAGCTTATCCGGGATTGAATGTAAAAATATGCGCAACACACTGCGGTATTTCAGTTGGTGAGGATGGGGCTACCCACCAGGCAATAGAAGATGTAGCAATAATGCGGGCAATACCCGGTATTGTGGTCATATCGCCATCAGACGGAACTGAGACAAAAAAAGTCATAGATGCTGTAGTGGAATATAAAGGGCCATGTTACGTGAGGCTTACAAGAGGTGTGAGCCCTTTGCTTTTTAATGATGGTTATGAGTTTAAAATCGGCAGTGGCACAAGGATTTATGAAGGTTTGAATGCGACTGTTGTTACTGCCGGGTATACGACGCATATTTGTTTTTCTGTTGCTGCAAAACTTGAGTCCGAAGGCATAAGCGTTGACCTTATTAATATGTCATCAATAAAGCCTATTGACAGAAAGCTTATATGCGAAAGCGCCGAAAAAACAGGACTGGTATTTACTGTTGAAGACCATAGTATAATCGGCGGCCTGGGTAGCGCAGTCTGTGAGGTTCTGTCGGAAGAATTGCCTACAAAAGTAGTCAGGATAGGAGTCCAGGATAAATTCGGCGCATCCGGAAGCCCCGCGGAACTTTATGCAGCGTATGGTCTCGATGAACAATCCATAATGAAAGTCATCAGGGAAAATATAAAATAAGATTAAATCGCAGGGGAGACAATTATAATGAATCTGGAAAAATACCGGAAAACTGCCGAAAATTTTCTTTCAAGGCTCGACAAGGAATACTACCTTCATTTTGCCGGTTTGAAAGATCAACTTAATACCTCAGTTATTTATGAAGAAAACAGTGAACTTTTCGATATCAGGAATTTTGATTACATAAGGAACTTAAAACAGAAAGCTGTGTCTGCTGATGAAAAATCCAGGCTCTATGGACTGCTGAAATTCTGCGGAGAGGGACTTATAGAGAACCAGGTAAAGGAGCTTTCTGATGAAATTGCTGAACAGGAAGCAAAAGCTATTATTGAAATAGACGGAAATGAAGTATCTTACAGATACTCTGAGATTTTGCTTTCAAATGAAGCTGATAAGGAAAAGAGGGATGCTATAGACGACAGGCGGAACGCTCTGGTTAAAAAAGAGTTCAACCCGAAAATGATGCGTTACTGGAACATTCTTCACAATCAGGCAAGAATCATGGGTTTTTCTTCGTATAGCGAGCTCTTTTCATATATGAAAGACGAGGATTTTAAAAAAACACAGAGCCAGATGGAGAAGCTGCTTGAGGAAACAAGGGATATCTATGAAGAACATTTTGGAAGGCTCCTCTTGACGGAAACGGGCATAGAGCTGCACAACTCCAGGAAAAGTGATTTTGCAAAAGTAAGAAGAGCGGTTAAATATGACAAATATTTCAAGAAAGAGCTGCTTGTGGATGTGTTCAGGGATACGCTGATGTCTATGGGAATTGATGTCAGCAGGCAGTCAAACATCATATTTGATGTAGAAGAGAGGAAAAATAAATCGCCAAGGGCTTTTTGCGCCACTGTGAGGGTGCCTGAAGAGATATATCTTGTAGTAATGCCCAGGGGCGGCCAGGACGATTACGAAGCAATATTTCACGAGGGGGGCCATGCAGAACATTTCTCAAATACAAGGTCCGGGCTTGATTTTGAGTTTAAATTCCTGGGAGATAATGCCGTGACTGAAGGTTATGCTTTCACTCTTGAGCATTTGATGCAGAACAGCCAATGGCTGAATTATTTTTTAAAGATGCCTTCTGGGGATTCAAGGGAATTTGTTTATTTTTCAAATATAATCAAGCTCTGGTTCTGTAGAAGATATGCCGGCAAATTAAGATATGAACTCATCCTAAATGACGGCTCACTTCTTCCGGGAAAGGAAAATATATACAGGAATATTTTAAGCGATGCAAGTATGATGCAATATTCTGATGCTGATTATTTAAAAGATGTAGATGAAGGTTTTTACAGCACGAATTATATCCGTGCATGGATATTTGAAGCGCAGCTAAAGGAATATATGCAGCATAAGTTCGGTTATGGCTGGATGAAACAAAAAAAAGCCGGGGATTTCTTAAGGGAGATATGGAGTTACGGCCAGAAATATAATCCTGTAGAGATTTTGAGGCAGCTTGATTACAGGGAACTTGATATCAATTACCTTATCAGTTCGCTGATAAGCGGTATCAAGGAAAATAGCTAAAAAAAAGCAGCCGCTGCAGTAAAAGGGGATAACTGCTAAAATAATTTACTGATAGAAAAAAAGATAATCACAAAAGACAGAAAGGAACTTAAAAAGTGGACCTGAAGTCAAAAATAAGGAATATAGCTGATTTTCCAAAAAAAGGGATAGTTTTCAGGGATATTACCCCTGTAATTGGCGATAGCCAGGCATTCAGGTATGCAATCGATTTGATGGCAGAGCATTATGCAAATAAAATAATAGATTCCATTATTGGTGCGGAAGCAAGAGGGTTTATTTTCGGCGCAACGCTTGCATATAAACTCGGCACAGGGTTTATACCAGTAAGAAAACCTGGTAAACTCCCATACAAGACCTGTAATGCTTCGTACGACCTGGAATACGGAAGCAATGTGATGGAAATGCATATAGATGCGGTTCAAAAAGGTGACAGGGTCCTTATAGTTGATGATCTTGTAGCAACAGGGGGGACTGCAAAGGCACAGGCCCAGCTGGTAGAGAGCAGAGCAGGTATTGTTGCAGGTTTTTGTTTTTTTATTGAGCTTGAATTTTTAAACCCGCGGGGCATGCTTAAGGGATATGAAGTTTTTTCGGTTGTAAAGTATGATAGTGAATAATCATAATGAGTTTTTAAAGGAAGTGGGATCATGGTAGAAAAGGATAAAAAGAAAAAAGGCGGAAATGGTGAAGAAAGGGTTTCCAAAGATACCGCGATGGATGAAGAAACAGCAACAAAAGAAACTGCAGAAAAGAGCGTAAAAACTCTTAAAGAACAAGCGCAAG
>CAYGYY010000051.1:0-15116 GCA_964354265.1 uncultured Actinomycetota bacterium
AACTGAGCAGGAAGAAAGAAACATGACAAAAAATAAGAGTCCAGGCATTAAAACATATGACAAAAATAATACCCTTTTGTCCTTTTTTTGCATCCTATTTTTAAATAATTCAGGTTTAACCATTTATAAGCCTCCTTCTTAAATAAGCCTCTTACTCAAAATTCCCAGAATGTGAAATTTTGAACCAATATTTTAAAGAAATATTTAATTTAAATAGCAAATTTTAACAGAGGATATAATAATTTTAAAAAATATCATACCAGATTTCTAATATTCCAATTGAAAGTAAAATTATAAACAAGACAATACTTATTGAACCAAGAACAATCCCTGCGATGTCAAAGCCCTTGCCTTTTACACTTGATTTCCCGGACTTTATTCTGACAAGATCCATAATGCCACATATAAGAGCCGCTATGCCCGGACCTGTGCCCAATAATGGAAACAAGGAACATATCCCTGTAACCAATGATGCGATTGCAAGACCGCTTGGTTTTTCTTCTGTCATTTAATTACTCCTTCTATTTAATTTAAATTACCTTCAATAGTAAAACCTGCCACTGATGCAGGTGCCAGTACTTCCAGAATTACTTTATCATTTTCAAAATACAGTTTAAAACTATAATTGTTTAAACCTGGACCCTCGCTGTATTCCCAAATAAAATTATTTTCATCTTCCCAATAGCCACGCGAAACTGCAGCTTTTCCGCTGGCACTTGGCTTCCACAAACTATCAAGCCCGACGACTATATTCCTTGGAAGTGGCTCATTTACAATTTTTAGCTTAATCATAGCTTCTTTTTCATTCTCGAAATCAATGCTAAAAGATTCAACAGTCAATTCATTTGGCTCAAAGGTAAAGGTCTTTCCTGATATTTTGCCAGCTATTTCTGGAAGAGGTGAAACCTCTTGAGGTTCAGGAGTTTGTTTTAACGAACTGATAATATTGTTTAATTTTTCTACACCAGATGGGTTTTCCTGTAATGGTTGTTCAAGGTCTTCAATAGAAGCAAGTACATATTTAACAATCTTATCAATATCATAGCCTGCCCCTGTTGTGACTATTAATGTATTAATGGATGGAATTACCATTATTATTTGTTCTTGTCGTCCATAAGCTCGGTAGTAGGGAAATTTCTCATTGGGACTGGAAATCCACCAGCCATAACCATATCCTTCTTTTCCCTCTCCAGTGGGTAATTGCTTCTTTGTAGCTTCACTTACCCATTGTTTTGAAACAATTTGTTTACCTTCCCATTTTCCATTATGCAAAAAGAGAAAACCTATTTTAGCCATATCTACAGGATATAAACATAAATCACCATAGCCGATGGTATAGCCCTGTGAATTAGATGGCCAGTAAACTTCGGTGATGCCTAAAGGTTTAAACAGATTGGCCTCTGCAAATTCCAGCGTTGTCATTCCTGTTGTTTCCTGAAGTATTGCTGATAATAAATGCATTCCGGGGCTAAAGTAGGCAAAGTGAGTTCCTGGTTCATGTGCTAAAGGAAGATCTAATGCATGCTGTATCCAATCATCACTCTCTGTCATAGCACTTATCGTAGCTGCATCGTCTTTCTCATCGAAACGAAACCCGGAACTGTTAGAGACCAGGTGGCGTACTGTTATCTGTTCTTTTGCTGGATCCATATTAGAAAAAGTACGATCTGGAAAAAACGACAGGATTGGGTCATCCAGGGAAAGTTTACTTTGATCGGCGGCAATGCCTATTAGAGTTGTCATAACACTTTTTGTAACTGAGGCGACATCATGATATGTTGAGCCATCATATGGATAGAAATAAGCATCAAGGATAACTGAACCATTTCGTATAATCATCAAGCTTTGTATATCCATACCTTTTTGCTTGATTGCATTTAATTTGCCAAGGAGTTTTTCAGAGTCAAAACCTTGAGATTCCGGGGATGCACTTTCCCATCCATTTGTAGGCCAATATGAAGGTTCCGGTATTACTATTGGTTCGGATATTACTTTTCTACAGTTAACACCAGCCAGGGCAAGCGGTACAAGAAGTGTTAAAATAATTAATAAAGAGTATATTTTTCTTCCCATTTTACCCTCCACTCATATTAAGGGGAAATAAGAACTGGAATTATTAATTTAATAATTATACTACTTTTAATATATCGTTAAAAAATTAAATGTTAACTTCCTTGTTAAAGCCAAAAAAGAAACTGACATATTCTTTATCAAACATCTGAGCCCGAAATAAGCTTTTCTTCCTCTTCAATTCTTTTATCGATAGCGTCAAAATCTATTGGATACCTTCCATATTCACGCGCCAGCTCAAAGAGCCTGATAATATTTTCAGGAGGCATATTTGCCTGTATATTATGTCCTGATGAAAAAATATAGCCTCCGCCAGGTGCATAATCCCTTATCTTTTTAAGAGTATCTACGGTCAGGGAATGTATATCTTTGTGGAACACTCCCTGGTTGTTTGTCCCTCCATGGAATATAAGCCTGTCGCCATAATCTTTTTTTATAATGGCTGATTCATTGCCCCGTGCATTAGCCTGCAGCGGATGGACAATATCGACACCCATTTCCATCAGGTCGTCAAGACACCAGTACGTCGAACCACATGAGTGATAACAGCACCTGGCTTTTGTTTTTGTCTTGATAAATGAAATCATTTTTTTAAACCTGGGAACGACTTCTTTCTTAAAATATTGTGGAGAGATTATTGGTCCGCATTGAATCCCCCAGTCATCCCCAATCCAGAAAACATCGATATAATCGCCTATCTCCCCGTAAAATCCTTCAAAAAAACCGGTATTCCACTCTACTATTGCATCCATCAGGTACTTCGCAGTTTTAGGTTCGCCGTAAATATCTGTCATGAAATCATTCAGGCCCCTGAGACACCAGGCAAAATAAAAAATGCTTGAAACAACTCCAGCCCAAAGAGAGTACACAGTGTTATCATTAAGGTCTTTCGATTTTGCCTTGAGTCCTGTAAATCTTGAAGGATCTTTGGGGTCAGGCAATTTAAATGCCTTAATCTCTTCAAGGGTCTTACCCCTTAATGGGGCAAAATGGACATCTGCATAATAGCCGACCCTCCTGTAGACTGTTCCAAACTCATCTGCAAAGGTCCCGTCGGGATTTTCAGAAAATATATAGCTGCCAGGTGCGTTGGGATATAGATACCTGGTATCAACACCAAACATATCCTTTATTTCATCTTTTACTATTGCAAGCCGCTGGACATAGTCGTATATCTTTATCTCGTCTTCCATCCCCAGGTATTCCAGTAGATTCCTGTAGGCGACTTCATGCATTCCTGAGACATTGCCGTTATTGTCTACCGGAACCCTGTCGGCTTCTTTTTTTAAAATAGCTGCCATAACCCTTTCCCTTGGATTCATAAATCCTCCCCTAAATAAAAATTTTTAAATTGTGCCGTTTCCTGCAGGATTAAAAGACTGATTTTAACCCGATAACCAATAATGTAATTTTAATATTTTTTAATATTTGATAGTATAGCTAAAATAGAATTTTTAAATTCCGGATTTTTTTTAAACCGGGTTTGATGTAAGAACATAGAGTATGATTTTGTGATTGAAATCAAAGAAAAGGAAATGCCATGGAAATGCGTTATCTCGGAAAATCAGGATTAAAAGTGTCTGCGCTGTGCCTGGGCGCTATGACTTTCGGGGGAGTCGGGAAGTTTGCTGAAATAGGAAACGTAGGACCATCTGAGGCAAAATATATTGTAGATATTGCTTTTGAGGGGGGCGTCAATTTTTTTGATACTGCAGATGCTTATTCCGGTGGTGTTTCAGAAGAAATCCTGGGACGGGCACTTGGAGCAAAGCGAAAAGATGCAATCATCTGCACAAAAACAAGATTTCGGACAGGAAACCGGCCTAACGATGAAGGCCTTTCAAGATACAGGATCATTGAAGCTTGCAACAATAGCCTTAAGAGGCTGAACACGGACTACATCGATATTTATATGATGCACAGCATGGACCTGAACACACCTGTAGAGGAAACAATGAGCGCCCTTAATGATCTTGTCAGGCAGGGTAAGGTAAGGTATATCGGCTGTTCAAATTATTCCGCATGGTTCCTGATGAAATCACTGTGCATAGCCCAAAAGCATGGGTTTGAAAGATTTATTACTTACCAGGGTTATTATTCGCTTCTTGCAAGGGAGATAGAAAACGAGATAGTCCCCCTGTGCCTGGACCAGGGACTGGGAATAATGGTCTGGAGCCCGCTTTCAGGTGGATATTTGTCAGGCAAGTTCAGGAAAGGTGTTCCTTTTCCAAAGGGAACAAGAGTCGGCGATAATGAGAAATCAAACTTTATACCTCCTGTTGATGAGGGCAAAGCTTTTAATATTATTGAAAAGATGGAAAATACCGCTTCCAGGCACGGATGCAGCATTGCCCAGGTTGCAATAAACTACCTTCTTGCAAAACCCGCAGTCTCCTCGCTTGTGCTTGGAATAAGGAAAAAAGAGCAGCTCTATGATAATATAAAAGCTCTGGACTGGAAATTATCGGATGATGAGCTCACAGAGCTTGACAAATTCAGCCAGATTCAGCTTATTTATCCATACTGGCATCACAAATTAACAGGTATAAACCAATAAAAAAAATAAAAATAAAAAACATCAGTTGCTAAGTAAAAGACTGGCTGTGTCATAAGCACTAAATATACTCATCCCCAGAGTCTTTGAACGGTTTAATTTTTTAATATTGCTTGCAGGAGTTAACAATGAATGCCACCAAAAAAATGATAATGTGGTCAAACTGGAAAATATACATGAAATCCAGGAAAGATGTCCGGGATTATGTTGAAAAAATTCGGGAAAACCTTAAAAGCTTTGATTCCAGTATCCTTGAAATCCATATAATGACTGACTTCTTATCCTTTGAATACGTAAAAAAAAATCTTGCAGATATGAGTATAAAAGTAGGTGTGCAGGATCTGTTCTGGGAAGACAGCGGTTCATTTGCAGGTGAAGTTTCCCCCCTGATGCTTAAAGACCTTGGCTGCGACAGCGCATATATCGGGCACTCAGAAAGGAAGAACCTTTTTTTTGAGTCAGATGAAAATGTAAACAGGAAAGTCCATGCATGCCTGAGGAACGGAATAGCTCCAATGATGTTTATTGGTGAGACCTCGGAAGAGCTTGAGAAGGGAATGACTGAATATATCCTGCGAAAACAGTTAAGGATAGGGCTTAATGGTGTTATGCCTGAGGATCTTGAGAAAATAATAATAATTTATGAGCCAAGATGGGCTATAGGCTGTAAGGATTCTGCTTCACTGGAAACAATCCAAACAATGCACAAAAAAACAATACTCCTGCTCTCTGAGGTCTACGCTAAAGAAATAGTTGCGCAGGTCAGGATCCTATATGGCGGCAGCGTTAACCTTGAAAATATACAAGGTATTGTAAGCATTGATGAAGTAGACGGTGCAGGAGCTGCAAGGGCGTCGATTGATCCTCTTAATTTTATAAAGCTCATAAGGATAGTAGAAACAGAAGCAAAAAAAAGAGAAGTGAGCAGATATGGACAGATTTGATACTCTGGGATATAAGCCTGATAAAAAAAGGCTGCTTGCAGCCTTTAGGGGTGAAGGGATGGATAAAGTACCCCTTTTTGAGCATTTCATTGATGACAGGATCGTAGAAAAAATATTAGGCAGAAAGGCGGGCAACACATGCGCTGCGGTTGGTGACCCTTATAAATGCGATGAAAGGTCTTCCGCGCATGGAGATATGATAATTCCCATGTATCCCCAGGATTTTATCCAGGTCTGCAAAAGCATTTGCCAGGATTCGACCATGGTCGTCGCCTGTTACACTCCTTTCAGGAAAATAAATAAAGATGGAATAGCTGAGCTTATCACAGATGGAAGCGTCAAGAGCAGGAAGGACTGGCAAAAAGTAATACTCCCGTCAGATGAAGATGTGGCTGACAGGATGGGGTACCTGAAGGCTTACAGGGAAGCGTTAAAGGATACGGACCTTGCCATAACTCTTCAGGTGGGCAATATGTTTGTCCCGTTCTACAGAAGCCTGTCCGGAAATGATTTTTTCCGCCTTGTATATGATGACCCAGTTCTTATCGAGGAGATACTTGATGCCGAGGTGGATTATTTTTACAAAATAGTCCGGGAAGGCATAAAAATAGGGTTTGATGTAATGATGTCCGGGGATGACCTGGCCCATAAGCATGGCATGATGATAAATCCGGACCTCCTGAAGAAATGGTATATTCCAAGAGCTGAAAAGTTCTATGAGCCGGCGCTAAATGCGGGAAAACCGATTATTTTTGATTGCGACGGAAATCCCGAAAAGATAATGGATATGATAATAGGACTGGGATGTTCGGCTCTGTTTCCTATTGATGCCAATGGGCTTGATTTCCGCCAGGTTAAAAAAAAGTATGGTGAAAATATTTGCCTTTACGGTGGAATCGATACGGATATAATCATCAGGGGCACCGCAGAGGATACCGAGCGCTATGTAAAAGAGGTGGTGCTTGCCTTAAAAGAAAACGGCAGATTCATTGCAGGCACTATAAGCGATGTAAACCAGATGCCTTTTGAAAACTTTGTGACAATGATAAATACAATTCACAGATATGGAGTTTATTAAAAGATGGTTTACACCTTTTAAAACAAAATAAGCATAATCAATAAAAAGGGGGGCAAATGCCAGGCAGGTTAAACGGAAAAGTTGCTATTATAACAGGTGGAAGCACAGGGATAGGTAAAGGTATGGCCAAAATATTTTTATCAGAGGGTGCAAAGGTTGCAATATGCTCAAGGAATGATGAAGGGCTGCGCAGGACAATTGAAGACATAGGCAGCAATGATATAATCGGGATCCGCTGCGATGTTTCAAAGGCGGATGACGTCAAAAATCTTATCAGTAAGACTGTATCTAAATTCGGAGCATTACACATACTTGTAAATAATGCAGGTAAAAATCCTGCAAGGTCCTTTACAATTGAGGATACGACCGAAGAAGAGTGGGACGAGTACCAGGCAATTAATGCCAAAGGAAGCTTTTTATCCTCAAAATATGCTATTCCCGAGATAAGAAAATCCGGCGGGGGTTCAATAATCATGATTACATCTATATCCGCAAAGATAGGCCAAGCAAATGTAGGGTGCTATAATTCCTCCAAAGCTGCCCAGGAAGGGCTTATTAAGAGCATGGCTGTCGACCTTGCAAAAGATAAAATTAGGGTGAATTCAATATGTCCTGGATGGGTAATGGTTGAAAACCTGAAGGATATAAGAGAAAAGATTATTGATTACATAAACTCGCTTCATCCTGTCGGCAGGATAGGTTATCCGGAAGATATTGCATGGGCGGCAGTATACCTTGCCTCTGATGAATCCACATGGGTTACCGGCGCATCTTTTGCAATCGACGGGGGTTATACGGCTGTTTAATAATCTGCAATTTTACCGTATCAATGTTGATCCAGCAATTGTGTTGGATAATATTACAGAATTCTATGCAAGCCTACGGTAAGTGTCCTTAAGAATCCCGAAGAGTTCCTTGTATATCTCAATATATTTTGCGTATTTTTTATCTTCTTCTACTACAGGGTGGACTTCATCTTTTATTGTTACAAAGCCATTGATTGTCTTATCAATATCCTTAAAAAGCCCGACAGCGCAGCCTCCAACAATTGCTGCGCCAAGTGAAGATGAATCACTCCTTATGAGGTTGCGGTAAGGTACCTGGAGGATATTTGATTTAAGCTGCATCCAGAAACGGCTTTTTGCCCCGCTTCCTATAGCAGTTATGCTTTTAAAGTCAAGATCTGGTACAATCTCGTTTATTAACTCTTTTGTAAGGTAGTGGTCATAAGCCATCGATTCCATTATGGATCTCAGGAAGTGCAACCTGGAATGCGCCCAGGTATGGCCAATGAAAAGCCCCCTGGTGTAAGGGTCGGGGGGAGAATACCGGCCCTGGAGAAAATTTATTGATATAAGACCATCAGAACCCGGAGATATACCTTCCAGTTGCTTTTCAAGGAAATCATATATATTTCCGCCCATTTCACTTACTTCAGATTTTTTTTCAGTAAAGAACTCGTCTATAAACCATTTATGAGTCTTTCCTGAAGGGACAATGGAATGAAGGTAATATATGTCTTTAACCGGAGATTTTGTGCAATAAAGAGTCCGGTGTTTAAGGTCACATTTAAATTCGTTTATAGCTGCCCCCATCATGCATCCTGTCCCTGAAATATCAATCATCTGTCCCTGGCTTATTATGCCTGCACCTGTAAAGCCCGCTGATATATCACCGCATCCTGCTGCAACAGGAACCCCTTCGGGTAAACCGCTTTCTTCAGCTGCTTTACTGGTAACTGTCCCGATAATGTCGGTGGGTCTTTTTATCAATGGAAGCTTTGAGCTATCCACTTTTAAAAGTCTGATAAGCTCTTCATCCCACTTTGCCGCTTTAAGGTCTGAAAGTCCAGATAGTGCTATCGATACATCATCTATAAATGCCTGGCTGCCTTTTAGCCCGGCCAATTTTCCTGCAACAAAAGCTGAAGGTGGTATAAAACTTGCAATATCCTTAATAAAACCCTTCTGTTTCTGCCAGTAAAGTATTTTTTGTCCAAACCACGAAAAAGCCCCGTTCCTGGATATGATAATATCGCCAAAATTGTCATGTATATAGCTGTTTTCTTCACTTGCCCTATTATCAAGAGGACTGTCAAAATAAGTAACAGGTTCATAGTTTTTATCGACGGTCACTACTCCGCCCATCTGGCTGTCCGCAGTTATGCATTTTATATCCTTTTTATTTACTTTTGGATCTGAAACGGCTTTTTTCAACATTCGGCAGCTGGCCTTGTAAAAATCATTTGAAGGATGCTCTGCCATTCCTGGCCCGGGATATTTGAGGTTCATCTCTTCCTGCGCTTCCGATACTGCCATGCCTGTCTCATCATAAATTACACATTTTGCAAGAGTAATTCCAAGGTCAAGTGAAACAATCAGACTCATTTGTTCTCTCCTTTAAAAAAATATTTTATACCTCAATCATCCTGCTGCACAGGTTATTTTGGTGATAGTTGCATGTAATTATATTGATAAATCCTGTAATTTAATTAATGTTATTGATATTTTTATTTTAGGTCAAGATAAGCAGCTATCTCATTTATTATACTGTCTTTATTTGGAATTACTGCTTTTTCCATAAGTGGGGATATGGGAATCTGGAAGTTGAGTGAAGCTATCCTTTTTGTCTGCGCATCAAGATAGTCAAAACATTCTTCCCCTATCCTGGCTACAAGTTCTGAACCTACCCCTCCCCTTAGAACACCTTCCTCTACTGTCACAAGCCGCCCTGTTTTTTTTACTGATGCTGATATCATCTCAAAATCAAGTGGGACAAGTGTCCTTGGATCTATTACCTCAATGCTGACGCCATAGGATGATTCCAGGCTTTTACAGGCATCCAGGGCCAAAAGCGCCATATAAGAAAAAGCTACAACTGTAATGTCTTTACCTGTATTAAGTACATTTCCTTTCCCGAAAGGTATTGTATATTCGTCATCAGGTATCTCGGCTTCTGTATTATAAAGCTTCTGGTGTTCAAAAAAGAGTACCGGTCCGCCAAAATTGATGGCTGTCTTCATAAGACCCTTTGCATCATAGGCGTTAGAGGGTATGGCTATATATAATCCTGGCACATGCATAAAAATAGATTCAAGGCACTGGGAATGCTGCGCACCATAACCGGCAGAACCGCCGGGGGTCCTTATCACTACAGAAGCGTTATACTGGCCTCCTGATAGTGTCTTTAATTTGGCAGCCTGGTTCACAATGCCATCAAAACATACTGTTATAAAATCCTCAAACATCACTTCTGCAATCACCTTTATTCCAAGCTGTGCAGCCCCCAGGGCACATCCTATGACGCTTGCTTCACAAATGGGCATATCTATTATCCTTTCTTCACCGAAAACCTGGCATAAGCCTTTCGTGACTCCAAAACACCCTTCATAGCCCTTAGCGATATCTTCACCGACAAGAATAATATCAGGATCCTTTGCCATTTCTTCCATCATTGCTTCCCTTATGGCATCTTTATATTTGACTTTTTTCATAATTTTAAATGCTCCAGCTTTTTGCTATATTTTTTTAATTTTTTCTTACATTTGCATAGAAGTATCAAATTCGGGGAACTTGCTTTTTATTGCAAAATCCGCTGCCTCTTCAACCTGAGCATTGACTTTATCCTTTATCTCATCAATTACCTTAGAGTTTACTCCTCTTTGCCTGAGTTTATTCTCAGTTCTTTTTACAGGGTCCATACTTTTCCATTTTGCTATCTCCTCTTTCGGACGGTATGGCCGCTGGTCAAAAGCGGAATGACCCATCCAGCGGTAAGTAAGGCATTCAAGCAAAGCAGGCTTTCCTTCTGTTTTTGCCAAATATACAAGCTCTTTCATTAAAAGATATACAGCTTCGACATCATTTCCGTCCACAACTTCAGACCTTATTTTAAAAAGGCGGGGTTTTTCATTGACGCTGACAAGTGAAGTATTGCAATATGGCGTGCCCATTCCATACAGGTTATTGACACATATTATTATCACCGGCAGGTTCCAGAGGGAAGCAAGGTTTAAAAGTTCATAAAACCATCCCTGGTTTGTAGCCCCATCTCCTGTAAAGCAGGCTACGCAGTCCTTCATTTTTTTATATTTTATGGCCCGGCCAACACCCACTGCAATTGGAAATTGGGCTCCTATAATGCCATTACTTCCAAGGTTATTGTTTTCCTTATCAAAGATATGTATGGAACCGCTGTTGCCCCTGCAATAGCCCTGCTCTTTACAGGCAAGCTCAGCCATTAACCTGTTGGGGTCCGCACCCTTTGCAAGGTGCTGGCAATGGCCGCGGTGGGTGGGCAGGATATAATCTGACTTTTCCAGCGCTCCTATGGTACCAACTGCAGCAGCCTCTTCACCCAGGGAAAGATGTACTGACCCAAGAACAACTCCGTCAAGTATGAGCTGATATACTTTTTCCTCAAAGCGCCTGCAAAGAAACAACTTCGCGAAAAATTCCAGTAAGAGATTATTTTCTATATTCATCGGATTTTCCTATTTTTCCACCAGATAATCCTTATATATCTCATGGGCTTTCTTGATCTGCCAGTCCACGAGAACCGGAGGTTCACATATTGCCCTTGCTGCAAGATATGTCTGTGATGCCTCTTCAAGGTAAACTGCTGTATGCAGAGTATCATTTAAATCGCTCCCAATTACATATACGCCATGGTGCTTAAGTATTACTGCTTTTTTATCCTCAAGATATTCCACAGCATATATACCTATCTGTTCGCTTCCTGCAGGCGCATATGGCGTTACTCTGACTGCACCACCAACTGCGCTTGCCTGTGTTGTTAATATCGGTGGAAGCATATCCCCAACAAGTCCGACAGCAGAAGCATAGACTTGATGTGTATGTATAATTGCCTTGACCTGTGGCATCTTTTTATAAATGTAAAGGTTTCCATCAGTCTCCTTCGACGGTCTCCTTATACCTTCAACTACATTACCATCAATATCGATAACTGGTATGTCATCAATATCAAGCTCGCTTTTATCCATTCCGGATGGTGAAATAACAATATGTTCACCAATCCTAACACTTAAATTGCCTGTAGTTAATTTGATAAGTCCACATGCAATAAGTTTTTTTGCTGTCTTAATAATCTCTTCTTTTTCCCTTTCGTACATTTCTTCCTCTTTCTATTACTGATTATTTAAATCCTTTTATAGTTTTTATTACAAAATAATATTTTGCTCTTTAAAGTGCTGTAGCCATATACATTATTTTTTCCTCAGTTGCATCCTTATGTTCAAGTTCACCAGTAATTCTTCCATTACGCATTACTATAATCCTGTCACATATACTTAAAAGTTCCGGCAACTCTGATGAAATCAACAAAACTGCCATACCATTTTTTGCCAGATTAACAATCAAAGAATGTATTTCAGATTTTGAACCTACATCTATTCCGCGTGTCGGCTCATCACAAATCAACAGTTTTGGCTCATTTGCCAGCCACCTGGATATTATAACTTTTTGTTGGTTACCACCACTGAGGTTAGCGATTTTTTGCAAAGGACTGGATACTTTAATGCTGAAATTATTTACATAAGTTTTTACGAGATTCCTTATGCGGTTATTTATAAAATAACCAAACTTTGAGACTTTCTTAAGTGCGACCATAATAAGATTGTCACTTACTGTCATAAATGGAATAATACCCTGATCTCTCCTGTTTTCGGAAATCATTGCTATACCATGATTTATAGCATTGCTTACATTTTTAATTTGAACTTTTTTATCATAAATAGTAAAAATTCCCGAATCTATTTTATCTGCCCCAAAAATAGCCCTTCCTAGCTCAGTTCTCCCTGCTCCCTGTAGCCCTGCAACTCCTAAAATTTCACCCTTTCTAATACTGAAACTTATGTTGTGAAGGACTTTTCCACTGGAAAGATTCATGACTTCTAATATATTCTCCCCAAAGTGCTTGCTTTTTTCATAAAAATATTTATCAATGTCTCTTCCTACCATCATGTTTATTATATTATCAATATTTACATCTGGAGTGTTTACAGTATTTATATATAATCCATCTTTAAGCACTGTTATACGATCTGCAATTTCAAATATTTCTTCAAGCCTGTGCGAAACATAAAGCACAGTTAATTTATGTTCATTGCGTAATTTTTTTAAGAAATTAAATAAAATATCTTTTTGTTCAATAGATAATGAAGATGTTGGTTCGTCTAAAATAAGAAAATCGGGTTCATTATTAACTGCCCTTAAAATCTGAACAATTGATTGTTCCGCAAGCGATAAATTTTTCATCAATTCTGTTGGCTTTCTCTTTATATTAAAAATACTTAGAAGCCTAATGGTTTCCTTATTCATAAAAGTATTATCCAGAAAACCAAACCTTGACTTTGGATCAGCTCCCAAAAAAATATTCTGAGATACGCTCATATTGGAACAAACTGGTATTTCCTGGAAAACAGTGGAAATTTTATGTCTTTCTGCATCTTTCGGTGCATTGAATTTAACTTGAGATCCTTCCAGCAAAATATGTCCGTCATTTGGTAATAAAACCCCACTACAAATATTTATTAAGGTGGATTTACCAGCGCCATTTTCTCCTACAAGAGCATGGATTTCACCTTTTCTTATAAAAAAAGATACTTCTGATAAAGCTTTTACCCCTGGAAAAAATTTAGTTATATTTTCAAATTCAATAAAAATATTTTCCTCCATAGATACCTCCAGAATATTTTATTGCTTTTCTCGCCTTAGTAATGTATCCAAGATAACTGCAATTAATATTACAAATCCAATAAAAGCTTCTTGTCCATATGCTGGTATGCCTATAAGAACCATTCCGTTTCTAACCACGCCGATTATTGCAGCACCTATGAATGTGCCAAGTATTGTTCCTCTTCCTCCATATAAATATGTACCACCGACTATGACAGCAGCTATTACATCCATTTCACGCCCAATCCCAGCAGAAGGATGCACAGATTGGAGATAGGCTAGGGAAATAATACCGGATATAGCAGCTGTCGCACCACAAATCATGAAGCAGTATATTTTAATTCTATCCGTATTAATACCTGTAAGTTGGGCTGCAACTTTATTGCCCCCTGTAGCATAAATCTTGAAACCAAAAGTTGTTTTTGCAAGGATAATTCCTGCAATTGTAAAAAGTACAAACATTATAAAAATTTGAATGGGGATTCTACCAATATTTCCACCAATTGCAAAAAATGGGTTTGCTGAAGCTGGAAAAACACTTAATGAATAACCCTCTGCTAAAAAATTAACAGCACCTCTTGCAAGAGCTAAAACACTTAAAGTGACAATAAAAGCAGGTACCTTTAGTTTAGTAGTTATGGCGCCATTAAACAACCCGATTGCTGCGCCAACAGCAATGGCTATAATAATGACAAGAGGTATAGATATATTGCGCCCCAGCATTTTTCCTGCAACCATCGCACATAATCCATAAACTGAACCAATTGAAAGATCTATTTCAGCAACGATTATTACATACGTCATTCCTATTGCCGCTATACTGATTTCTGCTATCTGCCTTGTAATATTTATGACGTTTGTAACTTGTCTAAAATTTGGCGTTACTATTGAGAGTATAATACATAAACCAATTAGTACTAATAATATACCCCTCTCATTAAATCTTGACCAAAATAACCTGAATCCAGATAGTTCAGTATTTCCGCTTACTTTTGTCATTTTCATGCTCCATATTTTTCTTTTTATTATTAATTAAATAAATAAAAATTATATAATAATTAATAACATTTTTACTACTTATTTTATGAGGCTATAAAAAACTTCAAAATTCATTTCTTATAGCCCCATTTTTCGTTTAATTACTCAAAAACATGCACTATTATAAACAACTTTAATCCAAACCATAATAATCCAAGTAATACTGCATATTTTCTTGAGTTATAAGCTCATGCCCTGTGTCAATTTCAAGACCAGGCTGAGTCTGTACAAGATATAGATATCCCTGCATTACTGCATAAAAACCCTGTAAATATGGATTTTGTCCCATAACAACCTGTGCATCTCCCGATTGTAGATATTTTATTATTCCTGGGGTCGGGTCAAACAATGCAGCTTTGACCGTGTCTTTAAGATTGTTCCTATTAACGAAAGCACCTATTTGCTCTGAGAAAAAGTCAGTACCCATCATTGCTGTAGTTTCAGGATGTGCAGTATAGGCATTTTCCACGACTGCATAAGCTTTAGTTGCATCCCAGCCTGTTTCAATAATATCAATAAGTTTTATATCTGGGAATGCTTCCTGAGCTTTTTTATAACCATCCATTCTATGTACCAGAACATTTAATGAAGCACTACCTGGAAATATTATATATTCTCCTTTACCCTGCATAACTTCTTCAAAGAAATAATTCCCTAAAATGATACCAAGATTATATTCATTTGCACCTGAGTAACCAAGCGTAGAACGTGCACCTGGTTCACCATCAATATTGAAC